>DATHNI010000147.1:0-17591 GCA_035486135.1 Acetobacteraceae bacterium
ACCGCCATGCCAACCGCCGCCACCGCCATGATGCTGGGCCAGCGCTGCGGTGGGCGCGAGTGCGAAGCCGCCAGCAGCGGCAACAATCAGCGTAGCGCCGGCGATGCGTTGAAACGCCGATGGAAGGGGACGCATGTCGCAAACTCCAAATGAACGACCCAATATGCCCCTCTGCTGAGCACGGTTGCGACACGAATTTGTGAGCGCGGCGTCGGGATAAGCGCGGTGTCGGGCCGCTCGGGAATTCCGGCTCGATCGGCACACCCGTCACGCCCTGGCAACGCGCGATCGCGCCGCCGGATCAGAAATCCAGATCGGCGTAATGCTCCGGCGGCGTCAGGCCCGCCACGCGATCCACCAGCAGGCCGCGAAAGCTCGGGCGTGACTTCATCCGCGCATACCAGTCCTTCGCCGGGGGGGAGAGCTTCCAATCGACGTCACCGATGAAATCGAGGCACGACAGATGCGCCGCCGCCGCGAAGTCCGCCAGCGACAGCGCGCCGCCGGCCAGCCACTTGCGGGTCTCCGCCAGCCACCCGAGGTACTCGATATGATAGCGCAGGGCGAGATAGCCGGTGCGCATCGCCGCCGCATCCGGATTGCCCCGGCCCGCCAGGCGCCTCATGAATTTTTCGCCGAGCAGGTTGCGGGTCACCTCCTGGGCGAACTTGCCGTCGAACCAGGCGACCAGCCGGCGCACTTCCACCCGCTCGGCCAGCGTGCGGCCCATCAGTGCAGTGTCGGGGTAGGCTTCCTCGAGATACTCGCAGATGACTGTGGAATCGGCGATCGCCAGGCCGTTGTCCTCCACCAGCGTCGGCACGGTGCCGGCCGGATTGAGTTCCAGGTATTCCGGCCGGCGCTCCCACACTTTTTCCAGCCGCAGCTCATGCGGCAGCCGCTTTTCCGCGAGCGCGAGGCGGACCTTGCGAGAATAGGGCGACAGCGGCAGATGATAGAGCAATCGCATTCACCGCTTATGGCATTGTGCAGCGCGTCGCGCCAAGCAGAACGCGGGCCGCGTGGGGATCGGTGATTGCCGCGGCCCCAATGATTGCCGGGACCGTAGCGATTATCGGGAGCGTAATGATTATCGGGATCGTAGTGATTGCAGCGGCGCGGTCCGGTATGGCAAACAGCCGGCATGCTCACCCGCCGCCTGTTGCTTTCCGCAATCCCCGCGACCGCCGCCGTAAAAGCCGAGGCGGCATCTGACAGTTTCGCCGGTTTCCTGGCCGACCTGCGGGCTGAGGCGCGCCGGTCCGGAATCTCCGCCGTCACTTTGGACAGCGCGCTGGCCGGGCTGGCGCCGAACCAGAAGGTGCTGGAACGCGACCGCCACCAGCCCGAGTTCACCATGACCTGGGCGCAATACCGGGCGTTGCTGATTACCGACAAGCGCATCGAGGCCGGCCGTGCCGCGGTGCGCGACAACCGTGCCCTGCTGTCGGCCGTGCTGGCCCGGTTCGGCGTCGGCCCCGCTTCCGTCACCGGCATCTGGGGACTGGAATCCAGCTTCGGAACGCAGACCGGGGATTTCCACGTGGTGGACGCGCTGGCGACCCTCGCCTGGGACGGCCGCCGTGCCAGCTTCTTCCGTCCCGAGTTGATGGCGGCGCTGAAGATCCTGGATCACGGCGATGTGACACCCGCGCGCATGACCGGCAGCTACGCCGGGGCGATGGGCCAGCCGCAATTCATGCCCACCAGCTTCCTGCGCTACGCGGTCGATTTCGCGGGGGACGGCCGGCGCGACATCTGGACCAACCGCGCCGACGTGCTGGGCTCGATCGCCAACTACCTGGCGCAGTCCGGCTGGCGGCCGGGGGAAACCTGGGGGCAGGCGGTCACCGTGCCGCCCGGGTTCGACACCACCGCAACGGGTCGCGAGACACGGCGACTACTGGCCGACTGGGTGCGGCAGGGCGTGCGGCCGATCGCAGGCAAGTGGTGGGGGACAGCGGAGACGAGCGCCTCGGTGCTGCTGCCGGACGGCGCGGGCGGCGACGCGTTCGTGGTGTATCCGAACTTCGGGGCGATCCGGCGGTATAATCCGTCCGATTATTATGCGCTGGTGGTGGGGCTGCTGGGAGATGCCGTGGTAACGTGATCGCGACACGCCTCTGTGGCGGGAAGAGCTGCCCTCGCTGAGGTCGCGCCATTCGGGTGGCCCTGGCAGGCCAACTTGAACCTGGGGAGGAAAACATGTTTCGGCGCGATTCGGCTAAGTTCGATGGGGGATTCGGTGAGCCGGGCGAAGGCAAGGAAGGTTCGGCTGGCCGCTTGGCCATGCCGTTCGATCCCGGGCCCGGTGGGGGCGGCCGCGCCAAGAGCGGTGAGGCCACGCATCGGACCGAGCCTGCCTCGTCCACACGCACGCGAGCACGTGGCAAGGGAGCGTCGCGGGCGCCTGCAAAGCAGGAGGAAACCCCAGCGAACTCATTCCGGCCCGCCGTGGAGCCTCACTGGACCTTACCCATTGGTTTGACTGGCCGATACCTGGTGGCTCTCGAAGATATCGGCCGCCCCGAAGGCATGCGGACGCTTAAAGAGCTCGCCGGCCCTCATGTCGCAATGGCACAGGACATTACCTTCGGCACCGAGGGTGCCCCTTCCGCTTCTCTCGACCTTGGAGGCGCTGATGCTGTCTTTATCGAGGAACTTGGGGTCGCCGTTGTTGCCGGTACAACTGAAACGCAACGGATATCTGGGGCGGCGGCTCGCATCTCGGCCGTAGCAGGATGGGAACCAGAGAGGATACTGCATGCCATTCAGGCGGTCGAAACGATTGATCCGGTTTTCCTCGCCGGCTTCCGTGCTGGCGTAAATGCGGTCGCGGACGCTCTACAAGGCGTAGCGTCTCCTGGCGCATGGCCTGGGCTGGGGGCGGGATTGCCTGGTTTCGAGGATGATGCCCGGTTCACGTGGGGGCTTCAGGCCTTGGGCGTGCCCAGGTCCACGATGACCGGCAGGGGAGTTCGGGTGGCGGTGCTCGACACTGGAATAGATGCAGGTCATCCGGATTTCGCGCAGCGCCTCCTCCACACGCAGTCCTTTCTCGGCGGCAAGGCGGATGCAGATTTGCTGGGCCACGGCACACATTGTGCGGGAACCCTGGGGGGACCCATGGCCTCGATCCAGGGGCGACGTTATGGGGTCGCACCTGACGTCGAACTGTATATCGGACAGGTACTGGGCGGTCCGGGCGGCACTGGTACTGACGGGTCGATTCTGAACGGGATTCGGTGGGCCCTGAACCACCAATGCCACATCGTATCCATGTCTCTAGGCGCGCGAGTCGCGGCAGATACACCGCACTCAAGCGTCTTCGAGCGCGTGGCACGGCGGGTGTTGGAGCGAGGGTGCCTGATTATCGCCGCGGCCGGAAACGACAGTGATCGGCCGCGGTATATCGCGCCCGTCTCCCACCCGGCCAACTGTCCCTCGATCATCTCGGTGGGGGCCGTCGGATCATCGCTGCAAGTGGCCGACTTCTCCTGCGGCGCTGTTGGGACGGGGCCGGTCGATTTCGCCG
The DNA here is from genome assembly GCA_035486135.1 of Acetobacteraceae bacterium. Lineage (GTDB taxonomy): Bacteria > Pseudomonadota > Alphaproteobacteria > Acetobacterales > Acetobacteraceae > JASHVB01. The sequence continues at coordinate 3,536 of DATHNI010000147.1, forward strand.
GCCCGGGGGTCTCGGTCTATTCCTCGTTTCCACGCAGTCAGCTATTCAGGACACTGGTTGGAACCAGCATGGCAACACCGCATGTCGCGGGCGTAGCTGCGCTTACGGCACAAGCACAGCCTGACTTGCGTGGCCGCAGCCTTTGGGATGCAATGCGGGCTCGTGCCCGGCAAATTCCGCCGCCGCCAAGGGATGTCGGAGCAGGGCTCGTGCAGGCGGCCTGATGGCGCCGGATCAGTTTCAAGGCGCAACCCAAGGACAACCCCTGCGTTGCGTTCGTGCGGGGAAAGTGTAAGTGTTGAGATATGGCTGGTAATCAGGAAGTGATCGTCGCGGTTTCTGATCTTGATCAGGCGGGTTTTAGCCGCGTCCTGCAGGGTCTAAAGCGAGCTGGCCTGCAGATCCAGTCATCGAGTTTTGAGTTGGGCTTCGTAGCCGGGCGGGCGACGGCTGCCGATTTGGCCAAGATCCGCAAGGTTCCGGGGGTGGAGAGCGCCGAGTTGGGTCGGCAGGTGCAGATGATCGGCGTCGCCTGACATGCGTGCTCAGGCGGGCCTTCGTCCGGGAGTTGGCCGGGCTTGACCCCATAGGCGTCGGGATCAGCGGTTGCTGGAGAAAATGGCTGTTTTCCCGCCGTGGAGCCGTACGATCCATGGCGGAGATGCCTATCACCGCATCTCCCGCCGGGCTGCTCGCTGGGAGGTGTCGACCGGTTTTCCCCCGACAGGCGGTCACGTACCGCCGAACCGTTGCACCGCCGCCATGTCCAGCGTCACGCCCAGCCCGGGCCCACGCGGCACGTCCAGATACCCGTCCGCATACCGCACCGGCTCGACGAAAATCTCGTTCTGCAGCGCATTCTGCCCCACGTCGTATTCCAGCAGCGGCGGAAACGGCACGTGGTCGCCATGCGGATAGGACGGCAATGCGGCGAGGAATTGCAGCGCCGCGGCCAACCCCACCCCGGCGCCCCAGACATGTGGCGAAATCCGCAAATGCTCCGCTGCGCTTAGCACGCCGATAGTGCGCGCCACCTCGAAGCCGCCGCACAGCGTCAGGTCCGGCTGCACCACCGACGCCAACCGTCCGTCGATCAGCCGGCGGAAGTCGAACGTGGTGTACAGCGCCTCGCCGGTTGCCAACCGCACCGGCGCGCGCGAGGCCAGGCTGCGGTAGCCGGCCCAGTCCTGCGGCGCCAGCGGTTCCTCGTACCAATGGATGTCGCAGTCCGCCGTGCGGCGCATGCTCTCCAGCACACCGTCTTCGGTGTAGTTGCCGTTGGTGTCCACGGTCAGCAGCGGCGTGTCGCCGATGATGCGCCGTGCCAGCTCGCAGCGCGCGGCATCCTCGGCCGGGCTGCGGCCGATCTTGATCTTGAACGCGCCGAAGCCGCGCGTCGTACAAGCCTCCAACTGCCGCGCCAGCGCTGCGTCCTGGTCGTCGGATGCGGTGAAATAGCCGCCCGACGCATAGACCGGCACGCGCTCGCGCAGCCGCCCGCCGATCAGCTCCGCCACCGACAGGTTCAGCAGCTTGCCCATGGCGTCGTGCGCCGCGATGTCGATCCCGCCGAGCAAGGCCGTCATCTGGTTCTGCGTGCCCGCGTGGTACAGCCGTGCCAGTACTTCGTACGCGGCGCCCCGCTGCGCGAACACGCTGCGGCCGACATAGAACGGCTTGATCAGGTCGACATAGGCACGCGAAACGCCGGGCGGTCCCCATACCTCGCCGATGCCCTGCACGCCGTCCTCGGTGTCCAGCAGCACCAGCCCGCCGCCGCGCGTCTTCGCCAGCCCGCGCGAGGACCCATACGGTTCGGCCGGCGTGAATTGCAGCGGCAGGACGCGGATGTCGCGAATACGGGACATGGCTCAGGCCGCCGCGCGCCGGGGCGGCGCTTCCAGTCCGACGCCGCGCAGATGGCTGAACAAGTCCGCGAGTTTCGCGCGATCCGCCTCCGGCAGCGGTGGCTTGCACAGCGACTCGATGTTCGTCCGCAGGTGCCCAACGTCGCCGGTGCCGAATAGCACCACGTCCACGCCAGGCTCGTGCCGCACGAAACGATAGGCCGCGTCGGTCAGCGTGGTGGCGCCGCCGTCACGCACCAGGAAGCTCAGCGGCTCGTCGGTTTCCGCCAGCCAGGCGGGCAGGTCGCCATCCGCCGCCAGTTGCCGAACCGTTTCCGCAAGCTGCGCGGGGCGGGCAAAGATCTGCCGCACCGCGAACATCATCAGGGTGCCGACGCGATGTTCCATAGTCAGCGGAAACACCCGGGTGCGCGCCGGCTGGTGCATCAGGTGGAACGCGAACATCGCCGTGTCCCACAGCCCATCCTGTATCGCGCGGTTCAGCATCGAGTGTTCCGGATCGTTCGGCGACGTCTCGGTGATGCCCAGGAAGCGGAACTTGCCCTGCTCCCGCGCGCCTCGCAGTGCCGGCACGATGACGTCGCGCACCTGGTCGTATTGGGTCGGGTGCACCGCGTGGAGCTGGAATACGTCCACATAGTCCACGCCCATCCGGCGCAGCGAGCCATCCAGGCTGGCCAGCACCTTGTCGGCGTGGAACTGTTTTTCCCCCGCCTCCTTCGACGCCTTGGTGCAGACGACCACCGACTCGCGCGGCACCCCGCGCAATGCCTTGCCGACCACCTGTTCCGTGCCGTACACGGCGGCGGTGTCCAGCACATTCACCCCGAGATCGAGCGCCTGGCGGATCAGCGCGACCGCCTCGTCCTCCGACTTGCCTGTCCCCAGGCCGAGCTTGCTGAACCCGCCGCAGCCGAGGCCGGCGACGCTCACCTTGAGCCCGGTGCGGCCAAGCGTGGTGTATTCCATGACTCTGACTCTCTCCCGAGATGCGTTGCGGTGCAGCGTATCAAGGTGGGCAGCGTGACGCGACCCTGCCTGATCATCGGCCATCGCGGCGCGCGTGGACTGTATCCGGAGAACACGCTGGCCGGTTTCGTGGGCGCGCTCGCGCTGGGGGTGGATGCGCTGGAACTCGACGTGGCGCTGACCGCCGACGGCGTGGTCGTGGTGTCGCACGATCCCGCGCTTAATCCCAACCACACGCGCGATATTGCCGGCGCGTGGCTGGATGGGCCAGGGCCACTGATCCGTTCTTTGAAAGCTGCTGATCTGGCGGGCTACGATGTTGGCCGCTTGCGGCCCGGTACGCCCTATGCGGCGCTGTTCCCCGATCAATCTCCACGTGACGGCGAACGCATCCCCCGGCTGGACGAGGTGGCGCGGCTTGACGATCGCACCGGCTTCGTCATCGAACTGAAGACGTTCCCCGGCGAGCCCGGCCGCAGTGCGAACGGATCGGACCTCGCCCAGGCGGTTGTTGCGGTGGCGGATGCCGCCGGTGTCACGTCGCGCATCACGGTGGAAGGGTTCGACTGGCGCGGCCCGCGTCACCTGCGCAGCATCCGGCCGGACGTGCGACTCGCCTGGCTGACCCGCGCGGAGACGGTGCGCGATGCCGGCCTTTGGTGGGACGGTCCGCATCCCGCGGATTTCGGCGGCTCGGTGCCGCGCGCCGTGGCGGCGGAGGGCGGTCCGGTCTGGGCCCCCGACCACACCGACCTGACGCAGGACCTAGTGGATGAGGCGCACGGTCTTGGCCTGTTGGTCATCCCCTGGACGGTGAACGATTCGCAGGACATGCAGCGCCTGATCACCTGGGGTGTCGACGGGATCGTCACCGATCGCCCCGATCGTGCACGCCAGGTTGTTGCGCTGGGGTAGCGTCGTGGGGCTCTGTTTGCGGTGAGAGTGCTCCCCCTCCCCTTGAGGGAGGGGTTGGGGGGAGGGGTTCGTGCCGCACAAAACCACTCCCCCCAACCCCTCCCACCGGGGGGAGGGGGAGCGTCCGGCGCATAGTCTACCTGATCGCCCCCACCGTCAGCCCGCGCACAATCAGCCGCCGCGCCGCCAGCAGAAGCACCACCGCCGGCAGAATGGAGAGCAACGCCGTGGCCGCCATCTGCGGATACTGGATTTCATGATCCTGGGCGAACGATGCGACACCCACGGGCACCGTGACCGTGGCCCTCTGGGTCAGCGTCAGCGCGACGGGAAACTCGTTCCAACTGAAGATGAACGCCAGCACCGCCGCCGCGCCCAGGCCGGGGCGGACCAGCGGCACGACGATGCGCCACAGGATCTGCCCTGGCATCGCGCCGTCGATCCGCGCCGCCTCCAGGATTTCGCCCGGCAACTCGGCAACGAAAGACAGCATGAGCCACAGCGTGATCGGCAGGTTGATCGTGGCGTGCGCCAGGATCATGCCGGTATACGAGTTGTCGAGCCCGATGGGGCGAAACATCGCGTACCATGCAGCGGCGAGGGTGATCGGCGGCACCATGTGGAACACCGCGGTCCAGCCGATCAGCAGTATGGAGCACCATCGCGGCCACTGCATGCGATTGAGCGAGAAGGCTGCCAATGTCGCCACCGCAAGATCAAGCAACGTACTGCCTGCCGCGATGATCAGGCTGTCGGCACACTGGTGCCGGTAGTCGGACGTGCCAGAAAACAGCACGTCGTAGAAATTTCGCAGGATGGGATGGAACCAGATCTGGCTGGTGAGAAGCACGATCTGCGTCTTGAAAGCGGCAAGTGCGATCCAGACGAATGGGCCGAGGAAGCAAAGCGCCGCCACCATCAGGAACGCGTGCGCAAGCAGGCCAGTATGATCCCTGCGCATCATGCGCCTGCTCTCTTTTGCACAAGCAGCATGAGGAGCACGATCAGGGTGCCGAGCGCAACGAAAGCGGCGATCGACATTGCCGCGCCATAGCCGGCATTATCCTCGATGAAAAAACGCCGATAGATCGTCAGGCTGATGACCTCGGTTGCCGTGCCCGGACCGCCGGAGGTCAGCAGATAAACCTCGTCGAACACCTTGAATGCGATGATGGCCCGGAACGCGAGGACTACCAGGATCGCCGGCAGAAGCAACGGCAGCGTGACGTGCCGGCAGCGCTGCCATGCACTTGCCCCATCGATGCGCGCCGCTTCGAACACATCGGTGGGCAGCGATTCAACGGCTGCAAAGAGCAGGAGAAAGCAGAAGGGGGTCCAGTGCCAGATGTCAACGGCGACGACGGAACCAAGCGCGAGGGCAGGCGTGCCGAGCCAGTCATGTGGCTCGATCCCCAGCAGGGCCAGGCTGGCATTGATGATGCCGAAGTCCGGATTGTACATCAGCGCCCAGATCGCACCGATGACGATGCCGGGCAGCAGGATGGGCAACATGAAGATGGTCATGTAGGCGTCCTTGCCGCGCCGCACGGCAGCCAGCGCAAGCGCCAGAGCGAGTCCCAGCACCACTTCCATGCCAACCGCCGCCAGGGCAAAGATGACAGTGTTCCGGATGGCGGCCAGGAACAACGCATCGTGGGCCAGACCGGCATAGTTCGTAAGCCCGACGCCTCGCAGCAGCGGCCGGCCGTTGTGCCAACTGACATTGCTCACCGACAACACGCAGAGTTCGGCCAGGGGAAGCAGCGTCAGCCCGATCAGCAACGCAAGCGCCGGCCCGAGCATGAGCCAGCGCCATGCCCGGTCGGTATTGAAACGCCGCCGCCGCTGTGCCGGCATGCCGCCGGCGCGTGCGTCGGTCACCGCAAGCGCGGTGGTCATTCCGCCAGGTCGGGCAGGATGCCGGTCTTATAGCCGTCCTTTTGCAACGTATCCTCCATCGCGTGGGCAGCCTGGTTCAGCGCCGCGGCGGCCGTCAGTTCTCCCGCGACAGCCTGGTTGAGCTTGAGGTCGAACAAAGCGGCCAGTGCCGGCCCGTCCTTCGTGAAGAATGGCTGCCGCGCATTGTGCAGTGCCGCGGCCAGTGCCGGCATCCAGCGCAGGTCGTGCCGTTGGGCAAGATCCGACTCCAGAACATCCCGGCGCACTGGGGGAGAACCAGCCAGTGCGTAATCGGTCTGTGCCTGCTTCGTCTGGAACCAGGCGAGGAAGGCCAGCGCCGCCTTCTGTTGCGCGGCCGGCAGATTGTGCGGAATACCGCCGAGCCAATGACCGAACGGTGGCGACGATTTGTATCCCGCGGCGTGCGGGGGCTGCGCGTAGTCGATCTTGCCGGCGACTGCCGATTTGTCCGGATTGTCCATTTGTGGCGCCGCCGCCACCGTGATCATCGCCTGCGCGCCCCGACCCGTGACCAGCGTCTGTATCACCTCCGCCTGGGTGACGGACGCGGTGTTCGGATGACCCGCCGTGTGCGCCAGCTCGATATAGAACTGCAGGGCTGCGAGTGCACGCGGGCTGTTGAGTACGACCGTGAAGTCGCCCTGTTTCTGGTCGCGGAAGATGTCGGCGCCGTAGCCCCACAGATACGGCAAGAAATCCCAGCCGATATCCAACGTGCCTCGGTTGCCGCGCTGGACCATGCCGTACATGCGCGGCGGAGCCTGCAACGCCTTGGCATTTGCCAGAAGCTGGTCGAACGTATCCGGCACCGACAGATGGTGCTCTGCATAAAGGTCTGCGCGATAGAACAGTACCGGCACATTGGGGTTGACCGGGATGGACATGAGTTGTCCGCCGTCGCGCTCACAGCGCTGCGACGCGGCATTCCAGAACAGCGTGTCATCGAATGTGTAGATCTCAGGGTCGAGACGAAACGCGGGATCGATCGCGCTCAGCGGTTCCAGGAACCCGCCGGAGTAGAATTCGATGAAGCTCTGCACCTGGAACACCAGCAGGTCGTACGGACTCTGGCCGGACCGGACGGCGGCCCGCTCCTTCGCCAGCAGCCCATCGAACGGGCTCGCCTCGACATTGACGACGTTTCCGGTCTGCTTTTGGTACTCTTCAATGACCTGGTGAAACCCGCCGTACCACGGCGTTTGCGCGGTCGCGATGGTGATGGCCGGCTCCGCGGCCAGAGCGGCGGTTGACAGGCAGGCAAGCAGGAGCGCCGCCAGCATCTTGAACATGATTTCCGTCCCTCCCCTACTCATGTTGCCGGTTGCCCGGTTCTAGCCGTATCACGCCGTGCCAACAGGTTCCGGCGGCGGCGACATCGCGTCATCTGGCCTGCTTCCGATCATGTCCGTCAACTCCGAGCCGGGTTGCTCACCGCCCGGCCTGCCCGCCGCCGGACGTTGCAGGGATCGCCTGGCGCGGGTTAGTGTCGTCGCCAATCCGGGAACTCCAAGACAGGCAGCGACTGCTGGGCGAGACTGCGCAGCGCGTGAGATGCTGCGCCACAGGTGAAGGAAGCCGCTGTGGTTGGAGTTGCGACCGGACGTCTGGCCATCGATATCGGTGGGACGTTCACCGACGTTGTGCTGGAGCACGGCGGCACGCGGGCCGAGGCAAAAGTGCTGACCACCCCCGGCGAGCCCGAACAGGGCGTCATCGAGGCGGTGCGGCTGGTACTGGGATCGGTGCGGCCGCGCGACATCGGCGTTGTCATCCACGGCACCACGCTGGCGACCAACGCGATCATCGAGCGCAAGGGTGCCCGCGTCGCGCTGATCACCACGGAAGGTTTCCGCGACAGTATCGAGATGGCGCAGGAAAACCGTTTCGACCAGTACGACGTCTTCATGGAGCGTCCCGACCCGCTGGTCCCCCGCTACCTGCGCTTCGGCGTGCCGGAACGGATGGATGCGCGCGGCCAGGTGCGCACGAAGCTCGATACCGCGCGGGTTGCCGCGCTGGCCGAGACGCTGCGGCTCGAACGCATTGAAAGTGTCGCGATCGGCTTCCTGCACAGCTACGCCAATCCGGCGCACGAAATCGAAGCACGCACGGTACTGGCGGAGGCACTGCCTGGCGTGACCATTACGCTGTCCAGCGAAGTCTGCCCGGAGGTTCGCGAATACGAACGTTTTTCCACCGCTTGCGCGAACGCCTATGTGCAGCCGCGCATGGCACGCTACCTCTCTGCGCTGCGCCAGCGGCTGGATGCATTCGGGCTGGCGTGTCCGTTGCTGCTGATGACCTCGGGCGGCGGGCTGACGACTTTGGAAACCGCGATCCGTTTTCCCATCCGCCTGGTGGAATCCGGCCCCGCAGGTGGCGCGATCCTGGCCGCCACCATCGCACGGCAGAAGGGCATCGACGCGGTGCTGTCGTTTGATATGGGGGGAACGACGGCAAAGATCTGCCTGATCGACGGCGGTGAACCGCAGGCCGCGCGCGAGTTCGAGGTCGATCGGCGCACGCGTTTTCTGAAGGGCAGCGGCCTGCCGGTGCGAGTGCCGGTGGTGGAGATGGTGGAAATCGGCGCCGGTGGCGGCTCGATCGCCACGCTCGATCCGCTGCGCCGCATCGCGGTTGGGCCGGAAAGCGCCGGCGCCGATCCGGGCCCCGCCTGCTACGGCCTGGGCGGCACGGCACCGACGGTGACCGACGCGGACCTGATACTTGGCCGCATCGACCCGGACGGCTTCGCCGGCGGCCGCATCCGGTTGCTGCCGGACCGTGCGCAGGCGGCGCTGCAACGCGATGTCGGTGCCGCGCTGGGGCTGGATGCGATGACCGCCGCGTTCGGTGTCAGCGAAATGGTCGAGGAAGCGATGGCCAATGCCGCGCGCGTCCATGCCGTCGAGCGTGGCAAAGACCTTGCCGGCCGCACGCTGATCGCATTCGGCGGCGGCGCCCCGCTGCACGCCGCGCGGTTGGCGGAGAAACTGGGCATCGGGACGGTGCTGATCCCGCGTGGCGCCGGCGTCGGATCGGCGATCGGCTTCCTGCGCGCACCGGTGGCGTTCGAGGTGGTGCGCAGCCGGTTCATGCGCGTCTCCGGTTTCGATGCTACGTTGGCGAACGACCTGTTCGCTGAAATGGAAGCCGAGGCGACCGGTGCGGTTCGTCTTGGCGCACCGGATGCCGACGTGGTCCAGGTGCGCACGGCGGAAATGCGCTACGCCGGCCAGGGTCACGAGATCGTCGTGGCTCTGCCGATCCGCCGCTTCGTCGCGGATGACGCGCGATTGTTTCGTGGGGCGTTCGAGGCCGCGTATGAGGCGTTGTTCGGCCGCACCATCCCGAAGCTCGATATGGAGATCGTAAGCTGGACGCTGCGGGCGACCGCCGTGGGCACCGCCGAACATCAAGCTGCGCGCTCCACCGCCGCGGCGTTTCGGCCTGCGCCGTCCGGCGCACGGTCTGTATATGACCGCGTGCTTGGGATGCTGTCAGACGTGCCCGTGTATCACCGTGCCGACCTGGCACAAGGCGCGCGGATCGACGGGCCGGCGGTCATCACCGAAGACGCCACCACCACAATTGTCGGCACCGATTTTACCGCGAGCATCGACGCTGATGGCGCCATACGGTTGCGCAGGGAGATCGCGTCGTGATTGAAATGCTAACATTTTCCTTTGTTGCACGTGGCAAAGTCGTGGGTGGCCGGCCTTCGCCGGCCATGACACGGGGGAGGCAAGCAGCGTGAAGGACATTCCGCATGACACGTAACCAGCCGCGGACCGAGATCGAGATGCAGGTGATGTGGAACCGGCTGATCTCGGTGGTCGAGGAGCAGGCCCGCACGCTGGTGCGGACCGCGTTCGGAACCGCGACGCGGGAGGCGGGCGACCTGTCCGCCGGAGTCTATAATCGCGCCGGCGACATGGTGGCGCAGGCGGTGACCGGCACGCCGGGGCACATCAACTCCATGGCGAAATCCGTCAGCCACGTGCTGCGGAAATTCCCGCTCGACACGATGGCGCCGGGCGACGTGTTCATCACCAACGACCCTTGGATGGGCACCGGCCATCTCAACGACATCGTCGTGGTGACGCCGACGTTTCGTGGCGCCGACGCGGTCGCGCTGTTCGCCTGCACTTTGCACGTGGTCGATATCGGCGGCCGTGGCGTGCCCGGCGCGGCCAGCCAGGTCTACGAGGAAGGCCTGAACCTGCCGATCATGAAACTGGTCGCGCAGGGCCGCATGAACGATCCGCTGATCGAACTCATCGCGGCCAACGTGCGCGAGCCGATCCAGGTGGTGGGCGACGTTTACTCCGAGGTCGCCTGCAACGAGATCGGCGGGCGCCGCCTGCTGGAGATGATGGCCGAGTATGGCCTGACCGACATCGAGGAACTCTCCAACTACATCCTCGATCGTTCGCGCGACGCGAGCCTGGAAGCGATTCGCGCTCTGCGTTTCGGCACCTATCGCAACACGATGACGGTGGACGGGATCGACAAGCCGCTCGATCTCTGTGCGACGCTGACCATCGGGGCGGACGGGATCGACGTCGATTTCACCGGCACATCCGGGATTTCGGGCAAGGGCATCAACGTGCCGCTGTGCTACACCGAGGCCTATACCAGCTTCGGCGTGAAGTGCATCGTCGCGCCGCGGATTCCGAACAACGCGGCCTCGCTCGCCACTATTCGCGTCACGGCTCCGGAAGGATGCATCCTGAACGCGCCGCATCCGGCGGCGGTGCAGGCGCGGCACATCATGGGGCAGATGCTGCCGGACGTCGTATTTGGTTGCCTGCGCCAGGCGATTCCCGACAGCGTTCCGGCCGAGGGAACATCGTGCCTGTGGAACGTCCGGCTGATGGGCGGGCTGGGCCGCGTGGACGCAGATCCTTCGGTGCTGCGCAACGCCACCAGTTTCAATATTACCGGCTTCCATTCCGGCGGCGCGGGCGCGCGGCCTCGCCAGGACGGATTATCCGCCACGGCGTTTCCCAGCGGCGTGCGCAACGTTCCAGTGGAGATCACCGAATCGATGGCGCCGGTCCTGATCCATCGCAAGGAGTACCGCATCGACAGCGGCGGTGCCGGCACATTCCGCGGCGGCCTCGGCCAGGTCATGGAGATCGAAAGCGCCGAGGCCATGCCGTTCGCCATCGCCACCGCGTTCGACCGCATCGACCACCCCGCGCGCGGGGTGGAGGGCGGCGCCCCGGGCATGGCGGGGCGCGTCAGCACGACGTCCGGCCAGTCGCTGTCGGGCAAGGGCCATTACAGCATCCAGCCCGGTGAGCATTTGATCGTCGAGATGCCGGGCGGCGGCGGATACGGCGCGCCGCTGCTGCGCGATCCGGCCCGTGTCGCCGCCGATGTACGCGATGAAAGGTTGTCGGTGGACGCGGCGCGCGTGCAGTATGGCGTGGTGCTGTCGCCGGGCTTTGTGGTCGATGCGGCAGCCACCGAACAATGTCGGCGAGCACGCCGGGACGAAGGGAGTCTGGGATGACGCACCGCCTGGCACTGCTTGCCGGAGCCTTGACGCTGCTTGCCACGATGCTGACCGCAGGCACGGCGTCGGCGCAGGATATCAAACTCGGCACGGTCATTCCGCTGTCCGGCGCCGGCGCGTCGTACGGCGCCAGCATCCAGCAAGGGCTCGACATGGCGCTGCACGAGATCAACGCGGCGGGTGGCATCAATGGCCGCAAGATCGTGCTCGATGTTGCGGACGACGCATCCGATCCGGCGCAATCGGTAATTGCGCTGCAACGACTGGTCAATGACAACGACGACCTGGTGATCGGCGGCTGGGGCAGTTCGCAGGTGCTGGCGAACATGGCGGTCGCAGAACGCGCGGGCATGCCTTACATCGTCGTCGGTGCGTCAAACCCGCGCATTACCACAAGCGGCAACAAGTGGACCTTCCGCACGCTGACCAACGACAACGGCCACGCTGCGCGGCTGGCGCAGGTCGTCGATCTGCTGCACTTCAAGAAGATCGCGATCATCTATGACACCAACGACTACGGCGTCGGCCTGCGCGACATTTTCCTGGCCACCCTCACCAGGCAGGGCATGAAGCCGGTGGATGTGGAATCGTATCAGACCAGCGACAAGGATTTCACCGCGCAACTGACGCATATCGCTGCCGCCGAACCTGAAGCGCTGATGGTGTTCGGCACGTTGCCGGCCGCCGCGGCGATCATGAACCAGGCGCGCGATCAGGGGATCGAGGCCCGTTTTATGGGCGCCGCGGGCGTTTCGAACGAGGCGGTGATGAAGCTGGCGCCGCAGGCTTCACAGCATCTGATCGCGACAGCCTATTTCCACGTCGATGAGGATGCCACAGCGCGAGATTGGGCAGCGCGCTATGAGCAACAGTTCGCACAGGCGAACCAGGCGCCGCGGCCGTCGCAGGCTGCGCCGGCGTATGAAGCGTTGAAGCTGATTGCCGCGCCCTGTCTGGCGCAGGCGGCAACGGACAAGGACAAGCTGCGCCTCTGCCTGAAAGACTGGCATGGCAAGCTGTTCGGCCTGCCACCCGGGGACGCACATTTCGACCATACCAACCAGCTCATTGCACCCCTGGTCGTCGAGGAAGTCGTCGGCACGGAGTTCAAATTGCTGCCTGGCGCGAACCAGTAGCGGACGTGCTCGCGCAGCTTCTCGTCGGCGGGTTGGGAACAGGGTGCATCTACGCTCTGGTCGGGCTTGGCTTCACGCTGGTGTATCGCACCATGCGGATGGTGAATTTCGCGCAGGGCCAGGTGTTCATGGCCGGCACGTTCCTCGGCCTGTTCGGCGCCCAGCAATTCGGTCTCCCTGCGTTGCCGTTGCTTCTGCTTGTCGCGGTCATCAGCTTTGTGGTCGGCATGGTGCTGGAGCGTGTCGTGTTCCGCCGGCTTTACGCCAGCCACGAGGTGTTCGTGGTCGGCGCGATCGGCCTGGGCGTGATGATCGAGAACGGCTTTCGCATCGTCTATCCCGAGCCGCTGCCATTCCCGAAGATCTTCGGCGCCGGGGTGTACCACCTGCACGGCGCGGTGTTCCAGAAGACCTATCTTTGGATTCTGGTTATCACGCTGGTGCTGGTGGCGACGCTGCATGTCACCTTCACCTATACCCGCATCGGACGCGCACTGCGCGCCGTCGCCTCGGATGGCGAGATCGCCGCCACCATGGGGGTGAACGTGCAGCGTGCGATCGGCGCGACGTTCGGGCTGAGCTTCGCGATCGCCGCGGTGGCCGGCGTGCTGATCGGGCCGCTGTATTTCGTCTCGCCCGATCTTGGCGACATGGTCGGGTTGAAGGCGTTCAGCGCCGCCGTGCTGGGTGGCATCAACAGCGTGGTAGGCACCATTATTGGCGGACTCGCGCTGGGGCTGCTGGAGGCGCTCGCCGCATTCTACATCTCGACGGACTATAAGGATCTGCTGGCCTTCGCGATCCTGGTGGTAATGCTGCTGGTGCGGCCGCAGGGGTTGCTTGGCCGCGTGGTGCCGGTGAAGGTCTGAATGCGATCCGGCCTGACCATCGGCCTGGCCTGTGTCATCGGTCTGTGCGTGGTCGGGCTTACCGCCAGCGACTATGTGCTGGAAATCGCCACGCTGGTGCTGATCGAATCGATCGCTGTCACCGGGCTTGGATTTCTTACCGGATTCGCCGGGCGCATCTCGCTGGCGCAGGGAGCGTTGTATGGAGTCGGCGCTTACGCCGCGGCGCTGCTGGTTACGCGCGCCGGGCTGCCGCCGCTGGTCGGACTGCCGGTCGCCATCGTCGCGGCGAGTGCGATCGGCACGGCACTTGGGACGCCGGCGATCCGGCTCTCGGGGCTCTATTTCGTTATGTGCACGATCGGCATTCAGCAGATCCTGTGGATCCTGTTCATGCACTGGAGCAACCTGACCGGTGGGCCGCAGGGAGTGCGCGGCATTCCGGCGCTGTCGGTTGGCGAGATCGTGCTCAACACGCCGGCACGCTTCTACGTCGCGGCGCTGATCGGCGCGGTGGTTTCCTATTTGCTGGCGCGGCGCGTCATCGCCAGCCGCTTCGGGTTGTTCCTGCGCGCGGTCAGCGACGACGAACTGGCCTCGGCCACCGCCGGTGTTGCGGTGTTGCGAGCGAAGGCCGCGGCGCTGGCACTGAGTGGCGCGTGGGCGGGGGCCGCAGGGTTCCTGCACGCGTATTACCTGCGTTACGTGCATCCCGACATGTTCACGCTCGACCTTTCGGTGGTGTTCCTGACCATGGCGATGTTCGGCGGCTACCGCTCCTTGGAAGGGATGCTGCTGGCGACGGCAATTCTTGGTGGTGCGAGCGAGTACCTGCGGCCTTTCGGGCAGTTCCGCCTGGTGGCCTACGGGGCGCTC
>DATHNI010000148.1:0-8798 GCA_035486135.1 Acetobacteraceae bacterium
TGACTGGGGAATTCGCGGCATTTTGGTTCGGCACTATGCATCGGCCGCCTCCCCGGGACGGTTTTCCACCAGCGCCATGAGGCTCTCCAGCCGGTCCGCCTCGGCCGCCGGCTTGTCGGTGCGGATGCGGGCGATGCGGGGGAACCGCATCGCCACCCCCGACTTGTGCCGCGCCGAAAGCTGTGCCGCGTCGAACGCCACCTCCAGCACCATCGCCTTCTCCACCTCGCGTACCGGGCCGAAGCGCGCCACGGTGTGGTTGCGGATCCAGCGGTCGAGGAATGCCAGCTCCTCGTCGGTGAAGCCGAAATACGCCTTGCCGACCGGCACCAGCTCGTCCTCGCCGGAGCCGTTGTCGCGCCACAGGCCGAACGTGTAGTCGGAGTAGAAGCTGCTGCGTTTGCCGTGGCCGCGTTGCGCGTACATCAGCACGGCATCCACGCTCAGCGGGTCGCGCTTCCATTTCCACCACTGGCCCTTCACGCGGCCGGGCAGATACGGCGCATCGCCGCGCTTCAGCATCAGGCCCTCGATCGAGGCAGCCCGCGCGCCGTCCCGCAGCACCATCAGCTCGTCCAGCGAGTGGAAACGGATCAGTTCCGAGAGATCCATCCGCGCGGGGCGGGTGCCCGCATACCACGCCTCCAGCCGCGCGCGGCGGGTGTCGAACGGCAACGGGCGGATGTCGTCGTGGCCCTGGAACAACATGTCGTAGAGGCGGATGCCGACCGGGTAGTCCTGCATCATCTTCGCGGTGACGCCCTTGCGGTTCAGCCGCTGCTGCAGGTCGGCGAACGGGGCGACCCGGCCGTCCCGGATCACCAGCAGCTCGCCGTCCAGCACGGCGTGGAAGTCCATCGCCTCGAGGATTTCCGGGAAGCCGGCGGAGATATCCTCGGCGCCGCGGGAATACATCCGGCGGCCGCCCGCAGTGGCGACAAGCTGCACGCGGATGCCGTCCCACTTCCATTCGGCGCGCCAGTCCTCCGGACGCAGCGCGGCGATGTCCGCCGGTTCCAAGGGATGCGCCAGCATGGGCGGGCGGAACACCGGCTGGTCCGCCGGATCGGGTTTCTCGGCGCGGCCCTCCAGCCAGGCGAACAATGGCAGGTAGGGGGGCGCGAGGCCGTGCCACACCTCCTCCACCGCGTCGGCATCGACGCCGCCGATCTCCGCCAGGGCGATTTTCGCCAGCCGCGCCGAGACGCCGACGCGCAGCCCGCCGGTGATCAGCTTCAGGAGGGCAAAGCGGGTGGAGGGGTCGCAGGCATCCAGCCAGCCGGCGACCAGCCTGGGCAGCGTTGACTTGGGTGCGCTCTCCAGCGCTTCGACCACGTCGGCCAGGCGCGGCGGGGCGGTGTTGGTCGGGGCGGCGGGCCACATCAGGGCCACCGTCTCCGCCAGGTCGCCGACATAGTCGTACGACCAGGCGAATAGCACCGGGTCGGTGCGGGTGGCGGCGAGTTCGCGGATCAGGCCGGGCTTGGCGGCGGTGAAGGCGAGCTCCCCGGTGATCGCGGCCAGGCCGATGCCGCGGTCCGGATCCGGCTGGGTCGCGAAGTAGCGCCGCAGCAGCGCGATCTTGGCGTTGCGTGCGGGGGTGAAGACCAGGCGCTCCAGCAGTTCGGCGAAGGCGATCATGGGGCAATGTGCGAGGGCATGGGGACAGCATGCCACCCATGCGAATAGCCCGCACCCCGGACGCGGCAACCGCTCCCGGCCACTTCCAGCCTTGGCGGTGCGGCCCGGCCGCTGACTAACTCCGGCTCAATGGACACTGAACACGCGGATAAGAGGGGGGCAGCCGCCTCGGCCCGGGCTCCCCGCGTTCAGGTGTACGATGTCTGCTGTGAAGCGGCGGGCCGCCCCAGGCCCATCCGCGTGTTCAGCGTGCGTCCCTTCTGCATCTGCGCTGAGTCTTGCTTGCGGTGCCGCGCACCGTACCGTCGCCGCGCGGGAAGAAGCCTCGCCCGCAGCGCCGATGCCGCCGTGACCCGGCGCATCCCGGTGTTCGAGTGCTCCGCGTCTGTGCGGCGCGGTTTGCTAGCGTCAGCCGCCTACGCCGGGACGGGTCTGAACGATCATCTGCTGCAACCGATCCCCCAATGCATTGGAGACCGACTGTACACGGGCCGCCGAGACCTGTGGGACGCCACCCTCCGACCACTGGGATTGCTCGGCGCATGCCGTGACGGCGAGAGCAAGCAGGCCAGGAAGCGCCAGGGACGTCATGATCTGAAGAACTTGTCCGATGCCAGGCATTGGAAGACCTCGCTTTCTACCAACGCGATCTTGCGGCGATCTGATTAAGGAGAAGTTGCCATGCGATGCGCGAATGCTGCTTGGCTGGACTGAGGCAAATGCAGAGGGCGGGTGTGTGTGAACGAATCCAGGCCCTCAACTCAGAGCGCCGGTGGGTTCGTCGCGGCACAGCATCGTTCCCGCGGCCCCCCTGCCCCGCCCCGGTCAGGCCAACGCGACCTGCGTCCCCCCATGGCCATCCGGCGACATCAGGAAGCTGCCCCCGGTAAGCTGCGCCGCCAGGTACCGCTCGCCGCCCTGCGTCCCGTCACTCAGTGTCAGCACCCCGCTGCCCGACCCGCCATAGCTGGCCGACACCTCCGCACCGCCGAGGCCAGCGATGTCGATCAGGTCCTTGCCAAAGAAGCCTGCGACCAGCGCGTCCGTCGTTCAACACGCCAAGGTCGAAGACGAACGCGCCCGACCCTTGCGAGATGGTGCCGAGGTTCAGCGGATAGACGGTGCCGTTGTTGGCGAAGGTGCCGACATTGGACGTGTTGTCGAATACCGGGTTGGCAAAGCCGCTCGCGGGGTGCGTCACTTGTATCGGCCGTGCGTAGCGGTGCAGCCCGGAAGTTATCTGTTCGCCCGATCGGCAAACAGTACGATCAATGTTCCCTGCCACAACTCCAATGATGCAGAAGGCCGGGCTGCTTGCCATATTTGCAAGGCCATCGCGATGTGTCAGCCCGCAAGTAGATTCGCCACGAAGTTAGCCAGCGGCGGCAGCCGCACTCCCATGGCTGGAGATGCCAGCCGTGGTGCTGACGGTATGGCCTTGGCGGGCTATTTCCATGGTAGGCACGAAGGCACGAAGATTTATGAACTTCGTGCCTTCGTGCCTTTTTGGTGATTCTGCTTGCGGACTGACAGCAGCCGCGGTCGAAGCGTGAGGAGCTGCGCGCCGGCGTGCACCCTGTCCATCCCGATCACTCCCCGAGACTCAACAGTGCGCCGCGCACCCGCGCCTGGTGGAACTGCCGGGCGAATACCAGCGACGCCGCGATTAGCCACACCACGTTCAGCGCCGCGGCGGCGGCCAGATGGTCCCAGCGCACCACGCCATCCAGCAGCACGCCGCGCATGCCCTCGAACACATGCGACGCCGGGATCGCCCACGCGATCGGCTGCACTGCGTGCGGCAGCACCGCCACCGGATAGAACACCGCGGAGAACGGTGTCAGGCCGAACAGCACCGACCATGCCAGCGCCTCGGCCCCTGCTCCATGGCGCAGGATCAGCGACACCACGCCCAGCGCCACCGACCAGCCCATGATCATCAGGTTGGCAAAGAACAGTACCAGCACCGGGCCAAGCGTGAACAGGTTGTATTCATACAGCGCCCAGGCGATCAGGATGGCGGGCAGCACGCCGGCCATCATGCGGATGATCGACATGCCGATCAGTGCCGCCACCAACTCCCACGGGCGCAACGGACTGACGAAGACATGGCCGAGGTTGCGCGACCACAGCTCCTCCAGGAAGCTGATGGCGACGCCCATCTGGCTGCGCAGGGCGACTTCCCACAGCAGCACGCCGCCGAGCAACGTGGCGCCGGCGATGGCGGCGCCGCTGCCCATGCGAGCCATCAGGAAGCGGGCGGTGAAGCCCCAGATGCACATCTGCAGCACCGGCCAGTAGGTCAGCTCCAGCAGCCTCGGCCAGGAGTGGCGGTACAGCGCGAGATGGCGGTACAGCATCCCCCAGATGCGGCGCGCGCTGCTATGCATCGGCGTGCGTCCGCGCACCACGCCGGTTGCGGGCAATGTCGAGGAACACGTCCTCCATGTCGTCGCGGTCGTAACGTTCGAGCAATTCTGCCGGGCTGCCGCGATCTACGATGCGGCCACGCTTCAGCATCAGCACGTGGCTGCACAGCCGTTCGACTTCCGACATGTTGTGCGAGGCGAGCAGGATGGTGCAGTTGGTTTCGGCGCGGTAGCGCTCGAGCCAGGTGCGGACCCAGTCGCCGGTGTCCGGGTCCAGGCTCGCGGTCGGCTCGTCGAGAAGCAGGAGGTCCGGGCGGTTGATCAGCGCCTTGGCCAGGGCGACGCGGGTCTTCTGGCCGGCGGAGAGTTGGCCGGCGGGGCGGTTCAGCAGGTCGCGCAGGTCCAGTTCGCCGGCCAGTTCATCGATGCGGCGGGCCAGACGGGGAACGTTTTAGAGGTGGCCATAGACCCGCAGGTTCTGCGCCACGGTCAGGCGCTGCGGCAGCGACACGTAGGGGGACGAAAAGTTCATCCGGGCCAGCGCGGCGAAGCGGTCGCGCGCCATGTCATGGCCGAGCACGCTGATGGAGCCCGCAGTTGGCACCAGCAGGCCGAGCAACATGGCGATGGTGGTGGTCTTGCCAGCGCCGTTGCCGCCGAGCAATCCGACGGTCGCGCCGATGGGGGCGGCGAAGTCGATGTCATCGACCGCCAGCACGTCGCCGTAGCGCTTGGTGAGGTGGGTTACGCGGATGGCGTCCATTCGGGTGGGATTAGGGCGCGGCGGTGGTGGTGCCAAGGGCAGGAACGGGGTGACTGGACACGGCTTCCAGCCGGCATCAGGCACGCAGTCGGGCACAAGCGCTCTGATCCTCGATGCAAGGCCACTGCGGGGCAGCGCTGCTTTGGCCGAGGTTCAGTGTGCGCCGAGGCAGGCCGCGAGTGTTTGCTCCGGGTCAATAGACAGTGTTTGGAATTGATCTACCAGAATATTGGCGAAGACATCGTCCGGATATCGCTGTGCGTTGGCGGTCAGGAGCCGCAGGAGTTGAGCCAGTATACGGTTCTGTGCCTCATTGAATGCCCGAAGCCGAGCCGCGTCAGCCACCCCGCCGCTCTGATCATAAGTATCTCTTGCCATCAGCGAAAAGCGGTCGGCAAGCCGTGCCAACAGCACAGCCTGCCGCGCACAGTCCAGCGCGCCGTACTGCGCAGCGATCCGATTCCTGGTCGCATCCGTCGCCTTACTCATCACGTTCATGGGTAGGATACCCGCGCAAGCGAATTGATGTCGAAGCCGCGTTCCTCAAGAACCAATAATCGTGTGTTGCCTTGCATGACGGTTCCATCCTGTTTGACTGTCAGAGGTTCGACACCTCCAGGTTGCAATGACTCAACGATCTCCTGTGTGCCCTTCAAGGACCAATAACCATACGAGGATTGATTGCCCTGCCTGATAGTCGCATCGGAATGCAGCCTGCGCAACTTCGGCTGGGGTCCCGGGTCGGCATCAGAATCGTCAAGGTTGCAGCTCACACCTCCGAATACCCAGACCCCCGCGTATCCACGCCCCGTCCGGCCGCCTCGGTGATCCAACCAAACTCCTTGAGGATCTGCTGGCTGTAGGTGACCCGGCCGTTCACCTTGTCCGCTCCCTCGCTGGCCAGCAGCAGCGCGGCGCGCGCCATGAAGGACGGGTTCTCGCCTTTCGGGTCGTCGATGCCGGTCACAAGCTTGTGGTGCACCGTGCCCGGCGTCGGCACCACCTTGGACGGCGACACCGCCGCGACCGAGATGCCGCCATACTGCGACACCTCCTGCGCCAGGCCCTGGGTGAAGCGTTCCAGCGCCGCCTTGGTCGCGCCGTACATCACACCGCCGCGCACCGCCTGGTCCGCATACGGACCACGCCCGGGGCCGATCGCCGCGCCGGAACTGATGTTCACGATCGCGCCGGACCGCCGAGGCACCATGTCCTTCAGCACCTCCTTCGCCAGCATGAACGGCCCGTGCACGTTCACCGCGAAGCAGCGGATCCAGCGATTGGTGGGATAGGTCTCGGTCGGCAAATAGTAGTTCAGCGCTGCGTTGTTCACCAGGATGTCGATCGGTCCGTACGCCGCGCGCGCTTGTTCCACCAGCGCGATACAGTCGGGCTCGGTCGAGACATCCGCGGTGACCGGGACCGCCTCGCCGCCGGCGTCGCGGATGCGCTGCACCGTGCGCGCGAGCGAGCCTTCCAACATGCGATGATCGCCCTCGTTCAGCGTGCGGGCGGCGCAGACCACCTTGGCGCCCTCGGACGCGAACAGTTCGGCGATGGCCTCGCCGATGCCACGGCTGGCGCCGGTGACGATCGCGACCTTGCCGGTCAGTTTGCCCATGGCGACGCTCCCCCTGTTATCGAGCCCGGCATTGTCAGGCGCCACTCACGCGACTGCAACTGGCGTAAAGCATACCGTTTGCCGTACGTGCTGTTTCCGTCATACGGAGGTCCCGCCCATGCAACGGCTCTTGCTCGCCTGCACTGCCGCCGGCGCGCTGCTGTCGGCGAACGCGGGGTTCGCCGCTTCCGACCGGCAAACCCTCATCCCGCCATCGGTGCCGTCCTTCCAATCCGGGCAAGCGCCGCCCCAATCCGGGCAAGCGCCGCCGCGCGCGCCGGCCGGGCAACCGGCGCCTTCCACCACGGCGGCGCCACCACCGCCGGCGCAGCCCACCCAGCTTTCGCACGCGGACCAGGCCTTCGTCGCAGCCGCCGCACAGAACACCATGGTTCAGTTGCAGAACGCCCAGCTTGCGGCACAGCGTGCAGCGTCGCCGCAGGTGCGGCAGCTTGCCGGGCGCCTGGTGAGGGACCGAACCGCAGCCAACGACGCGCTGCAGCAGATCGCGCAACAGGCCAACCTTACGCTGCCCACCCAGCCCAGTCCCATGCAGGCGGCGCAAGCGCAGCGGCTCACCAAGCTCTACGGTCCATCCTTCGACAGCGCGTTCCTGCACGCGGAGGTGCTGCAGGACCAGCAGGCGATTGGACTTTACCAGCGACAGGCGCACTCGAGCCGCGACCCGGCGCTGAAGGACTTCGCGCAACAGACGCTGTCGGCCCTGCGCCAGCACCTGGCACTGGCGCAGTCGCTCAACACCACAAACGCCGCCAACGCGACCGGCTGGAACGGCGAGGACTGAGACCACGCCGGCGCCGGCCGTTTCCGGCCGCCGCCCGATCTGTCATCCTGTGCCGCATGGACGCGGCGGACCTGCGCATCTTCGAAGCAGTGGCACGGCTCGGCGGCATGGGCCGGGCCGCCGAGGCGCTGCATACCGTGCAATCCAACGTCACCGCCCGCATCCGCCAGCTCGAGGACGAGCTTGGCCGGGACCTGTTCCGCCGCCACGCCCGTGGCGTCGAGCTGACCTCGGCGGGCCACCGCCTGCTGCCCTACGCCCAGCGCGTGGCCCGGCTGCTGGAGGACGCTCGCAACGCCGTGCAGGACGACGGCAAGCCGCAGGGCCCGCTGGTGATCGGCGCATTGGAAACCAGCACCGCGCTGCGCCTGTCGCGCCCGCTGACCGCCTATGTCGCCGCCTACCCCGACGTGGACCTGACCCTGCGCACCGGCACCACCTGCGAGCTGATCGACCAGGTGCTGGACCACCGGCTGGAGGGGGCGTTCGTGTGCGGCCCGGTCGCTCATCCCGATCTGCACACCACGCCCGTCTTCACCGAGGAGCTCGCCTTGATCACCGCGCCCTCGATTGCCTCGCTGGACGCGCTGACCCAGCGCGGCGACGTGCGCATCGTGGTGCTGCGCGCCGGCTGTTCCTACCGCCAGCGACTGGAGGAATTGCTCGCCCGACGCGGCATCGCCGCCCCCCGCGTACTGGAGTTCGGCACGGTGGAGGCGCTGTTCGGCTGCGTCGCCGCCAATCTCGGCATCACGCTGCTGCCACGCGGCCTGATCGGCCCGGTCTGGCAGGAGGGGCGCGTCGCCGTGCACGCGCTGCCGCCGGCCGACGCGCTGGTCGAGACGGTGTTCATCCGGCGGCAGGACGCCTACCAGTCCAGCGCGCTGGCTGCGTTCCTGGCAATGCTGCGGCCCGCATCCGGCGTGCGGATGGCGGCGGAGTAATACCGACCGGCCGAAACACTGACTCCCAATCTGATCGCACCTACGCCCCTTGTGTCATGGCCGGCGAAGGCCGGCCACCCACGACTTTGCCGCGTGCAACAAAGGAAAGTCGTGGGTGGCCGGCCTTCGCCGGCCATGACACGGAAGGCGAGTGCAACGTTGTCAGTACGTCAGCCTTTCGGGCAGATGACATGACAGCCGGCGCCTCGCGGAGTTGATGCACCCTGCCGCGCATCGTCGGGGAACACTTCGCCGGCACGGGTAAGGGTTTGGTTCGGGGTTTACCGCCCACGTCGCTTCGGGGCGCCACAGCACATCGCCATTCCAGATGCCAACCATCATAATTAACCGCTTTTCGAGATATCTCCACCACCCCACGTTGCGGGCGGTTTGAACCGTCCCAGCCCGCAACAAGGAGGCAAGCATGAGTGCCGCACCCGGCAGCCTGCGTGTGGCCGCATCCCCCACCGGCACCGGCGCCGCTCTGGGGGGCATGTTGGCGCTCGCCGCGGGCATGGGGATCGGGCGCTTCGTCTACACCCCGATCCTGCCCGACATGGCCGCCGCGCTCGGCCTGAGCAAATCCGCCGCCGGCCTGATCGCGTCTGCCAACTTCCTCGGCTACCTCGCGGGAGCCTTGCTCGCTGCCGCGCCA
>DATHNI010000149.1:0-3750 GCA_035486135.1 Acetobacteraceae bacterium
GCACCCGCGGGTCGTTGGAATGTACTTGTCACGCTGTGTCCCCTGTTGGCGCTGCACGGGTTTGCATCGAACCGACATAAAAAATCCATGCAGCGTCGGAACATTGGAAATATACATAAGCACTATTATTGCGCGTGTTGCCGCCTGTGGCATATCAGATCAATGCCAAATGGTTTGATAATTATATAATCTAGATATATTACGTCATGACTTGATCACGTGCTTGGCATCTCGTGCCAAGCTTTCGCCCATCGAACAAGCGCCTCCGGTCCGAGGCGCAAGCATAGTCCCGCTCTGCCGCACACCACGGCGCGCACCGTATCGGCGGGGTGGTGATTGCCGATCCACGAAAGCCGGGGGACTGGTCCAGGAAAAGCACGTGCCGAGTAGCGTGCCGCGCACAGTGTGACGCGAAACGTGTGCCAGTCACACCAACTTATTCACGATTGCCGCGCCCGAAATATAAGAAACTTGCTCTAAAAGACCTATATCTTCCGCTGTCGTATTCGCAACATGTCTGAATCAGGCCAATATCATATAATATCGATATATGTCATTCGGCGTTGTTCACACCCTCGGCATGGAGTGCCGTGCTTTCGCCCATCTCTTGAATCATGGCGCCCGGCGGCCAGGAGCGTCTATCACTCCCGCTTGAACCTGCCACGCACGCTGCAATTGCAAGGACATGTCGCCTGGGCCGCCGCCGCGGGCGCCAGCATGGCCGCCGCACCCCTCGCCGGGCAGCGCTGACCCATCCGCGCTCGGCCCCGCCGCTCAGCCCTGCTCTGCTGTCAGGACCTTGTCGGCCCATTGCTCGAGCGCGACCGCCTGGCCATTCAGCGAGCCCACCTGGCCCTCCAGAGTCGTCAGGCTGTCGCGATACCGGCCCAGGCTCGCACCCAGCCCGTTCATCGTGCTGCCCAATTGCTCCAGTGAGCGGCGCCATTCGGCCACCGCGGCCCGCTGGCCTGTCATCGCCGCTTCCAGCGCCGCGAGCGCCCGTCGCAGCCGGTCCTCCCCCGCGGAGCGCGGCGCCGCCGGACCAGGCACGGCCGGGCTCGGCGCGCGTGGTGCCCCGATCGAAATGTCCAGGTTCGGAATATCCAGGTCCGGAATGGCCGGGTTCTCCACGGCTGAGCGCTGTGCATCCGAAGTCGGGTGGGCGCTGGGGAACGGGATGATCTCGGCGGACATGGGGCACGGCCTCCTCGTTCGGACAAGGCTTAACAAACCATGAAGGAGCGTCGAAATCCAGAGATTTGTTTCATAATACAATCGTCTGTCCCAGCAGCCGCAGAGTCAGCACCGTCGTCAGCATCGCAACCGTGACGATCGTGAACCCCCAGCGCAACCATAGATAGCGCGCCGGCAGCACCAATCGGCGCGCCGCATGGTGCTCTGCCACCAACACGGCGATATAGGCCACAATCAACAGCAGCAATGCCAGCCACGCCGCGGCAACCAGCGGCAGCAGCAGCGCCACCCAGCCGAGCAATAGCGGCAGCACCGCCAGCCCGATCCGCGTATTCCGCCCGATCAGGGGCTCGGTTCCGGGCGCCACGGGCGGATCGATTGCGGGCTCGCGCAGCACCATCCCCCACTGCAGGCCGCCGGTGAAGGCCAGCACCAGCGCGCCCCAGGCGAGCAAAGCGGTCAGCATGCGGCCGGCCGACTCTGGGTTGGGACCCAGCGCCGCCAGGCCGCAACCGATGAACGGCAGCAGGCCGAGGACGCTGAGGAGGATGGCTGAGGCAGGCATCGCTTGGCGGGCTCTAGAGAGGGCGGCCGCTACGATGAGCGCGCCGCGTCGCGCTGACAATGTGTGGCCGGAGAGTGCGTTCCATTGGCGCGAATCCGTGCAGCGCGCCTGGCCGGCCCCGACATGCTAAGAACGCACCGTAACGTCTCGACCGGGGAAGCAGCGCGCGCACGCCATGGACATTGGTCTGGAAATCCTTGTCATCCTTCTGCTGATCCTGCTGAACGGGGTGTTCGCGATGAGCGAGCTGGCCCTGGTCTCGGCCCGCCGCGCCCGCCTCGCGGTGCTGGAACGCAAGGGCTTGGCCGGCGCGGCCTTGGCACGCAGCCTGGCCGAGGATCCGCAGCGCTTCCTGCCCACGGTGCAGGTCGGCATCACCCTGGTGAGCGTCTTCACCGGCGTGTTCGGCGGCGCACGCATCGCCTCCTTCCTGGAGCACTGGCTGAACCGCTTCCCGGCAATCGCGCCGGTGGCGGGCCCGGTGTCCTTGGCCGTCGTGGTGGTGGTGACGACGTATCTGACCCTGGTGCTGGGCGAGTTGGTGCCGA
The DNA here is from genome assembly GCA_035486135.1 of Acetobacteraceae bacterium. GTDB lineage: Bacteria > Pseudomonadota > Alphaproteobacteria > Acetobacterales > Acetobacteraceae > JASHVB01. The sequence continues at coordinate 2,308 of DATHNI010000149.1, forward strand.
AGCAGCTCGCGTTGCGCCGCCCGGAACACATCGCGGCCCGGCTGGCGGGACCGATCGCAGCCCTCTCGCGGGCCGGCGGCCCCGTCGTCTGGTTGCTCCGTGTCTCCTCGGCGGCGGTGCTGCGCTTGTTCGGCTGGCAGCGTGCCGCCCCCCAGGTGGTGACCGAGGAGGAGCTGAAGGCGCTGGTCGCGGAGGGCGCCCAGGCCGGCGTGCTGGAGACCGAGGAACGCGACATGATCGAGCGCATCCTCCGCCTGGCCGACAAGCCGGTGCGAGCTATCATGACTCCGCGCACCGAGCTGGTGTGGATCGACAGCAACGACCCGGTGCCGGAGATCGTCGCCACGCTGAAATCCGCGTCGCACTCGCGCTTCGTGGTGTGCGACGGGTCGGTGGACAACGTGGTCGGCGTGGTGCAGGCGAAGGACCTGCTCGACCGCATCCTGGACGGCGGCGAGGTGTCGGTCGCGGCAGTGCTGCGCCAGGCGATCGTGGTGCCCGATACGGTAACCGCGCTGGACGCGCTGGAGCGGTTGAAGTCCGACATGCTCGGTATGGCGCTGGTGCTGGACGAGTATGGCAGCCTGGAGGGTGTGGTAACCGCGGCCGACGTGTTGGAGGCGATCGTGGGCGAACCGACCGACGTGGCCCAGCAAGCGGGAGATGGCGGTACAGCCGGCGAGGGCGCGCTGGTCTTGGACGGCCTGATGCCGGTGGATGAGGCGAAGGCGCGCCTGGCCCTGCCCGACCTGCCGGCCGAGGGCACCTATCACACGCTGGCCGGCCTGTTGCTGGCGCTGCTGCGCCGGGTGCCGCGTGCCGGCGACCGCATCGTATTCGCCGGCTGGCGGTTCGAAGTGCTCGAAATGGACGGCCGGCGGGTGTCCAAAGTCCACGCCAGCCGCGAGGCGCCCGTCGAGGCGCCGGTGGCGGGGTAATGGAGAGTTCTCCCCCTCCCCCAACCCCCTCCCACAAGGGGCCCACAAGGGGAGGGGGAGAACTCTCTGGGGCGGTTGGGGATCAACGTGACCGGCCCAGCGCGGCGCCCAGCGTCGTCCGGGCGATCCAGGCGGTATTATGCATCGGCGCCTTGGCCGCGTCGTAGCCGGCGAAATAGATCGCATCGCCGTCGCCGGGGAATGGCGAGATCCGGATGGTTCGCGTCGCCACCAGCGGCTGGGGGAAGCGGGCGACGACCTGGTGCAGGTCGTAATGCCCGTCCGGCCAGCGAACCAGGTACCAGGCGCCGCTTTCGACCTGGCCATAGCCGACATCGACGACGCCGTGTCCCGCCGCGATCGGCACGTTCCGCGGGATGAAGGCCAGCAGCCCCAACAATACCGCGTCGCCGCGGCCGGGAACGGGTACCTTTGTCATGTCGTTATAGGCGGCGATCGTGTAGGCGACGGGCATCCCCCACCGGCGCGGCAGGAATGCGTTGAA
>DATHNI010000150.1:0-2849 GCA_035486135.1 Acetobacteraceae bacterium
GATAGCACCAGGCCGGAATCGGTTTCCCGCACGATGCGCAATGCGGCGCGGTCGCGCGGATCGGGGCGCATGCGTGCACCGATCGTCGCCGACCCGGAGGAGAACGTCAGGAAGCGGCCGGTGCGGGCGATGTCATCGCGATACGCCAGCGCGTTGTCGATCTGCTGCGCCGAGGCGTTGTGTTCCTGCACCTCGCCCAGGATGCCGAGTGCGATCAGGCAGCCATAGGCCGGCGTATGGGTGATGTTGCCCGCGCTGAGGAACGTCGTTGCGGCAAAGCTCTTGCCCATCGCGACAAGGTCACCGGAGGTCTTCGGCAGCACGTATCCCAATGGCGCGCGGTTGCCGTTCGAATCCGGCGGCGCAAACAAGCGGTCCTGCCACGCGGGATCGAGGTGGCGATCGTACCAGGCGACATATTCGTCGACCATGGCTCGTGTCGCCGGATGCGTTGCGACGTCCTCGACCTTGCCTTCGCCGACCACCCACACCTTGCGTCCATCGCGCAAAGAATCACGGTAGTCGGCGCCGGTTCGCATGGTGTGTTTCCCCTTCAACGCATCATTTTGTCATCGCGAGTGTCCACCGGCCGGCGGCCGACCCGCCCTGGATGACACTGCGAGGTCGTCGCGCGATGGACACTCCCCCTCCCCTTGAGGGAGGGGGTTGGGGGGAGGGGTCCGCACCGCACGAAACCCCTCCCCCCAACCCCCTCCCTCAAGGGGAGGGGGAGTCTGTTTCTTGTTAGGATCGGAAGGCCGAAGCAATCTCCCGCCTGACGAGCCGACTGTCGTTCGCCAGGCAGGAGATTGCTTCGTCGCTGCGCTTCTCGCAATGACACAACGCCGCGCCTAACCCGCTTCCTGCGCCGCCTGGATCGCCCGCCACACGCGATCCGGCGTCGCCGGCATGTCAAGTTCGCGCACCCCAAGCGGCTCCAGCGCATGCATGATCGCCAGCATCACCGACGGCATCGCGCCAACCGTGCCCGCCTCGCCCGCGCCCTTCGCCCCCAGCGGATTGCCCGCTGTCGGCACCGGATTGCTGACGATCCTGATATTGCACATGTTGTCCGCGCGCGGCATGCAGTAATCCATGAAACTCGCCGTCAGCAACTGCCCACTTCCCACCTCATAAACCACTTGCTCCATCAGGATCTGGCCGACGCCCTGCGCCACGCCGCCATGGATCTGCCCCGCCAGTGTCAGCGGATTGATCACCGTGCCGACGTCGTCCACCACCAGATACGACTGCAGGTCCACGACACCGGTATCCGGATCGACCTCCACCTCGCACACATGGCAGCCGTTGGGAAACGTGTCGCGCTTCGGTGCATAGGTCGCATGTTCGTACATCCCCGGCTCCATCCCCGGAGGCAACCGGGCCGGAGCGAATGAAGCCGCCACCACCTGCTTCAGCGTCATGCCGCGATCCGTGCCGGCAACAGCGAATTTTCCCCCGGCGTACTCGATATCGGCCTCCGCCGCCTCCAGCAGATGTGCCGTTAGTTTCTTGCCCTTGTCGATCACCTTCTGTGCCGCCAGCGTCAGTGCAGACCCACCGGTCACCATCGAACGCGAGCCGTTCGAGCCCATGCCGAACGCGACGCGATCGGTGTCGCCGTCGATGAAATGGATCTCCTTCGGATCCATCTCCAGCTTCTCGCACATGATCTGCTTGAACACGGTCTCATGGCCCTGGCCATGCGTCTTGGTGCCCATCAGCAGCAACGCACTGCCACTAGGATTGAAGCGTATCTCTGCGTATTCCGGCGTTGGTCCCGCCGCTTGCTCGATCGAATTCGCCAGCCCGATGCCGCGCAGCTTGCCGCGTGCACGCGACGCCTCGCGACGGGCAGCGAACCCGGCATAGTCCGACGCCTCCAGTGCGATTTCCAGGTTGCGCCCGAACTGGCCGCAATCGTAGAACGGCCCGAGCGCGGTCTTGTACGGCATTTTCGCTTCAGGAATGACATTGCGGCGCCGCAACTCGATCGGGTCGATCTGCAATTCCGCAGCCGCCTCCTGCATCGCGCGTTCGATGATATAGATTGCTTCCGGCCGGCCTGCGCCGCGGTACGGCGCGGTCGGGCTGGTGTTCGACAGTACCGCGTCGATCGTCACGTAGGCCGCGGGAATATCGTAAACGCCCACCACGGTGCCGATCTGCCCGAACGGCGTCAGCAACTGCCGGTCGGACGCAATATATGCGCCGACGCTCGCCAGCATGTGCAGCCGCAGCCCGATGATCTTCCCCCCATCGTCGAAGGCCAGCTCGATCTCTCCGACATTGTCGCGGCCGTGCTCGTCGGCCAGCAGCACCTCGGAGCGTTCGCACTTCCACTTCACCGGCCGGCCGATCTTGCGCGCCGCCCACAACACCAGGCGGTGATCGACGTACTGCCAGCCCTTGGCGCCGAACCCGCCGCCCACGTCGCGGCACACCACGCGCACCTGGCTCTCCGGCACCTTGAACACCATGTTGGCAAGCATGTTGCGCACGCGGTGCGGATAATTCACGTCGGCATACAGCGTGTAGCGGTCCTCTGCCGGTTCGTATAGGCCGATCGAGCCGCGCGGCTCCATGTACTGCGCGTGCACGCGAGTGATCACGTAGCGGCGCTTTACAATATGCGCGGCGCGCGCGAACGCCGCCTCGGTTGCCGCCCGATCGCCGCGTTCGGTGGTGTGGGAGATGTTGTCGGCGTTCTCATCCCACAGACGCGGCGCGCCGGGTTCCGCGGCTGCCGCAACGTCCGTCACCGCCGGCAGGGGTTCGTACTCCACCAGCACCAGTTCGGCGGCGTCCTTCGCCTGCGCCAGCGTCTCGGCGACCACCATCGCGACGGT
>DATHNI010000151.1:0-2284 GCA_035486135.1 Acetobacteraceae bacterium
GGAGAGCGGGCAACTCACACCAGCGGCTGTGCCACCTGCAGTTCGCCCAGATACGCCTCGCGGATCATCGGATTTTGCCGCAGTTCCGATGCCGTGCCGGACAGCACGACCTGGCCGGTCTGCAGCACATACGCCCGATGCGCGATCGACAGCGCCATGTTGGCGTTTTGCTCAACCATGAAGATCGTCGTGCCCTGACGATTGATCTCCTGGATGATGTCGAACACTTGCTCCACGAAGATCGGCGCCAGCCCCATCGAGGGCTCGTCCATGCATAGCAGCTTCGGCCGCGCCATCAACGCGCGTCCCATCGCCACCATCTGTTGCTCGCCGCCTGACAGCGTGCCGGCGATCTGAGTGCGGCGCTCCTTCACGCGGGGAAATAGCGTGTAGACGCGGTCGAGGTCCTGGTCGAACTCGGCGCCGCGCTTGCGCAGATAGGCGCCCATTTCCAGGTTCTCGAACACCGTCATGCGCGGGAACAGCCGGCGCGCTTCCAACACCGGGGCGATGCCGCGACGCACACGCTCGGCAGTCGGCAGGCGTTCGATCGGCTTGCCCTGGTAGATCACCTGGCCGCGCGCCGGGCGCACCACGCCCATGATGGTCTTCATCGTGGTGGACTTGCCGCACGCGTTGCCGCCGAGCAAGGCGATGATTTCGCCCTCGTCGATCGCGTAGTTGACGTCCTTCAGGACGTGCAGGTCGCCGTAGTACGTATCGACATGGTTGAATTCGAGCAGCATGCTTACTCTCCCGCGTGCAGCGCGGCACAGGTTGTCAAGCAACGCCCGCCGCGGCGGCCTGCGCGTTCCGTCCCAGATACGCGCGGAGCACCTCCTCATCCCGGCGCACTTCCGCCGGCGTGCCTTGTGCGATCACCTCGCCATGATCCAGCACGTACACCGTGTCCGCCAGCGTCGTGACCACATCCAGCTTATGCTCTATCAGCAGGACAGTCAGGCCCAACCCGTTCAGGCTCTTGATTTGTTCCGCCAACTCCAGAGTCTCCGCCGGGTTCATGCCCGCCGTCGGTTCGTCCAGCAGCAGGATGCGCGGACGCGACGCCAGAGCCCGAGCGATCTCGATCCGCCGCCGGTTCGCATACGACAACCCGCTCACCATCTGGCCAACGCGTGGCGTCAGCCGGTTGCCGAAGATGGCGAAAATCTCCATCGCCCAGACCCGCGCGCCCACCTCCTCGGCGCGCGTGCCAGGCGGGCGGAAGATCGCCTTGAACACGCCGGTGGTGAGCCGCGCGTGCTGCCCGACCAGGGCGTTCTCCATCACTGTCAAATTGGGAAACAGCCGCAGATTCTGGAAGGTGCGAGCGATCCCCTTCGCCAGGATCGTGTGCGGCGGCAGATGCATGATCTCCTCGCCGTGGAAACGGATCGAGCCCGATTCCGCCGACACCAGCCCGGTGATCGTATTGAACAGCGTGGACTTGCCGGAGCCGTTCGGCCCGATCACCGCCACCACGCCACCATTCGGCACCACGATATCCACCGCATTCAGCGCGGTCAGCCCGCCGAAGCGCACCGTGACGCCCTTGACCTCCAGCGCCGCCGCGCCGGTGCGAACATCGCCGCCCAGGCCTTGCAGTTTAAGGTCGGTGAACCCGCCGCGCCGGATTTCCGCGTGCTGCTGGTCGAAGGTCAGCGCCGCCTGAGGCCGCGTCGCCGGGATCAGCCCATCGCGGCGGAACAGCATCATGAACACCAGGATGAAGCCGAAGATCAATTCGATCGACGGCACCAGATCGACGCGCTGCAACCAGCCGCTGCCTACCAACGAGCCGAACGCATTGATCCATCCGGTCAGATCCTCCAGCCACCACGACTGCAGCAACTGCAGGATGAATGCCCCAAGCACCACGCCCCACACACTGCCTATGCCGCCGAACACGATCATCACCAGGATCATGACGGAGACCGGGAAGCCGAACATCTCCGGTGTCGCGGTCTGCAGCTTCGCCACGTAGAACACGCCGGTCATGCCGCCGAACGCGGCACCGATGGCGAACGCCAGCAGCTTGAACTTCGTGCGGTCCACGCCCATGGCGGCGGCGGCGATCTCGTCTTCGCGGATCGCCATCCAGGCGCGGCCGATGCGCGAATCACGTAATCGGATCGAGACGAACACCAGCAGCGCCACCATGCAGATGGCGACGTAATAATACGGCGTGGAATCGACGCCGAAACTCCAGCCGAACAGCCGCGGCGCCGCCACGCCGTTCAGGCCCGCCGCGCCGTTGGTCAGATCCGACCAGTTGCGCACCACG
>DATHNI010000152.1:0-11197 GCA_035486135.1 Acetobacteraceae bacterium
GATTTCGCCAGTTTCACCATCCTCGCCGGGGTGACGCTGACCCTCGAGTCGCCCTCGATCTACGACAACGTTCTCCTGGCGCTGGGCGGCAGGAGGGACACCACGGCCGACGAGCTGGTGCTGAATGCCGGGTCGATCAGCAATGATTCGACGGTGACGTTCGACAACAAGTTCGGCACGCTGGTGCTGGGCATCAACTCGCTGTCCACGATCGACACCCAGACGAGCGACGCCGCGGCGGAGACGATCGTGGCGAACCCGGAGCTGGGTATTCCCACGATCGATCAGTTCCACGCCACGATCGACTCGTTCAAGCCGGGCGACCAGATCGTCGTCGATACGACGGCGGCGGCGGCGTTCAGTCAGAACGGTTCCGTTATATCCGTGATCCAGAACGGCAACAGCGTGGGCGCGCTGACCTTCGACAGCGTGGCGAACGCGGGGACGGCGTTCACCACGGCGGATGCGCTGGTGGACAACGTGATCTGCTTCTGCGCCGGCACGCTGATCACCACGCCGGACGGCGAAGTGCCGGTAGAGCAAGTCTCGATCGGCGATCGCGTGCTGACGGCGCGCGGCGTGGCCCGGCGTGTCGTCTGGGTCGGCCGCGGGCAGGTGATGGTGGCGCGCGGGCGGCGCTCGGCCGCCACGCCGGTGATCGTGCGCAAGGGCGCGCTGGCGGAGAATGTGCCGCACCACGACCTGCACGTGACCAAGGGCCACTCGTTCTACCTGGATGACGTGCTGATCCCGGTGGAGTTCCTGGTCAACCACCGCTCCATCCTGTGGAACGACCGGGCGCAGGAGGTGACGATCTACCACGTCGAGCTGGAGACGCACGACGTGCTGCTGGCGAACGGTGCGCCGGCAGAAAGCTATCGCGACGATGGCAATCGCTGGTTGTTCCAGAACGGCAACAGCGGGTGGGACCAGCCGGCGAAGCCGCCATGCGCGCCGGTGCTGACCGGTGGCCCGGTCGTCGATGCGGTTTGGCGCCGGCTGCTGGATCGCGTCGGGACGCGCCCACATGTGCCGCTGACGGATGATCCGGACCTGCATGTGCTGGCGGATGGCCAGCACCTGGACGCCGCGATGCGGGCGGGCGACGTGCTTGTCTTCGCTCTCCCCGGCACGCCGGCCGGCGTGCGCCTCGTCTCGCGCGCCGCGGCACCGCAGGAGCTGGGGCTGGCCCGCGACCCGCGCTGCCTCGGCGTTGCGCTGCGGCGCATCGTTGTGCGCCAAGGCGCCAGGTTCCGGGTGATCGAGCCCGACGACGCGCGGCTGTCGGACGGCTTCCATGCGTTCGAGCCGGCCGACGGCCTGCGATGGACCGATGGCAACGCAGTGCTGCCGGCCGAGGTGTTCCACGGTTTCACCGGGCCCACCGAACTGGTGCTTCACCTTGCCGGCACCGCGCACTACCTCGACACCGGTTCCCCCGGCGACCCGGCGACTGCTCTCGCGCGCTTCCACCGCGCCGTGGCCTGAGTGGACGACGCGCCGTCATGAAGGTGGTCATCCTGGCCGGCGGCCGCGGCACGCGGCTGGCCGAGGAGACCGCGGCGATCCCGAAGCCGATGGTGGAGGTCGGCGGGCGGCCGATCCTGTGGCACATCATGCGGCTCTACGCGCATTTCGGCCTGACCGATTTCGTGGTCTGCCTCGGCTACAAGGGGCACGTGATCAAGTCGTATTTCGCCAACTACATGCTGCATCGGTCCGACGTGACCATCGATCTCGGGCGCAGCCGGATCGACTACCACTCGCTGCCCGGCGAGGACTGGCGCGTGACGCTGGCGGACACCGGCGAGGCGACCGAAACGGGCGGGCGCCTGCGCCGGGTGGCACGCTACCTGTCGCCGAACGAACCGTTCTGCCTGACCTATGGCGACGGGCTCGGCGACATCGACATCGCGCGCGCCGTCACGTTTCACCGGTCGCATGGACGGCTGGCAACCGTGACCGCGGTGCGGCCGCCGCCGCGCTTCGGCGGGCTGCGCGTGGCCGGCGACGTCGTCACCCATTTCACCGATGCGCCGGGCGAGGGCTGGATCAACGGCGGCTTCTTCGTGCTCTCGCCGAGGGTGCTCGACCTGATCGCGGGCGACGCGACGGTGTTCGAACAAGAGCCGTTGCAGGGCCTGGCGCGCGACGGGCAGCTTGCGGCTTTCTCGCATGACGGGTTCTGGCAGCCGATGGACACATTGCGCGAGAAGGTGCTGCTGAATGCGCTGTGGGACAAAGGTGCCGCGCCGTGGAAACTATGGGAGTGATGCACGGCGCCTCGGAGATGAGTATGGGGACAGGCAACTGTGTCATGGACAAACGACTGTGTCGTGGACGAACGACTGTGTCATGGCCGAACGACTGTGTCATGGACGAACGACTGTGTCATGGCCGGCGAAGGCCGGCCACCCACGACTTTCCTTCGTGCCAAACAGCAAAGTCGTGGATGGCCGGCCTTCGCCGGCCATGACACGCTGCCTCCTGGCCATGATACGCTTCTTCAACGTGTCGCCGCACCGGCAAAGCACTGACGTGCCGATCCCGACCGCACACGCCCTGCCATGATCTTCACACCCACCGCGCTGGATGGCGTCTGGCAGATCGATCCAGAGCGCCTGACCGATCCGCGCGGCCACTTCGCCCGCACCTTCTGCGCGGAGGAATTCTCGGCGCACCGCCTGCCCTCCGGCTTCGTGCAATGCAGCGTGTCCTTCAACATCCAGCGCGGCACGCTGCGCGGCCTGCATTGGCAGGCCGAGCCGCACCCCGAGGGCAAGTTGGTCCGCTGCACCAGCGGCGCGATCTTCGACGTGGCGGTGGACCTGCGTCCGGGCTCGCCGACGCTGCACCGTTGGCTGGGGGTCGAACTGACCGCCAAGAACGGACGCGCGCTCTACATACCGCCCGGCTGCGCGCACGGCTTCCAGACGCTCGCCGGGGACAGTGAGGTATTCTACCAGATGACCGAGGCCTATCACGCCGACCTTTCGCGCGGTGCCCGCTGGGACGATCCGGCCTTCGGCATCGCCTGGCCGTTGCTGCCGGCGGCGATGTCCGAGCGTGACCAGGAGTGGCTGGACTTCGCCCTATGAGCCCGCCCCGCGTGTTGCTGACCGGTGCGTCCGGCTTCGTCGGCCGGCAGGTGATCGGGCCATTGCTCGACCTGTCGTATGAGGTGCACGCGCTCGGCAACACCGTCACGGACCCTCGGGCGAGATGGTATCGCGCCGACCTGCTGGACCAGGCGGCACGGCGGCAACTGGTGGCGGCGGTGCGGCCGCAGGCGCTGCTGCATTGCGCCTGGGAGACCAGGCACGGGGTTTACTGGACCTCGCCGGTCAATCTCGACTGGGTCGCGGCGTCGCTCGACCTGGCGCGCGCGGCGGCGGCGCAGGGCACGCGGCGCATGATGATGGTGGGAAGCTGCGCCGAGTACGACTGGCGAGCGCCGCCGGCGCGGCCGTGGCAGGAGGACGATCCATGCCACCCCGCCACCCTGTTCGGCACCGCGAAGGACGCGCTGCGCCGCCTGATGGCGGCGTTTGCCGCCGAGGCGGACATCGCGCTGGTCTGGCCGCGTTTGTTCTACCTCTACGGCCCGCACGAACTGCCCGAACGCCTGGTGCCCAGCGTGTTGCAAACCTTGCTGGCAGGGCAGCGCGTCGAGACCGGACCGGCCAACGCGGCGCGGGATTACATGCATGTCGCCGATGCCGGCCGGGCGCTGGCGCATCTGCTCGCGGGCGACGTGCGCGGCACGATCAACGTCGCATCCGGCCGGCCGGTGACGATTGGCGCGCTGACCGGCTTGCTCGCGCGGCTGGCCGGCCGCCCCGACCTGCTGGCGCCGGGCGTGCGGCCTAGCCGCGAGCCGCTGGCCATCACCGCCGACACCACGCGGCTGCGCGCTACCGGCTTCGCGCCATCGATCGCGCTGGAAGACGGGCTGGCGGCGCTGTGGCAGGCGGCCGGTGGCGTGACGCGGCCTCCGCCGCCGCCCGACTACGATCATGCGGCGCGGCTGTTCCGCGCCGACCGGCGCGACGAAGCGCTCGCGGCGGTCGAGGCGGTGCTGGCAGAGCAACCGGACCTTCCGGCGGCACTCAACCTGCGCGGCGTGCTGCATCGCCAGCGTGGCGAGTTCGCCCTGGCCCGGCCGTACCTGGAACGGGCGGCGGCGCTCGATCCGGACAATGAAACCGCCTGGGTCAACCTCGGCAATGTCAGCCTGGACATGGAGGATGCGGACGCGGCGGTGGACGCTTATGCGCGGGCATTGGCCGCGGCACCGGCGCGGACCGACACGCTGCGCCTGCTGGCCAACGCGCTCGCCCGCGCCGGTCACGACGCGGAGGCGATGACCCGGTTCGGCCAGGCGCTGGCGGCCCAGGCCCTTGCGGCGGTACCGGGCTCCACAGTGACGCTACGCGATCGCGCGCGTGCGCATTACATGGCCGGGCGGGTGGAGGCGGCGCTGGCGGACCTCGACACCGCGCTCGGCGCGCAGCCGGACGACGTGGAGCTGATGATGATCAAGGCGCAGATGCTGCGCCTGTCCGGCCACGGCAAGCAGGCCGGTGTGTTGCTGCGAGACCTCGTGGCGCGGGCGCCGGACAACGCCGACGTTCACCTGGCGCTCGCCGACGCGCTGCTGTCGGAGGAACGGCGGGAGGCTGCGAATGCGCATTACCAGCGCGCGGTCGCGTTGCGCCCCGACGATCAGGTTGCGCAGGGCAAGCTGTGCTGGAGCCTGCTGAACAGCCGCCATGGCAGCGAGGCGGCGCATGTCGCTGAAGCCGCCGCCATCGCTCGGGCGATGGTCGCGCGCGGCGTGCTGCAACCGGCCAGCGCGCATGCGGTGCAGAGCGCACTGCTGCGCGTTGCCGATCTGGACACGCTTGCCGCGTTCGATGCGCTGTTTCCGGATCGCCGCGCCCTGCTGGACTTTTGGGTGCGGCGCAACGTGGTGGGCGCGCTGCATGCGCAGCTCAGCCGCGTGCGCACGATGGAGGATCGGCTGGCGCTGGTGGACTGCCACCGGCAATGGGGCGAGCGCTACGAGGCGAAGCCGGTGCCGCTGGTGACGCGCCGGCGGCCGCTGGGACCGCGCATCCGCGTCGGCATCGTGTCGTCAGACCTGCGGCATCATCCGGTGAGCTATTTCGCGCTGCCGATCTTCGACCATTACGATCGCGACCGGTTCGAGTTGTTCGCCTATTCGTTCAATCCCGGCGCGCCCGACCAGGTGCAGCGCTATATCGCCAGCCAGGTGGCGGAATTCCGCAGCATGCCGCACCTGCCGGAGCGCGAGATCGCGCAGCGCATAGCGGACGACCGGCTCGACATCCTGTTCGAACTTGGCGGTTCGACGCATTTGAATCGGCTTGAGGTGATGGCGCATCAGCCGGCGGCGGTGCAGGTGAGTTGGCTCGGCTATCCGCACTCGTCCGGGCTGAGCAGGATTGGGTATATTCTGGTGGATCCGTGGTTGAAGCCGCCGGATCCTCGGTTGTTGTTGGAGCGTCCGTTCCAGATGCCGTCGAGCTGGGTCAGCACCGGCCGGCTGAGCTTCACCGACCACCCGATCCTGCCGGAGCTGCCGGAGGAGCGTGCCGGGCGGCTGACGTTCGGGACGATGAACAACCCTTACAAGTATTCGCCCGAGGCGGTCGCTTTGTGGGCGCGCGTGCTGCAACGCGTGCCGGGCAGCCGGTTCCTGATGGTGCGTCCGGAGGCGGGGGTCGCCACGTTCCGCGAGTGCATGGCACGGGCCTTTGCGCGGCACGGGATCGCGGCCGAGCGGTTGGCGTATGCCGCGATCCGGGGGCAGCACATGGCGCGGTATAACGACATCGACATCGCGCTCGATACGCTGCCGCAGACCGGCGGGACGACGACGTGCGAGTCGCTGTGGATGGGGGTACCGACGGTCAGCCTGGTCGGCCCGGCATTTTTCGAGCGGCTGAGCTTCAGCAATTTGGCCAATGCCGGGCTGCGCGATCTCGCGGTGGACACGCCGGAGGCGTACGTGGAGGCGGCTGTTGCGTTGGCGGGGGATGTGGCACGCCGGCGTGCGCTGCGGCGCGAGCTGCGCGAGACGATCCGGCGGTCGCCGCTTGGGGACGCGCGCGGGTGGGTTAGGGATTTCGAGGCGCTGACGGTGCGCACGCTCGAGAGCGTGGCAGTCGGGTGAAGGAAGCAAGGCCAGGGCTCTGCCCTGGACCCGTCAGGGGGCTTTGCCCCCCTTGGTCCGCTTTGCGGCCCAAGCCCCAGCAAAGGCAGCGCCTTTGCAATCCATTCGTTGGAGAGGTTTGACGGGAGGGGGGACCGGCACGCGGTATGGTTGCGGCTCGACAGACAATCGTCTGTCGAGCCGCAACCATACCGGGGCCGGTCCTCCCTCCCGTCAAACCTCTCCAGTAAAGGGTCCCAAGGGCTCCGCCCTTGGCGGGGATCCAAGGGGCAGAGCCCCTGGCCTTGCTTCTTTACCCGACTGCCGCGCTCGTGGACTTGACGCGTTCAATTGTCTGGCTAACCATACATTAGGAAAAGTGGGGCAGCGGCACATGGACCAGCAGGATCGGCACAGCATGGATCGGGCCACCGCGCGGGAGATCATCGCGCACAGCATGATCCCGACCGAGAGCGGCAGCTACATGGGCGGCCTGGAGGACCAGCCGATCCTGGCGCGCTCACACGGCTCGATCGTCATCGACACCAACGGAAAGCAGTATCTCGACTTCCAGTCGGGCCAGATGGGCGCCGCGCTCGGCCATCAGCATCCGCGCATCGTCAAGCGCATCACCGAAACGATGCAGACCATGCTGCACGCCACCAACACGATGCCCAACGTGCCGCGGCTACGCCTGCACGCGAAGCTGTCGCAGGTGCTGCCACGCCCGCTGGAGAAGTCGCTGTTCCTGGTCAGCGGCAGCGATTCGATCGAGGGTTCGATCGACCTGGCGCGCAAGGCGACCGGCGGACTGGACATCATCGGCCTGCATGTCGGGCTGCACGGCTCCACGTCGTTCATCTCGCGATCCGTCTCGTTCGCCTGGAACCGCAAGAAGCACGCGGTGGCGCCGGGCACCCAGGCGATCCTCGCACCGCACTGCTATCGCTGCCCGCTGGGCATGACATTTCCAAGCTGCAAGCTGCAATGCCTGACCACCAGCATGGAGCTGGCCGACGCCAATTTCACCAGCAAACCTGCGGCGTTCATCGGCGAGCCGATCCTCAGCGCAGGCGGCGTGATCGTGCCACCGCCTGGCTGGTATGCCGCGCTGCGCGAGCAATTGCGGCAGCGTGGCATGCTGATGATATTGGACGAAGCGCAGACCGGCCTTGGCAAGACCGGCAAGCTGTTCGGCTTCCAGCACGAAGCGACGCTGTCACCCGATATCATCGCAATATCCAAGCACTTCGGCGGCGGGCTGCCGATCAGCGCGGTGTGCACCACCGCGGAGATTGCCGATCGCGCTGTCGCCAACGGCTATTTCGCCACCCGCTCGCACGCCACCGATCCGCTGCTGTGCGCCGCCGGCGAGGAAAGCATCGACATCGTCGTCGAGGAGGACATGTCCGGAAAAGCCGCGGCCATCGAGCGCCGCATCAAGGCCGCGCTGACCACCATGCAGAACGAGATAGACCTGATCGGCGATATTCGTGGCCGCGGCGTTTTGCTGGGGGTGGAGTTGGTGACCGACCGGCACAGCAAGACCCCGGCCAACGCCGCCGCGCGCATGGTGGCCGACGAATGCCTCGACAAGGGGCTGATCTTCCAGTTGCGCGGTGTCGGCGGCGCATTGAACGTGATCCGCCTGGTGCCGCCGATGACCACCAGCGAGGCCGAGGTCGATCGCGCCATGTCGATTCTATACGAAGCGCTGCGCCGCGCGGCACAAGCCGGTCACCGCGCGGCGGCGGAGTGACGCACCCTGAATGAAACCGGCGAGGACGTCGAGCGAAACCGACTCCCCCTCCCCTTGAGGGAGGGGGTTGGGGGGAGGGGTTCGTGCCCGACGCAACCCCTCCCCCCAACCGCCTCCCTCAAGGGGAGGGGGAGTCTGTTTCGCTCGCCGCAATGACAGGTTGGCCCCGACCACCGCGCGGCGGCTTGCGTCCCGCAGCCAGATCGACCGTGTAATAGTAGCGGTCGGCGCGGAATTGCGAGCGGAACAACACCGGCACTCGCTCTGGTCCCGCCGCGACACGGCGTGTGATCTGCAACAGCGGCGCGCCCAGCGCCACCTCCAGCGCGCGCGCCAGCGGCGCATCGGCGGCGACCGCCTCGATCCGCTGATAATCCTCCACGCAGGGCAACCCCAGCGTCACCTCCAACTCGTGAATGATCGAGGTGTGGCGCAGGTCCAACGCCGCAACCCTGGCGCCGAGCCCGGCCGGCAGGAACGCGTCATGGAATGCCAGAGGCTGCGCCTCGAACCTCCGCAGGCGGCTGATGCGATACAGCGGTTCGCCGGGCGCCAGCGCCATCGCTTCGGCGAGGTCCGCGCTGGCCGACATCGCGCCCGCATCCAGCACCTTGGCATCGGTGTCCAGCCGCAGATCGGAAAAATCCTCCACCAGCCCGGTCAGCCGCCGTTCGCTGCGCCGGCGTGGCGGACGCAGCACGAAACTGCCGCGGCCGGGATGGCGCGAGATCAGCCCATCCGCCTCCAGCATGCGCAGCGCCTCGCGGACGGTCTCCCGCGACACGCCGAATTCGGCGCACAATGCTTGCTCGGTCGGGAATTGCTGGCCGGGCTGCAATTCGCGCTCCAGCCGGCGCAACAACACCTCGCGCACCTGGAGATATTTCGGGAACGGACGGAACAGCGGTTCGATCGCAGAACACTCCGATGCCTGTTGAGACCGGGCGCGTTACTCAGCAGTCGGTAAGTAAGGCGACATTTAGTAATGTGTCATGGTCGGCGAAGGCCGACCATCCACGACTTTTCAGTGCGGCACGAAGAAAAGGCGTGGGTGACCGGGCCAAGCCCGGTCATGACACCACTGGTAGTGTCGTCCTACTTACCGACTGCTGAGTAAGCCTGGGCGCGTTAAGCCTGGCCAGCCGAGCGGCTGGTGTCGATCGCCGCCGCGATCGCCTTCGCCGTGTCGCGCAGCGCCGGCACGAGGCGGTGCACCGCGCCGCACTTGATGCGTGCCTCCGGAATCGCCACCGCCAGGCTGGCCAGCATGGCACCGTTAGAGTCACGGATCGGCACCGCACAGCCCACCACGCCGGCGACATATTCGCCGTCGGTCGAGGCCCAGCCGCGCCGCCGCACCTCGCGTACCTGATCGCGCAGCGCCGCCGGCTCGGTCACCGTCGTTGCCGTATGCCTCGGCAATGGCCGGTTGCCCAGGAACCCCGACAACCCGGCGTCGTCCAGTTCTGCCAGGAACAGTTTTCCGGTGGACGTGCAATGGATCGGTGCGCGCTCGCCCGGTTCGAATTGCAGGCTGGCGGCGCGCGCGCCGCGCACGCTGTCCACATAAACGACGTCGGTTTCGCTGACGACACCGATCTGGCAATGCTCTCCCAATCGCGCCGCCAGCCCGGCAAGCAGCAGATGCGCGGCGTCACCGGTCACCGCGGCCCGCGCCGCATCCAGGCCGAGGCCGATCAGGCGCGGTCCCGGCGACAGATGGCGCGTGCCGAGGCCTCGCCGGATCAGCCGCCTGGCTTCGAGATGCGTCACCAGCCGCGCCGCCGTGGGCATCGGCAGGCGTGCCTCGGCGGCCAGGGTTGCGACCGACAACCGGCCCGGCATCGCCAAGACCAGCTCTATCACCGCCAGGGCGCGATCGAGCGGCTGGTCCGGTGCGGCGGCTGGCATCTTACGCGCTGGTATCCTGCCACGAACGGACAATCGGCTTGACACGGCTTCCATCTCCATAAAATATTGATAGGTCAGCTATCGATTATCGAGAGTGCCAGGAACTCGCAGACGCCGGCGCGGCTGTCAACCTTGCCGCGACCACCGGCGAAAATGCGTGTTGCTGCCTCGACTCTGGACAACCCTAACGGACGGAGGATGTGATGCAGGACGGCACCAACCAGGCGCGGCGGCGCTCGCTGGCCCTCGGCATCGGTGGCCTCGCCGCGGCCGCCGTCCTGCCCGGCGAGGCGGCGGCACAAACCGCCGGCGATGACCGGCTGGCGACGGTGCTGAAGCGCGGCAAGCTGGTCGTCGCGACGTTCAGCACCAATCCGCCGCTGGGTTACACCGATGACAAGGGCAATCTCATCGGCTTCGACATCGACATATCGCGGATGATCGCCAAGGCGTTGTTCGACGACCCGGAGAAAGTCGAGTTCCAGGTGGTGGACAGTTCCGGCCGCTGGCCCGCGGTGCTGTCGGGGCGAGCAGATTACGGCATCGCTTCCACCACGATCTATCCCGACCGCGCGATCCGCGTGGCGTTCACCGCGCCGTACATGGATTCCGGCATCTCGCTGATGGTGCGCAAAGATGCAAAGATAAGCTCGATCGCGGACCTGAACGACGCGAAATTCACCCTGGCCAATCTCAGCAATCCGCAGATGGCGGATCGCGCCAAGCGGTTCGTGCCGAATGCCAAGACCATCACCTTCGAAACCCCCAGCGCGATGATGCTGGCGGTGAAGACGGGGCAGGCGCAGGCGATGCAGATGGACACGCCGATCGTCGATTGGTACGCCGCCAACGACAGCGATTTCGTTGTCCTGCCGACGCCGCTCGGCAACCTGCAGAACAACGCGATCTTCCTGAAGCCCGGCGATTTCACCTGGTGGCTGTATCTCACCACCGTGGTGAACGAGCTTCGCTGGGGCTCGCGCTATGACGAATACACCGTGTCGTTCCACAAGTGGTTCGGCCGCAATCCGCCACCGCAACGTTTCTACGTGAAGAGTTGACCGGCAGCGGTTGCGCGCCACGGTGCCGTTCGATCCCAGCATGATGCTGCGTGCGGTGCCCGTCCTGCTCGGCGGGTTGCTGGTGACGCTGGAGCTTGCGGGGCTGGCGATCGTGGCCTCGCTGGCCTGGGGCCTTGTCATCGTGCTCGGGCGGTTGTCGCGGTTCCTGCCGCTGGCCTGGCTGTGTGCCGGCTACGTGCAGCTTGTGCGCAACACGCCCGTGCTGGTGCAGATGTATTTCTTCTATTTCGGCTTCGCGATGGTCGGGCTGCGCCTGTCTGGCTTCGT
>DATHNI010000153.1:0-10287 GCA_035486135.1 Acetobacteraceae bacterium
TGGACGGGAGGGGGGACGGTCGCCGCGATGGGTGCAGCCCGACCGACGATCGTCGGTTGGGCTGCACCCATCGTGGCGACCGTCCCCCCTCCCGTCCAACCTCTCCAACGAATGGATTGCTAAGGCTGCGCCTTAGCTGGAGGTTCAGGGGGCAAAGCCCCCTGACGGGGTCCAGGGGCAGAGCCCCTGGCCTTGCTTCGTTCACCCGACTGCCTCCCTCACCCTCGGCGATCTAGGTGTCGATCTCCGCCCCGTTCATCGCCCGCCCGATCGCCACCTGGCTCCTGGCGCTCGCCATCCTGTTGTCCGGCGCGCTCGGCTATAACTCACTCCCCGTCTCCGCCCTGCCGGAGGTGGACTTCCCGACCATCCTGGTCACCACGCAGCTCCCGGGCGCCGGCCCCGAAACCGTCGAAACCCTCATCACCGCGTCGCTTGAACGCCAGTTCGGCCAGATCCCCGGCCTGACCACCATGACCTCGGCCAGCTCCGAGGGCACCAGCCAGATCACCCTGCAATTCGACCTCGGCCGCAGCATGGATAGCGCCGCCCAGGATGTGCAGGCCGCGATCAACGCCGCCGCCGGCACCCTGCCGATCACCCTCCCCTATCCGCCCGTCTACGCCAAGGTGAACCCCGCCGACGCACCGATCCTGACCATCGCGCTCACTTCCGACCTTCTCCCCATCGCCACCGTCTCCGACGCCGCCGACACCTTGCTCCAGCCCAAGCTCTCCGAGATCGACGGCGTCGGCCGCGTCACCGTGCAGGGCGGCATGCGCCCCGCCGTGCGGGTCCGCGTCGATCCCGCCCGCCTCGCCGCCTACGGGCTGTCGATGGAGGACATCCGCACCGCCGTCGCCGCCGCCAACGTCAACGGCGCCAAGGGAGGCTTCGACGGCCCGCGCCTGGCCTTCGCACTCGGCGCCAACGACCAGCTGGTGAATGCCGACGCCTACAAGACCCTGGTGGTCGCCTGGCGCAACGGCGCGCCGGTGCGGCTGTCCGCGGTCGGCAGCGTGATCGCCGGGGTGGAGAACGATCGCGTCGCCGCACGGTGGAATGGCACGCCGGCGGTGGTGCTGGACATCCAGCGCCAGCCCGGCGCCAACATCGTGCAGACCGTGCAGGCCATCAAGCAGGCGCTCCCAAGGCTGCAACGGGCGATCCCGTCCGGCATCCACCTGACCATCGTCACCGACCGCACCGAGACGATCCGCGCGTCCGTGCGCGACGTGCAACTCACGCTGCTGATGTCGGTGGGGCTGGTGGTGGCCGTGATCTTCCTGTTCCTGCGCTCGCCGCGCGCCACGTTCATCCCCGGCATCGCCTTGCCGCTATCGCTGATCGGCACGTTCGGCGTGATGCACTTGCTCGGCTACGGGCTCGACAACCTGTCGCTGATGGCGCTGACCATCGCCACCGGCTTCGTGGTGGACGACGCGATCGTCATGATCGAGAACGTCGTGCGCTACATCGAACAGGGGATGCCGCCGCTGCAAGCCGCGTATCGCGGCGCAGGGCAGATCGGCTTCACCATCGTGTCGCTGACCGTGTCGCTGATCGCAGTGTTCATTCCCCTGCTGTTCATGACCGGCGTGGTGGGACGGCTATTCAAGGAATTCTCGGTCACCCTGTCGGTCGCCGTGGTGGTGTCCGCGGTGGTGTCGCTGACCCTGACGCCGATGATGTGCGGCCGCCTGTTGCGCCCCGCGGCGGCGGAACACCACGGCCGGCTTGCGCGGATCAGCGAGGCGGCGTTCGACGCGCTGCTGGCCGGCTACCGCCGCAGCCTGGATTGGACGTTGCGCCGCCCGGCCCTGGTCCTGCTGGTCGGCGCGGCAACCCTGGCCGGCACGATCTGGCTGTACATCATCGTGCCCAAGGGTTTCCTGCCGCAACAGGACACCGGCGTGGTGCTGGCGGTGACCGAGGCGGCGCAGAGCGCCTCGATCCCCCGGCTGCTGGACTTGCAGACAACGGCGGCGGATCGCATCGCCAAGGACCCGGCGGTGACCGGCGTGGTGTCGTTCGTCGGCGCCGGCACGATCAACGCCACGCCGAACAGCGGACGGCTGACCATCGCGCTGAAGCCGGTGCGGCAGCGTGATCCGGCGCCGGTGGTGATCGCCCGGCTGCAACACGCCATCAACGACCTTCCGGGGTTCACCGCGTTCTTCCAGCCGGTGCAGGACATCACCATCGGCACCCGCGTCAGCCGCACGGCGTTCCAGTACACGCTGATGGACACCGACGCGCGGGAGCTGGCGCGCTGGACCCCTCGGCTGCGGGCCGCGATGGCGCAGGCGCCGGCGCTGGCCGACGTGACCTCCGACCAGGAGAACGAGGGCTTCAGCACGTTCATTACCGTCGATCGCGACGCGGCGATGCGGCTGGGCGTGTCGATGCAGACAGTGGAGGACACGCTGTACGACTCGTTCGGCCAGCGGCAGATCTCCACCATCTTCGGCCAGGCGAACCAGTATCGCGTGGTGCTGGAGGCCGACCAGGACTGGCAGGCAGACCCGAGTGCGCTGCGCCTGCTGCGCGTCCCGGCGGCCACCACCGCGCAGGCCTCGTCCCCGGCGGTCACCACCATCACGCCGCAACAGCAGCAGCCGCCGGTCGCCACCGCCAATGCGCAGGTACCGCTGTCGGCGATCGCCACGATCACGCGGACCATCGCCCCGCTGGTCGTGACCCATCAGGAGCAATTCCCGTCGGCCACGCTGAGCTTCGATGTCGCGCCGGGTTATTCGCTGGGTGACGCGGTGGAGGCGGTGCGCCGGGCGACGCAGGCGATCGGCATGCCCGAGACAATCCTCGGCAGCTATTCCGGCGACGCGGCGGAGTTCCAGCGTTCGCTTGCCGCCGAACCGTGGCTGATCGGCGCCGCGGTGGTGGTGATCTACATCGTGCTGGGGGTGCTGTACGAGAGCTGGATCCACCCGCTGACCATCCTGTCGACGCTGCCGTCGGCCGGCATCGGGGCGTTGCTCGCCCTGATGCTGTGCGGCACCGACCTGTCGCTGGTGGCGCTCGTCGGCATCGTTCTGCTGATGGGGATTGTGAAGAAGAACGCCATCATGATGGTGGACTTCGCGCTGGAGGCAACACGCGCCGGCGAACCTCCGGACGTGGCGATCCGTCATGCGTGCCTGCTGCGCTTCCGCCCGATCATGATGACGACGATGGCGGCCTTGCTCGGCGCGCTGCCGCTGGTGCTGGAGCGCGGCGCCGGCTCCGAACTGCGCTGGCCGCTGGGCGTGACGATCGTCGGCGGCCTGCTGCTGTCGCAGTTCCTGACGCTATACACGACTCCGGCGGTGTACCTGGCGTTCGAGCGTATGGCGGGGCGGTTCAAGCGGCCCGGCACGCGCGAGGTAGCGGCGCAATGAACTTCTCCCGCTTCGCGGGAGAGGCATGCCACCGGGCACTTGACCCGGTGGTCGAGGTGCGCAGCACCGAGGGTGAGGGTGCCGCCAACAGCACGGTGCTATTGGCGCCGCACGCACCCGCGTTGCCGCGCGCACCCGCGTCGCCGCGCGCCGTGGCGTCTCCTGCTCCGTGGGCGAGCCGCGCTGCACCGCCACGCGCGAGAAGTGCGCGCCAATGACCTTCTCCGCCCCCTTCATCGCCCGCCCCGTCGCGACCTTCCTGCTCGCCCTCGGCATCCTCCTGGCCGGGATCGTCGCGTCCCGCTTCCTCCCCGTCTCCGCCCTGCCGTCCGTCGATATCCCCACCATCGTGGTCTTCGCCGGTCGTCCCGGCGCCGACCCGGAAACCATGGCGAATTCCATCGCGGCCCCGCTCGAGCGCCGCCTCGGCGAAATCGCCGGCGTGACCGAACTCACCTCGACCTCCGCCATCGGCAACACCTCCATTGTCATCCAGTTCGACATCGACCGCGACATCAACGGCGCGGCGCACGACGTGCAGGCGGCGATCAACGCCGCCACGACCGACCTGCCGTCCGACCTGCCGTGGCGGCCGTTCTATCGCAAGTTCAATCCGGCCGACGCGCCGGTGATGACCATCGCGCTGTCCTCCGACACGCTGTCCACCGCGCAGATCTACGATGCCGCCGACACCATCCTGGCGCAGCGCCTGTCGCAATCCGAGGGCGTTTCCCAGGTGCAGGTGAACGGCGCGGAAAAGCCGGCGGTGCGCGTGCGGCTCGATCCGCAGCGCCTGGCCGCCGCCGGTGTGGCGGCACAGGATGTCTACAACGCCATCCGCGGCACCAGCGTGCTGGAACCGACGGGAGGTTTCGAGGGTCCCGAACGCGCCGAAACGATCAACATCAATGGCCAACTCTCGCAGGCGGCGGAATACGCGCCGCTGGTGATCAAGGCCGGCAAAGGCGCCGTGCTGCGATTGTCCGACGTCGCCACCGTCATCGACGGCACCGCCAACACCCGGCTCGGCGCCTGGAACGGCAAGACCCCAGCCATCTTGCTCAACATCAGCAAGGAGGCGGGTGCCAACGTCATCGACACCGCGGACCGCATTCGCGAGTTGCTGCCGCAATTGATGGCGTGGCTGCCGCCCGACATCAAGCTGACGGTGGTGTCCGACCGCACCACAACAATCCGCGCCAGCGTCACCGACGTGCAGTACACCCTGGGCATCACCATCGTCCTGGTGCTGCTGGTCGTCCTGCTGTTCATGCGCCGCCTGGTGCCCACCATCGCCGCGGCGGTCACCGTGCCGCTGTCGATCTGCGGAACGCTCGCCGGGATGTGGTTCCTCGGCTACACCATCGACAACTTCTCGTTGATGGCGCTGACGATTTCCGTCGGCTTCGTGGTGGACGACGCCATCGTCATGATCGAGAACATCGTCCGCCACATGGAAAAGGGCATGCCGCCCTTGCAGGCCGCGCTGGTTGGCGCTCGGCAGATCGGCTTCACCGTCGTGTCGATCAGTATTTCTCTCGTCGCGGTCTTCATCCCGCTGATCTTCATGGGCGGTATCCTGGGGCGGTTGTTCCACGAATTCGCCATGGTGATGACCCTGGCGATCGCCATTTCCGCGGCGGTATCGCTGTCGCTGACGCCGATGCTGTGCGGCCGCTACATGCGGGTGCGGGAACGTCCGCTCGGGCGGTTCTGGGGCCGTGTCGATCGGGCAATGGAAGCCGGCTTCCGTGGCAGCCTGCGCTTCTACGCGCGCACCCTCGGCTGGGCACTGCGGCACCGCGTGTTCATGCTGCTGGTGACCGTGCTCACCGTCGTGCTGACGGTGCGGCTTTACATGTCGGTGCCGAAAGGCTTCCTGCCGTTGCAGGATACCGGCATCCTGGTGGGCTCCACGCAGGCATCGCCCGACATCTCGTTCACCGCGATGGAAGATCGTCAGCGCGCCGTGGTGGACGTGCTGCTGGCCGATCCGGCGGTGGAGACGGTGTCGAGCTGGATCGGCGTCGGCTCCGGCTGGTCGTCGATGAACCGCGGCTGGCTGACGCTTTCCCTGAAGCCGCTGGCGGAACGCGGGATTTCGTCGGAAGCGGTGATTGCCCGCCTGCGCGAACCTTTGACAAAAATCGGCGGCGTGCAGACCTTCTTGTTTTCCGCACAGGATTTGCGTGGCGGTGGACGCCAGGGCGGCTCGCAATACCAGTTCGTGATGATCACGCCGAACCTGGCCGATCTGCGCACCTGGGGGCAGGCGCTGGAGGATCGGTTGAAGGCCACGCCTGGCATCATCGATGTCAGCTCCGACCAGGACCACGCCGGACCACAGGTGAACGTGGCGATCGACCGGGAGGCCGCGGCGAGGCTGGGTGTACAGACCGCCGACATCGACAACGCGTTGAACAATGCCTATGCGCAACGGCAGATCCTGAACATCTACACCGCGCGCAACCAGTACAAGGTGGTGCTGGAAATCGATCCGAAACTTCAAACCGATCCGTCATTGCTCGACCGCATCTATGTCGGCGCGGTCGGCGGCGGACAGGTGCCGCTTTCGGCAGTGGCGCGGTTCGAGCGTGGCACCGCGCCCCTGGCGGTGCGCCACCAGGGCCAGTTCCCCGCCGCCACGTTGAGCTTCAACCTGCCCGAGGGCATGGCGCTGGGCGACGCGGAGAAAGCGGTAGAGCATGCGGCGTTCGATCTGCGGATGCCGGAGGATGTGCATACCCAGTTCGCCGGCAACGCGCAGTGGCTGCAGGCGTCGCTCGCGACCCAGCCGTTGCTGATCGGGGCAGCACTGATCTCGATCTACATCGTGCTGGGGGCGCTGTACGAGAGCCTGCTGCATCCGCTGACGATCATCTCGACGCTGCCCTCGGCCGGCATCGGGGCGTTGCTGGCGCTGCTGGTGACCGGGACCGACCTGTCGATCATGGGGCTGATCGGCATCATCCTGCTGATGGGCATTGTGAAGAAGAACGCGATCATGCTGATCGACTTCGCGCTGGAGGCGGAACGCCAGCGCGGACTGTCGCCGTACGAGGCAATCCACGAGGCGTGCATGGAACGCTTCCGCCCGATCATCATGACGACGGTGGCCGCGATCTTCGGGGCGCTGCCGCTGGCGCTGGCGTTCGGCACCGGCGCGGAGTTGCGGCGGCCGCTGGGGATCGCGGTCGTCGGCGGGTTGATCGTGTCGCAGGCGCTGACGCTCTACACGACGCCCGTGGTGTACCTGGCGCTGGAGCGCTGGGCCGGGCGGCGCAAGGCGATCGTGCTGCCGACGGCGGCGGCGGAGTAGTGGGGGTGTTCCGAACATCAGGCTTCGAGCCCAAGCGGTCATTCAGCGGCACGGATGGTTACTGCTGGTCCCGCTTGGGCAGGGACGACGTTGCGGCCCCATCAAGTCTAGGGGTTGATATGCGTTATTTTCGAGCCTTCCAACCCGATGCCCGCCATGAGGCCCTGCTGCCCAAACGGGAATGCATAGACATCCTTCGTCAGTGTCGTGCTGGTGATGCTGGCGGCAGCACCCTTGTCGACAATGACAACGCTCGGACCCGAGCCGATAGACCATCCATCGCTCTTTTGCAGATATCCCACCGCTGAGGCGTTCATGAAGAACATCGCGTAGCTGAAGGTCTGCGCGCCAGCCTGAAACCCGAACGAAGCTGCTGATATATTGTAGTAGCCGGCAGTCTTGCCGCCGACACGCAACACACCATTGCCGCTCTGGCCGCCGATCATAAAACCCGCCTTGACGATCCTTGGGAAGATCAGGATCGCAGTTGCAGTCTTCCCCAGCTCGCGCGCCTTTGGCTGGATAGCGTAAAGCGTCCGCAGTGCCCGGTCCGCATCGGATGAGATCTGCCTCGCGGAGGCCGCGCGGGCAGCAGGCAACTGGAAAAGCGCCGCGGCAATAAGCGCGGGCGTTCCGATCAGGAGCGATCTTCTGGTGGCTGACATGGTGAGTGTTTCCCTGTTTTGCTGGAGGCTATTTTCCGATGGTCATTCATGCGGGCCAGGGTCTCTTGCGCTGCCTATTGGGTGCCGAGAGCAAACATTTCTCGTCTGGCCGGCTGGCGTCGGTTCGCCGCTAAGGCCAGGAGATTGCGCCGATTCAGGCCGGCGCCAGCGCATACTGTGTCCGGGTCAGGCGTTTTGCCTCGGTTGTCGTTCATATCCTGTCATTTCCCTGGCAATACATGTCTGTGGCGCATACAATGTGCGCATGCGCCGGCTGGGGACATTGATCTGTGTCAATAGGGCATTGGGCGTTGAGATCGCCGTGCCGGACCCCTCTGGGCCGGCGCGCCACAGGCGGGATATGGCTCTGTAAATGGACAGTCCACCTGAGAGACCGTGGCCACTCAGCAAGGCCACGCGCAAGTTTTCATCGTATCGCCGATTTTGCATAGCCAGCGTCGACGAAGAACCTAGGATAAACGGTGTCGAAGAAGCGGACTCCTATGACGGGTTTGTTCGGGCTGCTGCATCGTCGCCGTTTTCTTCGCATTGCAGCCGGCGGCAGCGCTGCGGCTTTGTTGGCCGGGTGCAGCGTGCCGGCGCGCGGGACGGCCGTGCCGATTGGCAGCACCACCCGGGCGAGCGTGCTCGGGGTGCCGAACGAGCGCTTCTTCCCGGCCTACACAACCGAGCCTCTCGAGGCTGAGTTTTTCGCGGCCGGGGACCGTCAGCGGCGTGCACTTGGCCTGGCCCCGAATGCGCCCTTGCCTGAAGTTCAATTCCTGGCGGTGTCGGGCGGCGGAGAGAATGGGGCGTTCGGCGCCGGACTGCTATGCGGCTGGACGGAATACGGCACACGGCCGGAATTCGAATTGGTCACCGGTGTCAGCACCGGCGCCCTCACCGCGCCCTTCGCCTATCTCGGTTCGAGCTACGATCCGCAACTGCGCGCCGTGTACACCGATCTGACACCATCCCGCGTGCTTGTGAAACGCTACATCACCGCGGCGTTGTTCGACGACGCGCTGACTGACAATGCCCCACTGTTCAAGACCATCTCCGAATACCTGGACGAGGCAATGCTGGCCGCGCTGGCAAAGGCCTATCAGGACGGACGCCTGCTCATTATCGGAACCACCGACCTCGACGCGCAGCAACCGGTGTTCTGGAATATTGGCGCGATCGCCAGCAGCGGACATCCGCGCGCGTTGAACACCATCCGCCGTGTCCTGCTCGCTTCCGCCGCGATACCCGGTGCTTTCCCACCGACCATGTTCGACGTGACCGTCGATGGAAAACCGTATCAAGAGATGCATGTGGATGGCGGCGCCTTCGCCCAGGCGTTCCTTTACCCGGCCAACGTGACACGACTGCGGCGCCTGCGCATGGCCACCGGCGTGTCCGTGATCCCGGCCGTCGCCTATATCATCCGCAACGGCCGCCTCGATCCGGAGTGGGCGAATACAGAGCGGAGCACGCTGAGCATCGCCGAGCGCGCCATTAACACCATGATCTCATCCAGTGGCATGAATGACGTGATGCGCATGTACAACACGACACTACACGACGGCATCCCGTTCAATCTCGCCTATATCGGTCCCGACTTCACCGAGAAACTGCCCGCTCCATTCGACCAGCGCTATATGCGAGACCTGTTCGACTACGGCTACCAACGTGCCCGGCGGGGCTACAACTGGGCAAAACAGCCGCCGATGTGACCGGTCTCCAGCCAGGCCCGGCCTCAATGATGACAGATGCACCATCTCCTGTAATGACAGCGCCATACCCCGCAAAGCATCGACAGAACACCAGGATCTGCCCCCAGCACTGCGGGTGGCCAAAGGTCCGCTTCCCACCATTGCAGACATTCAAACTGACAGACCACGAGTCGCGGCCTCGCCGAGAATCCCCGCGCATGGTCATCGCCATCGAGGCAGGCGCATGACCGAAGCGCGGCCTGCCCGGACTTGACTCCCCGCCGCCGCACTGGCGGACTACTCGCCAGTAGCACGAGGGAACACCCATGAAATTCGGCATCTTCTACGAGTTGCAGCTTCCACGTCCCTGGCAGCCGGGGGATGAGCAGGCGCTGTACCAGAACGCACTGACGCAGGTCGAACTGGCGGATAGGCTCGGCTATGACTACGCGTGGGAAGTCGAGCACCATTTCCTCGAGGAATATTCCCATTCCCCATCGCCGGAGGTGTTCCTCGGCGCGGCCAGCCAGCGCACGAAGGACATCCGGCTCGGCCACGGCATCGTGCAGCTTACCACCAACCCGCCGCAGCGCGTGGCCGAACGCATCGCCTGCCTCGACCTGGTGTCCAACGGCCGCGTCGAGTTCGGCACTGGCGAATCCGCCTCGATCACCGAACTCGGTGGCTTCGAACGCGAGATGGAAACCAAGCGCGAGGTCTGGGAAGATGCGATCCGCTGCATCATCCCGATGTTCCGCGACCAGGGCGTGGAGCTCGACACCAAGTGGCACAAGATGCCGATGCGCAACGTGCTGCCGAAGCCGGTGCAAAAGCCGCATCCGCCGATCTGGGTCGCATGCTCGCAGCTTGAAACGATCGAGATGGCGGGACGCCGCGGCCTGGGGGCGCTCGGCTTCCAATTCCTGTCGGCGGACGCGGCGCATGCCTGGGTGCACGCCTACTACAACAGCTTCGTCAAGCGGCAGGACAAGCTGACCGACTACCAGACCAATCCGAACATCGCGCTGGTCAGCTACTTCATGTGCGCCGAGACCGATGAGGAGGCGCGCCGCCGCGCCGACGGCGCCACGTTCTTCCAGTTCGCGCTGCGCTATTACGGCTCCAGCTCCGGCCGCAAGCGGCCCGATCCCTATACCGTCAACATGTGGGACGAATACAACAAGTGGAAGCGCGAA
This sequence comes from Acetobacteraceae bacterium, assembly GCA_035486135.1. GTDB lineage: Bacteria > Pseudomonadota > Alphaproteobacteria > Acetobacterales > Acetobacteraceae > JASHVB01. The sequence continues at coordinate 10,276 of DATHNI010000153.1, forward strand.
AACCCCGAGGCC
>DATHNI010000154.1:0-29485 GCA_035486135.1 Acetobacteraceae bacterium
GCGGCAGAGCCAGCGCGATCGACAAGGCGCGCACGGTTCGACCGGAGCCCGAGCCATGGGTGACGGTTGGAATGGGAAAACGACGCTGACACGGAACGTACCTCAGCTTTGCAAGGATTGGTGCGGGATTGTGGAAGTACCCGGTGAGTCCGGCTTGGTAGAACCCCGCTCCGGAAGGCGGTAGTTCTCGCTGATATCCTTCATGATTTAACGTGTGCAGGACTGCTGCCAATGCCGCGCACCATCATGGCGGCACGAAGCGTGGTCTTCATGGTCATTCTCCCACTGGCGCCTCAAGGATCGGTTGACCAGGCTCGGCGTCAACTTTCAACTCGACTTGGCGACGAAGCATCCAGATGAAAACCCCACGAGTGTTGCATACTCTGTTGAATGAAACGCAGGAATGTGGCGGCGGCAGCTGCTGTGCTTCTCCCCGCAGCCGCTGCGGCGGTGGACGTCACGATGGAGCGAATGCGCGGGATGCAGGCGAAGGCAGGGCGCGCGCGCATCGTCGGCGAGCGCTGTTGTCGCGGCGTATGACAGGAACCGGGGATGCCAGGAAAGCTTTGTGAAAGCTTGCCTGCCCCTTCCTTCAGCTTGGTGACACACCTCCTTGCTTCCGTCCTGCCGGCGTGAAGCGGCGTGCCGGGCAAATGCGATAGCCCGGAGCGTGAACTTTGCGTTGCTTGACAGGTTACGGACCCCGGCAGCAGCCTCCCGCGCACTAACGGCGACCAAGCCGTGTCACGGAGGATACAACCATGTCGGACCACACTGGCCGCGCATCCCTGCGCCATGCGCTGTCACGCCGCGGCCTGATCCGCGCCACGGGCGTCGCGGCCGCGGCTTCCGTGTTGCCCTTGCGCCGCGCCAACGCCGCGACCGACACCGGCTTGCTCGATGCGGCACCCGAATCGCCGTATGAGGCACCGATCACGCCGGAGCGCGTCGCCTTCCTCAAGACCAAGCCCTACAAAGGCAAGACCATCAACCTGCTGGTGGAGAAGGGTTCGGTCGGCGAGGGCCTGAAACACCATGTGCCGCATTGGGAGGAAGCGACCGGCGGCCGCGTCAGTGTCGCCGACGTGCCGATCGACATTCTCTACACGCAGATCTTCTCCGACCTCACCAGCGGCCTGCACCGCAACGACGCCTACATGACCGCCGCCTGGTTCTATGGCGATTTCTTCACCGGCGATACGCCGTATATCCAGCCGATCGAACCGTTCCTCGCCGACCGGCGGTTTCCGTATTGGAACCCCGACAACTTCATTCCGGCGATGAAGCGGCTGTACACCTGGGGCGGCAAGCTGTATGGCGTGCTGTTCGATGCCGACGCGCAGACGCTGTATTATCGCAAGGATGTCTTCGCCAACCCCGACAACCAGGCGAAGTTCAAGGCCAAGCACGGCTACGACCTGCCGGCCCCGCCGACGACGATGCAGCAGATGCACGACCTCGCGGATTTCTTCACTGGCTGGGACTGGAACGGCGACGGGTCGCCCGATTGGGGCCTGGCGCTGCATGCCAAGGTGAACGCACAGGGATTCTTCCATTTCCTGACTCTGGCGGCGCCGTACATTTGTTCCCCCGACAACAAGTATTTCTATTTCCACCCGGAAACAATGAAGCCGCTGATCAACTCGCCCGGGCACCTGCGGGCGCTGGAGGACTACATCAAGTTCCTGCCGAACGGCCCGCGCGAGGAAATCGCCTGGACGCTCGGGCAGGGCTGGAACCTTTTTCTCACCGGCAAGGCGGTGATGGAGGCGACCTGGGGCGACCTGCCGACGCTCGCGCAGGATCCCAAGACATCGGTCGTGCAGGGCAAGATCGGCGCGGCGCCGGTTCCCGGCGTGACGGAGGCGTATGACCCGATCAAGGGAACCTGGACGAAATATCCGTTGAACCAGGCCGGCAACGTCAACGGCGGAAGCTGGCACTGCGTGATTTCGCGCTTCACCGAGGAGAAGGAAGCCACCTACGACTTCCTCGCCTTCATGGCCAATCGCAAGAACGCTTTCTACAACGTGACGCACGGCTTCACCGGCGTGCAGCCCGGCATGCGCGACGAATACCTGCCGCCGGCCGGCACCGCGACGCTCGCGGAATGGCACGAACAGGGCTGGAACGAAGCCGACGCGAAGGCGTTCATGGACGCGTACTATGCCAACCTCGCGCTGCCGGTGCAGGAACCGTATCTGCGCATTCCCGGTGCGGCGGATTACTGGCACCAGCTCGATATCCGGCTGTCCGCGTTGCTGGCGGGCCAGACCACGCCGCAGAAGGCGCTCGATGAGACCGCGGCCGCGTGGGAGGAGATCACCAACCGCTACGGCCGCGACAAGCAGAAGGCGCTCTACATCGCCTCGTTCGGCGCGTGAGATGCTGCTCTCGGCGTCATGCTGGGCCCCGTGCCATGGCCAGCTTCCACGTGTCATGGCCGGCGCAGGCCGGCCACCCACGACTTTCCTTTGTTGCACGAGGCAAAGTCGTGGGGCCGGCCTTCGCCGGCCATGACACGCGGAAGCTCGCTATGACACGTGGAAGCTGGCAATGACATGGGGCGTGGAATGACACTGGCGGCCAGGACAACATCGTGAACGACGCGCCGTTAGCAACCCGCAGTGCCGTGCTGCCTGCGTCCGCACGCGCCACCAGGCGACGCCGGTTCGACGACGAGATCGCGTTCAAATACCTGATGCTCGGGCCGGCGATCCTGTGGATCGTCGGGCTGACCTTCTACCCGCTGGCCGAGGTCATTCGCTACAGCTTCGCCAACTACGTGCTGGGCCGCGGCGTCACCGGCTATGTCGGCTTCGACAACTACGCCAGCGTCATGCAATCGGCCGAGTTCTGGCACAGCGTCGTCATCACCATCATCTACGTCGCCGTCACGGTCCCCATCGAAGTCATCCTCGGCTTCCTGCTCGCCTGGGTGGTCAATCTCGGCGCGCCGGGCACAAAGTTGTTCCGCGCACTGATCACCTCGCCGCTGTTCACCATGGAGGTGGCGATCGGCTATCTCGGCATCACCTTGTTCAGCTCGCAAGGCGGCCTGGTGACCTGGCTGCTGGGCCAGGTCGGAATTTCGGTGCCCTGGCTGTCCACCGCCACCGGGGGCCTGAGCGCGGCGATGATCCTGGAAGTCTGGCGCTGGACGCCATTCGTGTTCCTGCTGGCGCTCGCCGCGCTGTCGGCGGTGCCGCAGGAAATCTACGACGCCGCGGTGCTGGATTGCGAAAGCCACTGGCAGGCGATGCGCCATATCGGCATCCCGCTCGCCTGGCCGGTGATGAGCGTCGCGATCCTGTTGCGGCTGATCGAGGGCTTCAAGGCGTTCGGCCTGCCCTTCGCCATCACCAGCGGCGGCCCCGGCACCAGCACGCAATTGTTCAGCATCTATGACTACCTGACGACGATCCAGTTCTTCGATTTCGGCCACGGCTCGGCCATGGGCATCGTCGTGCTGGCGATGATCTCCGTCCTCATCACCATCTTCTTCCGCCAGATGCGCCGGCGGATCGCCTAGGGAGGGACGCGTCATGCAAAACGTGCTGTGGCTGCGCGCCCGTCCCCGCTCCAAGGCCATGATCTATCTGGTTATGCTGCTGGCATCGGCCTGGGTGCTGGTGCCGTTCCTGTGGGCGATCCTGAATTCGATCAAGACCCTGGAGGAGACGTTCCAGTCCGGCGCGATCATCCCATTCCTGCAGTTCCAGCCCACACTCGATTCGTGGCACCAGGTGCTGACCGACAGCGGCGTGCTGCACGCGCTGCTGTCGAGCGTCGTGGTCAGCGGCGGTGCCACGATCCTGGTGCTGGCGATCGGCGTGCCGGCTGCGTACAGCCTGGCGCGATTCGAATTCCCCATGGCATCGCGCGACATCACGCTGTGGTTCCTGTCGCAGCGCGTGCTGCCGCCGGCCATCGTGCTGGTGCCGTTCTACCTGATGATGGTCTATTTCCACCTGATCGATACGTGGACCGGCCTCATCATCTCCTACTCCACGTTCAGCCTTGCCTTCGCCGTCGTCATCATGCGCGACGTGTTCCGCGACGTGAGCAAGGAGGTGGAAGAGGCGGCCAAGGTCGAAGGTGCCACAGCGTGGCAGATCTTCGTGCTGATCGCCCTGCCGCTGTCGATCGACGGCATTGTCGTCACGGCGATCAACGTCTTCGCGTTCGGCTGGAACGAGGCCCTGTTCGCGTCGGCCTTCACGTCGCGCCACGCGCAGACGCTGGCGTCGTTCATCCTGGCCTCGCGAGGCACCCGCGACATCGACTTCAACCTGGCCGCGGTGAACACGTTGATCGCGATCGGGCCGCCGGTGGTCCTGTCGTTCTTCTTCCAGCGCTACCTCGCGCGCGGCCTGTCGTTTGGCGCGGTGAAGGGGTAGGCGTCATTGCGGCAGATGCTCACGCTTTGGCGTGGTGCATGGCTGGCCGCGCGTGGATATGATCGTGCCAAGGGCCGGCTTTGCCCGCCTGATCGTCCAACCGGCACAGGAGTGTCCGATGGCGGAATCCGCAAAAGTGCGCGTCGTAGGCTTGAACCACGTGGCGCTGGAAGTGGGAGACATCGAGGAAGCCCTCGCCTTCTACGGACGGCTGTTCGCGTTCGAACTGCGCGGCAAGAGCGAGACCATGGCCTTCATCGATCTCGGCGACCAGTTCATCGCCCTGCAGAAAGGCCGCAAACAGCCGGCCGACGATGGCCGCCACGTCGGCCTGGTCGTCGAGGACAAGGAAGCCGTCCGCAACGCCCTCGAGGCCGCCGGCGTCCCCCTGGTGGGCGGCCGCTTCCTGGATTTCCGCGACCCCTGGGGCAACCGCATCGAGATCGTCGGCTACGACAACATCCAGTTCACCAAAGCACCCAACGTCCTGCGCGGCATGGGCCTGACGCATCTGAACAAGAACGACAGCGCCAGGAAGGAACTGGCGGGGAAAGGCATGGCGGCCGATTAGGCTCGCCGCCTGGCGGTCCGGGGCCAGCAGCAACCGCAGCGTTGATCACCGTGGACGTGACGCAAGCCCGGCTGGACCTGGCCCGCGCGCTGGAGGCAGCTTCCGCCGCGCCGAACGCGGCTGACCGCTTCCGGGCAGCGCGGCAAGTGCTGATCAGCCATGGGGCCGCGGTGCCGCACATCGGTCCAGCGGTCACGGCCGGGCTGTTGGATCTCGTGGAACGTGCGGCACACGCACCGGCCAGTCCCGCACGGCGCGTCTTCGCGGTGCTGCTGGTCGATGCGCTCGCGGTGCCTGGCCTGCTGTCCGTGCGGTCGTCCCAGGCCAGGCTCGATCGTGGCATCCGAACCTTGGTGGAAAACGCGCTGCCCGACGTGCTGTTGCGCGCCGGCTATCCGTTCGGTGGCGACGCCGATGCGAAGCGCCGATTGCTCTCCAGGCTGCACGCGACGATCGAGGACCATATGCGGCCGCTGGAACCGTCGATCCCGACCTGGCTGAGCGGTCGGACGGAACACTGAGATCGCGAGTAACCACTCTCAGTAGAGCGCGAGGCGCACGTCCCCAGTGCCTAACAAGAAACAAGGTTCTCCCCCTCCCCTTGAGGGAGGGGGTCGGGGGGAGGGGTACGTGCGGCACGGGACCCCTCCCCCCAACCCCCTCCCTCAAGGGGAGGGGGAGTGTTACGGTGCGCCGTGCCATCCCACGGAGGGTCCGATGCCCGACGCCCTTGCTCCGTATGCAACCCGGCCGGCCTGGCCGGCGGGTCTGACCCGCGTGCCGTTCTGGGTTTACCAGGACCCCGACATCCTGCGCGCGGAGCAGGAGACGCTGTTCGAAGGGCCGGTGTGGAGCTACCTGTGCCTGGAGGTGGAAATTCCCAACCCGGGCGACTGGCGCGCGACCTTCGTGGGCCAGATGCCGGTGGTGGTGGCGCGCGATGCCGACGGCGTGATCGGCGCGTTCGAGAACCGCTGCGCTCACCGCGGCGCCCTGATCTGCTTCGACGACGGGGGCAACGCCAAGGACTTCACCTGCGCGTATCATGCCTGGCGCTACGACCTGCACGGCACCCTGCAATCGGTCGCGTTCCAACGCGGCGTGGGCGGCAAGGGCGGCATGCCCGACAGCTTCTGCATGGCGGACCACGGGCCGCGCAAGCTGCGCGTCACCACGTGGCGCGGCCTGGTGTTCGGCACGTTCAGTCCCGACACACCGGACTTCGAGACGTTCATCGGCCCGGAGGTCGCCGCCCGGCTACGCGTCGCCACCAGCCGCAAGCTGGAAATCATCGGCCGCTTCACCGAAGTCCTGCCGAACAACTGGAAGCTCTATGCCGAGAACGTGCGCGACACCTATCATGCCAGCCTGCTGCACCTGTTCTTTGCCACCTTCAAGATCAACCGGCTGAGCCAGGGCGGCGGGGTGGAGATCAACGAAACCGGCGGGTCGCACGTGTCCACCACGCTTGCGCCCGACAAGGCGGTGGACGACGCGTATGCGGGGATGCGCTCGGTGGACGAGGCGTTCCGGCTGAAAGACCCCGGACTGCTGGATATCGTGGAGGAGCATGGCGACCGGGTGCGTCAGCAAATCATGTCGGTGTTTCCGAACTTCGTGATGCAGCGGACGCAGAACATCATGGCGGTGCGGCATTTCGTGCCGCGCGGCGTGGGGCAGTGCGACCTGCACTGGATCTACCTGGGTTATGCGGACGATACCCCGGAGATGCGGACGCGGCGCTTGCGGCAGTTGAATCTGGCCGGGCCGGCCGGGTTCGTGTCGATGGAGGACGGCTGCATCGGCGGCTTCGTCGAGCGTGGCGCGGTGACGGCGCCGCGGGGGATGTCGGTGGTGGAGATGGGCGGCGCGGGCACCGAGGCTCAGGACACCCGCGCGACCGAGGTAGCGATCCGCGGGTTCTGGCGGCAGTGGCGCGCAACGGTCGGGGTGTGAGCGGCGGGGCTGGCAGGGACGGGCGCGAGGCCGCATGCCACGAGCTTGCGAGCTGACCACCAGCCGGCGGCAGAGCCGCCCTGGATGAAACTGCGAGACCATCACGCGAAGGATACTCCCCCTCCCTCAAGGGGAGGGGGAGTCTGTTTCTTGCGAGGAGCATGTCGCAAAGTATCGGCTGTTACTTACTGTAAGAATTGCCTGAACAACTCCCCGCTGTCTGCGGTTGCTTGCTTTCCCCCGCTGGGCTAGTTGCTCAAGCGTTGGAAGTGGAAAGAGCAGCGATTCGATGGCATGGGGGCGCAGGTGATTGGCCGGCGCGGGGTGCTCCTGGCGGGAGCATGCGTTGTGGCGCGCCAGGCAGCCGCCGCATTGCCGATCCCGCCGGACAACGCGCTCGCCTTCCGCCTGATTCGTCACGGCAGTGAGATAGGTCGCCATACGCTGGCCTTCGACCGCCAAGGCGAAACGCTAACCGTGCATATCGCGGTTGACGCGAAGATCACGTTGCTGACCATTCCGGTTGCCCACTACACCCACCGCTCCGTTGAGACGTGGCAAGGTGACACACTGGTGGGCTTGACCGGCCAAACCAACAAGAACGGTGAGCAAGGCTGGATGAATGCACGGCGCACCAGCGAGGGCCTGGTGGTACTCGGCAGCAAGGCGGCGCGCTATGTCGCGCCGCCACAGGCGATCGGCGTCAGCTACTGGAACAAGCGCATGCTGAACGGCCCGATGATCAGCCTGGAGAACGGCGAATTGCTGCGCCCCAAGGTGGCGGCGGACAAAACCGAGCCCGTCCCGCTGGCAACCGGCGGCACCATCCCGGCCGATCGTTACAATATCAGTGGCCCGTTCAACGTCGATGTCTGGTATGACCGCACCGACACCTGGGCGAGCCTCGCCCTCGATATCTCGGATGGTTCTGAAGTCCATTACGAACGATTGTGAATAGTCAGTGACAATCGACGGTTTCCTGATCGCCCACGGCAGCGCCCTGATCCTGCCGCTATCGGTGATCGAGGGACCTGTCGTCACCATTCTCACCGGCTTCCTGTCGGCGCAGGGCTACTTCCGCTGGTATAGCGCGCTGTGCCTGCTGATCTGCGGCGACGTGATCGGCGATGTCATCCTGTATTGGATCGGACGCACAGGACGCACGCCACTCGCCGGCTTGGCGCGGCGTTTCGGTGTGCGCCGCACGGTGCCGCAAGAGGTCCAGGACGGTCTGCGGCACAACGCCGCCAAGATGCTGTTCATCGGCAAGTGGACGCATTCCATCGGCTGGTTCGTGCTGATCGGCAGCGGCATGCTGCGGGTTCCCCTCCCCCGCTTCATAGTTCTGAACCTGCTTGCCACCATACCGAAATCGGCAGTGCTGTTCTGCGCCGGATACTTTGCCGGCGACTGCGTGCCGGTATTTGAACGGCACTACGCGCTGGGAACGACCGTACTTTGCATCGCGGGTGCGGCGGCCATCGCGCTGGTGCTTCGGCGCACCGAGGGCATCTGGGCCGGCGGCACCGGCCGATGAGAATCGCGATGTTCACCGACCATTTCTTTCCCGAGTTGGGCGGCATCCAGGATTCGGTGGCAACGATCAGCCGTGCCCTGGGCCGGCGAGGCCACCAGGTCGACATCTATGCGCCGCACTACGCGAAGCGCGACTATCGCCGTGTCGGCGCCGCGGTGCGGGAACGCGACCTGGGCCCCAATGTGCGGGTGCGCCGGCGGCCATCCTTGCCGTTTCCCAGTTCGACCCGTCAATCCCGCGCGGCGTTGCTCTCGCCGGTCGCCTGGGCCACGCTGGCGTTGCGTGCGAAGCCTGACGTAATTCACACGCATTCCTTTTTCGGCATCGGGCTGGAGGCGCTGCTGAACGCCGCATGTCTTCGCATACCCGTCATCGGTACCAACCATTGGACGGTCGCAGGGTTCGGGCCGCACATGCCAGTCAGTGTTGGTAAAGCGGCAGCGTACGTCTCCTGGTTCTATAATCGCTGCGACTACATCACCGCGCCGTCGCGTTCGGTATTCACCGAACTCGGCGCGACCCGGCTGCATCGGCCGCATCTTGTGGTGTCCAACCCGATCGACACCGACATGTTCACTCCGGTGCGCGACGACGACCGCGATGCGCTGCGTGCTCACTTCGGCCTCGCTGGCACGACGATCACCTATGCGGGCCGGCTGGGGCCAGAGAAGAACATCGACGTGCTGCTATGCTCTGTGGCGATGCTGCGCGACCGGGGCGTTGCCGTGGACCTCGCCATCGCTGGACACGGGTCGCATGAATCGATACTGCGTGCGCTGGCGAAAGAGTTGCGAATCGACCGGTACGTCAGGTTCTTTGGTACGCTGGCACAGGATGAACTGGCAAATCTATTACAGATCAGTGACGCTTTCGCTATCATGAGTACAAGCGAGACTCAGAGCATGGTGCTGCTGCAAGCCATGGCTTCCGGTATCCCTGTTGTCGCCGCCAATACCAGGGCCCTGCCGGAATTTGTCACCCAGGCCAACGGCGTGCTGGTGGACCCGCACGACGTCACACAACTGACACAAGCGCTGGCGGACCTGTTGGCATCGCCAGAGCACCGGCGGCGGTTGGGTTCCGCGGGCCGCCAATTCGCCGAGCAATATCGTGTAGAAACAATCACCGATGAGTGGGAAACGCTTTACCGGTCGGTGCTCCATGGGAGTAAGCCGCGTGAGTGAACCTGTCACAATCAGCTTTGTGGTGCCGGCATACAATGAAGAGAAGAACCTGGGCAGGACGCTCAACGCCATCATTACCGAGATCAAGCGCTCCGGCTGCGCGGCGGAGGTCATCGTCGTCAACAATGCGAGCACCGACGGTACCGGCACCATAGCCGCGTCGTTTCCCGAGGTGATCGTGGTGGATGAGCCGGAGAAGGGCCTGGTGCAAGCACGCCGTGCCGGCTTCCTGCGTGCCACCGGCAGGCTGGTGGCGAACGTCGATGCCGACACGATTGTCACCGAAGGCTGGCTGAACCGCGTGCTGGCGGAGTTCCGGCGGCATCCCGATCTGGTCGCGCTGAGCGGCCCGTATATCTATTACGACGTGCCGCGCAGCACGCGCTTCGCGGTGCGGGCGTTTTATGTGATGGGTTATGGGTTTTATTTTCTCAATCGCTTCGTTCTGCGGGCCGGCTCGATGCTGCAAGGCGGGAATTTCGTGGTCAGCCGCGCCGCACTGGAACAGATCGGCGGCTATAATCCGCTGTTCACGTTCTACGGCGAAGATACCGACCTCGCACGTCGGCTGAACGCGATCGGCGCCGTGAAGTTCACGTTCCGGCTGCCGGCGTTGTCGTCGGGGCGGCGATTGCTGGAGGAAGGCCTGCTGCGGATCGGACTGCGCTATGCGATGAATTTCGTCTGGGCAACGTTCATGCACCGGCCGTTTACCGACGAGTGGATCGATATCCGGAACTGACACGGGGGACACGTCTCCCGCCCTGTGCGCGGGAGAGGTTGCCTTCTAGCGGGAGAGGTTGCCTTGATCGCCACTCCGCGCGCAGCGTTGCCGCATGCCACTCGAATCCCCACCGCCGGAAATCATCGACGCGCTCCGCCGCATGCACTTGCTCGGCGCGGCCGGCGCACCGGGCGAGCGACTCACCGGCGGCGTGTCGTCGGACATCTGGCGCATCGATCTTCCCAACGGCCCGATCTGCGTCAAGCGCGCCCTCGCCAAGCTGCACGTCGCCGCCGAGTGGCACGCACCGGTCGAGCGTAACCACTACGAAGCCGCCTGGATGCAGCGCGCCAATGCCGCGGTGCCCGGCATTGCCCCTGCGCTCCTCGGTCAGGACGAAATCAGCGGCGCACTGGCGATGGAATTCCTGTCCCCCGCCGACCATCCGCTATGGAAGACGCAACTGCGCGACGGCCACGCCGATCCCGTTTTCGCCACGCAGGTCGCGACGTCGCTGGCACGCATCCACGCCGCCACCGCGGCCGATCCCACGACCGCCGCACAATTCCCCACCGACACGATCTTCTTCGACATTCGCCTGGAGCCCTATTTGCTTGCCACCGCGCGCGCGCACCCCGATCTCGCGCCCCGCCTCGAAGCGCTCGTCACGGCCACACAGAACAACAAGCGCGCGCTGGTGCACGGCGATGTCAGCCCGAAGAACATCCTTGCCGGTCCGCGCGGCCCGGTGTTGCTCGACGCGGAGTGTGCCTGGTGGGGCGATCCCGCGTTCGACCTGGCGTTCTGCCTCAACCACCTGTTGCTGAAATGTGTGTGGACACCGGCCGCCACATCCGGCTTTCTCGGCTGCTTCGATGCCCTCGGACGGGCCTATCTCGCCGGAGTCACCTGGGAACCGCCCTCGGACCTGGAAGCCCGCGCGGCCCGGCTGTTGCCGGGGTTGTTCCTCGCCCGGGTGGATGGCAAGTCGCCGGTCGAGTACATCACCGCGGCGGCGGACAAGGAGCGCGTGCGCCGCACCGCCCGCGCGTTGCTGGGCGATCCGCCGGATCGCCTGGCTGATGTGCGCCAGACGTGGAGCAAGGAACTCGGTGTATGACGGATAGCGCGATTGCGTATGTGCATGGGCGCCGCGTTTGGGACAGCCGCGGGCGTCCCACGGTGGAGACCGACATCCTGCTGGAGGGCGGCGGCGTCGGGCGTGCCATGGCCCCGGCGGGCGCCTCCACCGGCACCGGCGAGGCGCTGGATCTGCGGGACGGCGGCGAGGCATTCGGCGGCTATGACGTCACCCGCGCGGTAGAGCATGTGAACACGGTGATCGCGCGCGGTGTCGTCGGCATGGATGCGCGCGACCAGCCGGCATTGGACAAGCGGCTGATCGAGCTGGACGGCACCCCGAGCAAGTCTCGGCTTGGCGCCAACGCGGTGCTGTCGGTGTCGATGGCGGCGGCGCATGCGGCGGCGGCCGGCGCGGGGGAGCCGCTGTATCGTTACCTCGGCGGACCGGACGCGCACACGCTGCCACTGCCGCAGATCCAGATCTTCGGCGGTGGCGCGCATGCCGGCCGGCGCGTGGACATCCAGGATTTCATGGTCACCTGTCCGTCGGCTGCGAGCTTCGCGCAGGCGCTGGACTGGACCGCGGAGGTCTATCGCGCGGCCGGCGCGTTGATGGCGGAGGCCGGCACGCTGGCCGGCGTGGCCGATGAAGGCGGCTGGTGGCCGGCGTTCAACACCAACGAGCAAGCGCTGGAAACGCTGGTGCGCGCGATCGAGCGCGCCGGTTTCGCGCCCGGCAGCCAGGTGGCGATCGCCCTCGATGTCGCCGCGTCCGAATTCGGCCGCGGCGGAAAATACAAGCTGGCGCTGGAGGACAAGGAACTCGACAGCGAAGGCATGGTGAAATTGCTCGCTGGCTGGATCCGCCGTTACCCGATCGTGTCGATCGAGGATCCTCTGGCGGAAGACGACGATGTCGGTTTCGCGGCGTTCACCCACGAGGTCGGCAACCGCGTGCAGGTGGTGGGCGACGATTTCCTGGTCAGCCAGGCATCGCGCGTGCGCGAAGCGGCGTTGCGCGGTGCCGCCAACGCCGTGCTGCTGAAGCCGAACCAGCGCGGCACGCTGACCGAGACGTGGGAGTGCTGGAAGGCGGCGCAGGAATGCGGCTTCGCTGGCATCGTTTCGGCGCGGTCTGGCGAAACCGAGGACACCACGATCGTGCATCTGGCGGTGGGGTGGGGTGTCGGGCAGCTCAAGGTCGGCAGCTTCGCGCGCGGCGAACGGATGGCGAAATGGAACGAGGCCCTGCGGGTCGAGGAAGCGCTGGGTGCGCGTGCGGACTTCGCCGGCGGCGGCGTGTTCGGGCGCTCGAAGAAGCGCTGAGAAGGCGCGTTGGGACGTTCGAAGAAGCGCCAGGCCGGCGCGCGGGGACGTTCGAAGCAGCGCTGGGACCGCGGGACAGGAATGTTCAAGAATGGCGAGACAGGAAAGTTGATAGAGACCGCGAAACGCCCGAGTGGCACGGTTGAAGCACTGACGACGCTATGCACGAGGATGGTTGAACTACGATGAAGGTGCTGTTTCATTACGCTGCGGGGCCGGACCTCGCAGCACGGCTGGCGGCTGTACCGGGCCTGGACATCACGATCTGCCCGGTGGATGACCGCGCGCTGCTGCAACGCAGCCTGCCGGAAACCGACGTGCTGTGGCACGTGCTGGAGCCATGCACCGCCGCGATGATCGCAGCGGCGCCGCGGCTGAAGCTGATCCAGAAGATCGGCATCGGCGTCAACACGATCGACCTGGAGGCGGCAAAGGCGCGCGGCATCCCGGTGTGCAACCTGCCCGGGACGAATTCTCGCGCAGTGGCAGAGCTGACATTGGCGATGATGCTGGCGACGTTGCGCCGGCTGCCTCGGTTCGATGCATCGGTGCGGCGGGGTGTGTGGACCGATCCGCTGCTGGAAGACGGTCTAGGCGAACTGGGCGGGCGCGTTGTCGGGCTGGTGGGTTACGGCGCGATCCCGCGCCTGCTGGCACCGGTGCTGACGGCGATGGGATGCCGCGTGCTGTACACCGACCAGGCAGCGGTCGCCGGCGCGCTGGGAGAATTCCGGTCGTTGCCGGCGCTGTTGCAGGAGGCCGATGTGGTGACCCTGCACGTGCCCTTGACGCCGGAAACCACGCACCTGATCGACGCGGCTTCGCTGGCGCGCATGAAGCGTGGCGCGGTGCTGATCAACACGGCACGCGGTGGGCTGGTGGATCAGGCGGCTCTGACCGAGGCGTTGAGCTCCGGTCATCTCGCCGCCGCGGGGCTGGATGTTTTCGAGACCGAGCCTCCGGACTTTGCCGCGCCGCTGTTCCGGCTGCCAAATGTCGTCGTGTCGCCGCATGTCGCCTGGCTGACCACCGGCACATTCGACCGCAGCTTCGTGGTGGCGGCGGAGAACTGCCGATTGCTCGAGGCGGGTAAGACGTTGCTGCACCGGGTGGTTTGAAACTTCCCCTCTCCCGCGTTCTCGCGCGGGCGAAGGTAGGGTGAGGGTGTTGCGTGCGGCACGTTGCACCCTCACCCTACCCTCGCCCACTTCGTGGGAGAGGGGAAAAATGCGGCTGCTTGCGGATGACCTGACGGGGGCGCTCGATAGCGCGGCGCGCTTCGTGCCGCTGGCCGGGGCGGTGCCGGTGGTCTGGCGCTCGGAGGACGTACCGCCAACGGCGGCAATCGACGCGGGCACGCGCGATCTGGACGCGTCCGCGGCCGAAGCGACGATCGAACGGCTGGCGCCGTTGCTGCAAGGCGCCGACATTGCCTTCAAGAAGATCGACAGCCTGCTGCGCGGCCATGTCGCCGTCGAACTCGCAGCCTGCATGCGGCATTTCGACCACTGCGTGCTGGCGCCGGCATTCCCGTTCCAGGGCCGCATCACGCGCAACGGCCAGCAACTCGCGCGCGACGGCGACGGCTGGCGCCACACCGATATCGATCTGCCGGCGGCGCTGCGCGCCTGCGGCCTGTCGGTGACCGTGCGCGATGCGGAAGCCGACGCAGACCTCGACGCCATCGTCGCCGCCGGCCGAGCGCTCGCCGGACGCGTGCTGTGGTGCGGCACCGGTGGGCTGGCCGGCGCATTGGCGGGCAGCCACGTCGTGCCCTGCCCCACGTTGCTCCGGCCATTCCTGGCACTGATCGGGTCCGACCACAGCGTGTCCGCCGGCCAGCTTGCGGCCACCGGCAGACACCTGCACCGCATCACCGCGGCAGGCTCGCACCCGCGCGCCTCAACGGCAGCAACCGAGCGCGGCGCCATCGATCCGGCGCAGATCGCCGCGATACGCCGCACGCTGCAAGACGGGGCCGCCGCGGTCTGCGTCGTACTGCCCCAGGGCACGCCTCGCGTGCAGGCCATCCAAAGCATCGGCGCCTGCTTCGTTGCGCTGCTTGCGGAGATCGCCCGGCCCGGCACGCTCGTGGTTGCCGGTGGGGAAACGTTGCGGCGACTGTGCGATGCGCTGGGCGTTGTGCGGCTGGAGGTGGACGGCGAGGTCGTGCCGGGCGTGCCGACCTCGATCCTGCGCGGCGGCGACTGGGACGGGCAGCGTATCGTGTCGAAGTCCGGCGCCTTCGGCGACACGGGCTTCCTCGCACGGTTGATGACGGCGCACGGTTGATGGCGGCGCACGGTTGATGACGGCGCACGGTTGATGGCGGAGCACGGTTGGCGGGACGGCACGCTTGATGACGGGATAGCGGGATGCGTTATACCAACCCGCGAAAATACCGACGTACGGCCAACGCGCCACGCGCCCTCGTGTCATGGCCGGCGAAGGCCGGCCACCCACGACTTTCCTTTGCTGCATACAGCAAAGTCGTGTCATGGCCGGCCTCCGGCGGCCATGACACGAGGGACGATAGGTGCGATCAGATTGAGAGTCAGTCTTTCGGGCGGTTGGCATTACGCGACGTGTGGCAGGGCGGCGGAATGCGCTGAGCGTTGCTGCCGCCCCGCCTGGCGGCCCGTCAGAACACCGAGCGTGACGACGCCTGGCCCATCAATCGCCGCGCAGGAGCCTGGCTCAATGCATTGAACGCTTGCGGCTGGAAGACGTAGTTCCACACCCCGTTCCGGTAATACAGGAAATTGAACGCAACCGGATTCATGCCGCGTGCCAATGTACCCACTATGTAATCGTCAGGTCCGGCGAAAGAGATGACTGGCTGTCCGACTCCGTGGATGGCCTGCCACACCGAATCAACGTCAGGATGCTGATTATGGTAGATGCGCATCCACGCGGCGCCCTTGGGTGAGTCGGTCACCACGAAGGCGCAGCCGTTCATTCCGGCAGTGAACACGAACGGATAGTCCGGGTTGGCTCGCTTGACGTCCGCATAGCCCGGCAGCCCCAGCCCCGCGTGATACGGCACCCAGTACGCGCCGATGCCATCATTGGCCATGCGCACTTCAACCGTGTCGATCCCAAAGCCCATGAATCCCCCGACCGGCTCCAGGTCAAAGAATCCCCATCCCTTGCGCGCATTGAACGAGACCAACATGCCGCTCAGCCGGGAAGCGGTCGAAGTGGACCGCATCAGGCCCTCGAACCATGTCTTGATGTCGACGCTGTACCTGTTGATAAATCCTATTGGATTTGCAATGAACTGCTGGTTGTAGAGCGCTGACATTTTGGACCCCCTTGCTGTCGTTCTGGACCGCTCGGCTCGATCAGCCCTTGCGGGCGGCACGATAACCAATGCCTCCGGTGCGCTCCACCGCCCGGCCATGATAAAAATGCTGCACCATGATCCGTGTGACCGAACTCACGCTTCCGCTGGATCACCCACCGGACGCGCTGCGCGACGCCGTGCTGGCCCGGCTGGGCATCCCGCCCGGCGACCTTATCGGGCTGGCCATCGCGCGCCGCGGCTATGACGCCCGCCGGCGATCCGCCATCAGCCTGGTCTATGCCGCCGACGCCGAGGTCCGGAACGAGGCCGCGGTGTTGGCCCGCCATGCCAACGACCCACGCGTCCGCCCCGCGCCGGACACGCGCTACCACGTGCCCGTCCGAGTCACCACCGCGCCCCGGCGCCCTGTCGTCATCGGCACCGGCCCGTGCGGCTTGCTCGCTGCCCTGACCCTGGCGGAGATGGGCTTCCGTCCACTCATCCTCGAACGCGGCAGACTGGTGCGGGAGCGCACCCGCGACACCTGGGGACTCTGGCGCCACGGCGTCCTCAATCCCGAATCCAACGTCCAGTTCGGCGAGGGCGGCGCCGGCACATTCTCCGACGGCAAGCTGTATTCCGGCATCAAGGACCCGCGCCACCTCACCCGCAAACTGCTGACCGAGTTCGCCGCGGCCGGCGCACCCGAGGAAATCCTCACCTCCAGCAAGCCGCATATCGGCACGTTCCGGCTGGTCACGGTGGTCGAAGGCATCCGCGCGAAAATCGAATCCCTGGGCGGCGAGTACCGCTTCTCGGCGCGTGTCGAGGACATCGAGACCGACGCCCGGCGCCATGTCCGTGGCCTGACCCTCGCCGGCGGAGAACAGATCGATGCCGACCATGTCATCCTGGCGATCGGCCACAGCGCGCGCGACACCTTTGCCATGCTGCACCGCCGCGGTGTGCATATCGAAGCGAAGGCGTTCTCGATCGGCGCCCGTATCGAGCACCCGCAATCCCTGATCGACCGTGCTCGGTTCGGCGGCTTCGCCGGCCATCCGGCGCTCGGGGCCGCCGACTACAAGCTGGTGCACCACGCCAGCAACGGACGCTCGGTTTACAGCTTCTGCATGTGCCCGGGCGGGCGCGTCGTGGCGGCAACGTCGGAGGTCGGCTGCGTCGTCACCAACGGCATGAGCCAGTATTCGCGCGCCGAGTTCAACGCCAACGCCGGCATCGTCGTCGGCATCACGCCGGCCGACTACCCCGGTGACGCGCTGGCCGGCGTGGCATTCCAGCGCGAGTGGGAACAGCGCGCGTTCCTGGCCGGCGGCGGCGATTACGCCGCACCTGGCCAGTTGGCCGGCGACCTGCTGGCGGGGCGCGCCTCGGTCGCGCTGGGCGACGTCGCGCCGTCCTACAAACCGCAGATTCGACCCGCCGACCTGGCCGGCTGCCTGCCGGGCTTCGCCATCGAGGCGATCCGCGAGGCGTTGCGGAAATTCGACCGCGACATTCCCGGCTTCGCCATGCACGACGCGGTGCTAACCGCGGTGGAAACCCGCACGTCGTCGCCGATCCGGATCGGGCGTGGCGCGGATGGCCACAGCCTGAACACGCGGGGGCTGTTCCCGGCCGGCGAGGGCGCGGGCTATGCCGGCGGCATCATGTCGGCCGGCGTGGACGGGATCAGGGTGGCGGAGGCGGTGGCGGCGAGCCTGACCGGGTGCGCGCTTCCCGAGCGGATGACGCGGGGGGCTGGGGCGGTGGCTTACGGGTAGGCCGGGCGATTGGGTGCTCACCCGGGTATGCCAGGCGCCGTAAACAATGACTCTCGAATGCGTCGCAGCGGCCGCGCCAACCGTCATGGCGGGCCCTCCGGACTGGTTATTTTGACAGACCGATTATGGTATTGTGCCAAACTGACAGATGCAAGCGGCTGGATCCGGCCGGGCATGAACCGTGCTATCCTGCCCGTCCTATGGCGTGATCCCAGGCAATGGAGACCATCGTGACCCATCCACCTCGCCTCGCCCTGACGATGGGCGACCCCGCCGGCGTCGGCCCCGAGATCATCGTCAAGGCGTGCCGCAAGTTGCAGCCGCGGCTGGAGGCGGGCGAACTGCGCCTGCTGGTCGTCGGCCACCGCTCCGCACTGCACTCTGCACGCGACCTGCTGCACGAGACGCTGGACTTCCCGGAGACCGACAGCGCCCCGCTGGCGCTGCTGCCGGCCGGCGAGGAACGCGACCCGGTCCATTTCGGCGTGCTGTCGCCGGAGGCCGGCCGCTTCGCCTACCTGGCGGTGGAACGCGCGGTGACCCTGGCCAAGGCGGGGCAGATCGATGCGATCGTCACCGCGCCGCTCAACAAGGAGGCGCTGAACCTCGCCGGCTACCACTACGCCGGACACACCGACATGCTGGCGGCGCTGACCGACACGAAGCGCTCGGTCATGCTGCTGGCGCACGGCGATATGCGGGTGAGCCACGTCACCACCCATGTCGCGCTGGAAGCGGTGCCGGGCCTGCTGACGCCGGACCGGCTGCGCCGCACCATCGACCTGACGCAGGCCGCCCTGATCGACCTGGGTATCCCCCACCCGCGCATCGCCATCGCCGCGCTGAACCCGCATGCCGGCGAGGGCGGGCTGTTCGGCCGCCAGGACATCGACATCAGCACGCCGGTCATCGAGCAATGCCGCGCCGACGGGCTGGACGTCACCGGCCCGGTGCCGGGCGACACGGTGTTCGTGAAGCTGCGTGCCCGGCAGTTCGACGCGGTGGTCGCGATGTATCACGACCAGGGGCACATCCCGGTCAAGTTGCTCGGCTTCGACGTCGATCCGGCCACCGGTACCTGGCGCGCCTTGTCCGGCGTGAACATCACGCTCGGGCTGCCGCTGATTCGCACCTCGGTCGATCACGGCACGGCTTTCGACATCGCCGGCAAAGGCATCGCCAACGAGGAAAGCCTGATCGAGGCTGTCGACTATGCGTTGCGGCTGGCGGCCAACCGGACCGCGCGGCGCGCCGCCGCGGCTTGATCCTGATCAAAGCCGGCGGCGTTGCGATGTGGCAGCTTATCCCGCCACACAATGGTGGAGGCACCGCCATGAACCGCGAAATGTCCGAGATCATCCGCCAGCAAAAGCCGTTGACCATGCCGCCCGATACCTCGGTGCAGGAGGCCTGCAAGCAGATGCATGCCCGCAAGGCCGGCGCCGTGCTGGTTGTCACTGAGCGATCCAGGCTGTCAGGCATCTTCACCGGCCGGGACGCTGTGCGGGTGCTGGCCAAGGGCAAGGACCCGGCGGCGACCATGCTGAAGGACGTGATGACGAAGCAGCCGGCCTGTATGCCGCCGCACTCGACGGCAATCGAGGCGTTGCGCCTGATGCGCGACGGCGGCTTCCGTCACGTGCCGGTGGTGCGGGACGACGCGGTTGTCGGTGTGGTGTCGCGCGGCGATTTCCGCGGGCTCGAGCAAGACCGGCTGGATGAGGAGACGGGGATCTGGGAACGCATGCGCTAAAGCTGCGCGGGCAACCTCTCCCGCTCCCGCGGGAGAGGTTATTTCCGGCGCAACAGGTTCAGCGCCAGCCGCACTGTCGGTAGCAGCATGGTGGTCAGCGCGAAGCTGCTGGTGACGCTTTCCAGCGCGCGCTGGCGGACTTGCAGCGCCTCCACCTCAACGCGCCCGGGGGACGAGCGCGCCATCAGGAGACCCAGGAAGACCGCGATCACCAGATCCGCACCGGTCAGCGCCAGCGCGCTTCCCGCCTGGGCCCAGCCGACGCTTTGGCGCAGCCAAAACCACGCAGCAACGTGGGCGAACGCCAGGGCGCACCCCGCGAATACCAGTGCTATCAGGCCGATCACCACACGACCAGCGGTCCGCTGCGCCTGCCGGCGCAGACGCAACCCCTCCGCTTCCGCCGCGATCCGCGCCAGGCGGAGGGTGCGCATCGCCTAGCGCATCACCCGGCCGAGCACGAACCCGATACCCGCGGCGATCAGTATCGCCAGCAGCGGCTGTTCGCGCACCCGGCCGGACACCGCCTCGGCCTGGTCCTTCACGACGCCCGCCGCGCCGTACACGGCGGTCTCGGCCCGGCCTGCCGCCTCGGCGAGTGCCGGCGTGACCCGCTCCTTCATCAGCGATTCGACCTGTTCGCGCAGACGGGCGATCTGCGCGGTTGCGTCTTCCATTTTGCCCTTGGCGTCTTCTGCATAAGCCATGCGAGGATTCCTTTCGAGGACGGGCCCTATCAGCGCTACGTAAGTGGCGGCAATCGGGCAATCCACGCCGCTCGGCCGCACTCTTGCGCGAGCAATGGGCGGGGCGTGGGCGCGGCATGCGACGCCCCGGGTCAAGCGCCCGGAGCACGCCTCCCCCGCCGCTGTTCGATGCGTTGCATTGCTGCGTGGCTTTGGTCTGCCACGTAGTCTCATACCAAGCACCGTAGAGATTGACCCCCGGCAACGTACGTCAGTGTTTTGGGCGCCTGGATGAAAGTACTGCCCAGATCATCCCGACGCGAGCGCAATGTCCTGCACCAGGGCGTCCTGCGTCAGGCCACCAGGGCGGTCTGCCGCAGCAGGTCCGTAACCAGCGGTAAGGATCGTAGCATGGCAGGAATGTCTCGCAAAGGCAGCGGCCGGCTGAACAGGTAGCCCTGAATGGCCGTGCATCCCGCCAGCGCCAACGCGCGAAGTTGTTCGCGCGTCTCTACGCCCTCGGCCGTCGTGGCCATGCCGAGGTCGTGGCTCAGCGCAATCACCGCCCGGATGATCGCAGCGCTGTCGCGCTGCTTGCCCAGCTCGCGGACAAAGGACTGGTCGATCTTGATGCGATCGAACGGGAAGCGCCGCAGATAGCTCAACGAGGAATAGCCGGTGCCGAAATCATCCATCGCGATGCGAACGCCGAGGCTGCGCAGCTCGTGCAACGTCGCCAGCGTCGCCACGGTATCATGCAGCATGACGGTCTCGGTGATTTCCAGTTCAAGCCGCCCTGGAGCCAGCCCCGCGTCGCGCAGCGCGATGGTGACCATCGCGAGGAGGTCGCGGCTCTTGAACTGCACCGGCGACAGATTGACCGAGATGCTTTGCCCACCCGGCCACGCCGCCGCCGCGGCACAGGCCGTGCGCAGCACCCACTCCCCGATCGGCAGGATCGCGCCAATTTCCTCCGCTATCGGGATGAACTTGTCGGGCGGGATCATGCCGCGTTCCGGATGGTGCCAGCGCAACAGCGCCTCGAATCCCGTCACCGCCTGGGCATGCAGGTCAACCAATGGCTGGTAGTACACCTCGAACTGGCCGCCGTTCAGCGCGTTCCGCAAATCCAGCTCGATGACCCGCCGTGACTGCATTTCGGCATCCATCGCGGTCTGGAACAGCCGGTATACGCCGCGGCCGTCGAACTTGGCGCGATACAGCGCCAGGTCGGCGTTCTTCAGCAATTCGTCCGCATCCAGCCCGTCTTGCGGGGCGAACGCGACGCCGATGCTGACGCCGATGACGATCTGATGGCCGTCGATCTCGAACGGCGCCTCGATCAGCTCGATCACCCGGCTCGCCAGCGCGGTGGCCTCGATCGGCGATTCAATCGCGGTCTGCACGATGGCGAATTCATCTCCGCCGAGCCGGGCAATCTCATCGGTTTCGCGCAGGGCGCCCAGCAGCCGCTCGGCCACGGCTTTGAGCAAGCCATCGCCGACGGGATGCCCCAGCGTGTCGTTCACCGCCTTGAACTGGTCGAGATCGAGGCAATGCAGCGCCAGCAGATGACCCCGCCGCGCGAACCCCAGAGCATGATCCAGCGATTCGTGGAACAACACGCGGTTGGGCAGGCTGGTCAATGCATCGTGGTGGGCAAGATGCGCGATCCTGGCCTCGGCCGCCCGGCGATCGGTGGTTTCCTCATAGGTGGTGAGCCACCCTTCTTCCATCGGCCGGTGCGTCACCGTGAACGAACGGCCATCGGAAAGCTCCCAGACGAAAGCCGAATCCGAACTCCGGCCGACCACTTCATCCCGTCGCTGGCGGAGTGTCGCGATGTCGTCAGGCTGAATATTCCCCTGCGACACGATGAGTTGGACCATCTCGGGATAGGCCATGCCAGGCGGTACGCTATCCGGTGGAACACCCGCAAGCTCGCAGAAGCGCCGGTTCGCGACCAGAACATGTCCGTCCCGATCAATCATGAGCAATCCCTGCACCATGTTTTGCAGCGCCGTGTCGAAGCGCTGCTCGTGCATGTGCAGCGCGCGGGCGGCACGATCGCGCTCATCGGCGAGGACGAGATCGGCCTCGGCGCGCGCCCGGGCAGCTTCAGCCTCCCGCAGCTTCTCATGGCCGCGCAGGTAACGCAGGGTCAGCAGCACGGTCCCGAAGATCGTGAGTTCCAGCAGGGCAGTCGTCGCGACGAGAATACGGATGCCGCCGGTCCACCCGCGCAGGATGGATGCTACCGAATCGCTGACCGAGATGATGAGAGGGAAATGTGCCATCGAGTGCGGCACGATCAGCCGGTCCACGCCGCTGAGGACGCTCATCTGCTGGAACGCGCCCTTGTCCATCACATCAAGCACATGCCTGAAATTTGTCGTGGCCGCGAACGTCTTGCCGATCTGATAATCGAGGCGCGGATAGCGCGCGATCAGCATCCCGTCGCGGCGAAAGAGGACGTACGAGCCATCGCCGGTCAGCGGCAGCCTGGCATAGTATCGCTCGAAGTAGCTGATCTCGATCGTGCTCACCACGAAACCGATCAAACGCCCATCGGGGGCCTCGAACCGGCGGCTGAGATGGATCTCCCACTGACCGGTGACCTTGCCCCATGACGGCGCACTGATGAACGTCGGTGGTGTGCCCGCGGCGGCGATTTCGCGAATGAAATCCCGGTCGGAAGCGTCGATTGAAGGCAGAGGCCAGAAACGGGAGAGATTGAGCAATTGGCCATGCGGGTCGAACAGCAACAGCGCGGCGACATGGGGCAAACCGGCAATCCGGTCGCGCAGGTCCTGCTGCACCGACTGCGAGGTCAGTTGCGCGAATTGCTCCGGCGATGCGATTCCGATTTCGCGCAGGTGATCGATCAGGTGGAGCTGCATCACATCGACGGACTGCAGCAACCGATCCTCGTCCTCGGCAAGCATCAGCGCATCGTTGCGCATTTCCCTCGCAGCGTCGTCGAGCACGCTCTGCCGCGACGTGACGACGTACCACGTCATGACGGCCGCCAGGACAAGGCCCGCTACGAGACCACCCGCCACGAGCAGGTGCCTGGCGCGCGGTGGGCCCAGCCGGGCGGCTATCGTGGCTAGACGAGGCAGCATGGGTTGCCCTGGATGCGGGTCGCTCGGACTTTATTCAGCGCTCTGCAAGTAGGGCGGCATGCTGAAGCGTGTCATGGCACGTTGAACAGTGTCATGACACGTTGAACTGTGTCATGGCACGTTGAACTGTGTCATGGCCGGCGAAGGCCGGCCACCCACGTCTTTTCTTCGTGCCACACAGTAAAGACGTGCATGGCCGGCCTTCGCCGGCCATGACACAGTTCAACATGCCATGACACACTTCAACATGCCGCCTTACTTGCCGATGCCAGTGTAAATGCAGAACCCTGAACCGACGGTTAACGCCGGCCGCACAACCATCGCGGCCCAACGGCACACTTGATCCGGCCATCTATCATGGCATCGCAGCTGCATAGCTGGCAGGAATAGAGGTGGCAGGAGCATAGCTGGCAGGAGCAGAGGCGGCAGCGGCACGGGCGGGCATAACAGTGAGCGTGGGTCTTGCCGGTGCGTCGCTCCTTGCGGTGCGGGACATGCCCCCGATCTCCCCCGTGTGCAGCGCGACAGCGCTGTCGCGGCCAGCGGCGAGATTTGCATGGGCCAGCAGGTCCGCGACCAGCGGCATTGATCGCAGCATGGCGGGAATGTCCCCCAGGGGAACCGGCCGGCTGAACAGATAGCCCTGGATGTCGGAGCACCCCGCCTGCGCCAGGGCACAGAGCTGTTCTCGTGTTTCCACGCCCTCGGCCGTGGTCGCCATGCCGAATTCGCGGCTCAACGCGATCACGGCGCGGATGATCGCGCCGCAGTCATGCTGCCTGTCAATTTCGCGGACAAACGACTGGTCGATCTTGATCCGGTCGAACGGGAAACGCCGCAGATAGCTCAGCGACGAATAGCCGGTGCCGAAGTCATCCATGGAGATGCTGACACCGAGATTTCGCAGTTCATGCAGCGTCGCAAGGGTCGCTTCGGTATCCTGCAGCATGACCGTCTCGGTGATTTCCAATTCGAGCCGCGCCGGAGCCAATCGGGCTTCGCGCAAGGCGGCGGCAACAGAGGCGACAAGGTTGCGGCTCTTGAATTGCACCGGCGACAGGTTGACCGAGACGCGCAACGTGCCGTCCCAGGAAGCCGCGGCAGCACAGGCCTGCCGCAGCACCCATTCGCCGATCGGCACAATCGCGCCAATTTCCTCGGCCAGTGGAATGAACATGGCGGGCGACACCATCCCGCGTTCGGGGTGGTGCCAGCGCAACAGCGCCTCGAAGCCGGACACCGCCTGGGTCCGCAATGCGACCAGCGGCTGGTAGAACACCTCGAACTGTCCGCTGCGCAGCGCCTGCCGCAGATCGAGCTCCAGCAGCCGCCGCTCCTGCATTTCGGCGTCCATCCCGGTGTGGAACAGCCGATACACGCCCCGGCCGTCGGACTTCGCGCGATACAGCGCCAGGTCGGCGTTCTTCAGCAACTGATCCGCGTCCAGCCCATCCTGCGGCGCGAACACGACGCCGATGCTGGTGCCAATGACGATCTGGTGGCCGTCCACCTCGAACGGCGTGTCGAGCATGGCAATCAGCCGATCCGCGAAGTCCGCCGCCTCGGTCGGCTTGTCGATCGGCGCCTGCACCACCGCGAATTCATCGCCGCCGAGCCGCGCCACAGTATCGGTGTCGCGCACATGCTCTGTCAGGCGGCGCGCCACGGCCACGAGCAAGGCGTCGCCGACCGGATGCCCGAGCGTATCGTTCACCGTCTTGAACTGATCCAGGTCGAGACAGAGCAATGCCATGGAGTGACCGCGCCGTGCATGCGTCAGGGCCTCCTCCATCTTCTCGCGGAACAAGACGCGGTTGGGCAGGTCGGTCAGCGCGTCGTGGCGAGCCATGTGGGCCATTGTGTGCTGGGCGTCACGGCGCTCGGTGATGTCCTCGTAGGTCGCAAGCCAGCCATCTGCCATCGGCTGGTACGTCATCACCATCGACTGGCCATTCGTCATCTCGAAGGTGCTGCTGGCTTCCGCGGACATGACGGCGGCCGTCTTCCGCCAACGGTGCAGGGCCTCCATGTCCTCGTGCGTGAAACCCCCATGCGCCACGGCCAGTTCCATGAGGCCGGCGGCAGTGATGTTGGGGGGAAACGCGTCAGCGGTGGCTCCGACCAGTTGGTAAAACCGGCGATTCGCGACCATCAGGCGGTCTGCGTTGTCGAACATCGCCAGGCCTTGCTGCATATTGCTCAAGGCAAGGTCGAAGCGCTGCGACTGCATGTATGCCGCGTGCTCGGCGGCTTCTCGCTGGCGGGCCAGGGTCAGTTCGGACTCCGCCCATGCGCGGGCGGTCTCGGCCCGCAAGGCAGCGGCATTAGCGGCGGCCACGCGTTCCTGGCCGCGCAATTGCCGCACTCCAAGTACAACGATGCCGGCAACGAACAATTCGATCAGCGTCGTCGCGGCAACCAGGGACCGTGCCTGGAGGCGCCAGCCGGAAAGCACCGCGTTCACGTTGTTCGTGGCAGCAATGAACATCGGAAAGTGCGCAACGCTATGCGGAGCAACCAGCCGCTGCGCGACGTCGAGCATGCTGGTCTCGAGCAAGACGCTGTGGTCCAGGCCGGCGACCTCGCGATGAAAGTTCGGCGTGTTGCCATAGGCGCGGCCGATCATGGCATCGACGCGCGGAAAGCGTGCGAGCAGCATGCCGTCCAGGCGAAACAGGGCGTAGGATGGATCACCCTGTCCCGAAATCCGCGCGAAGAAACGCTCGAACAAGTCAAGCTGGATGCTCGTGCTGACGATGCCGAGCAGCCGGCCATCCAACGCGGTAAATGGCGAGGCGATGACGATCGACCATATCCCGGTGCCTGGATCCTTCTCGGGCCGGCCGATGACCGTCTCGCGTCCCGGATCTTCGGCGAGCCTGCGGAAATAGGCATGGTCGCGCACGTTGGCCGGGGAGACCGGCCATTGGCTCGAGGCGTTGATCACGTCGCCGAACCGGCTGATCAGCACCAGGCTGCCGATCTGTGGCGCGGTCGCGATCCGGCGGCGCAGATCCAAATTGACCAGCCGAGACTCCAGGTCCTGCTCGAACTTCTGCACCGTATCGATGCCTTGCTCGTGCAGGTGCTGGATCAGGTCCAGTTGCACCAGTTGGGCGGTCTGGAAGGTGCGATCGGTCTCCTCGGCCAGCACCAGGGACAGGTTCTTCAGGTTCTGGCCGGCGTGGTCGAGGGCATCGTTGCGCGATGCCACGAGCAGGATCGTCACGCCGGCGGCCAGGGCCAGGCCGACAATGAAGCCGCAGGCGACCAGCAGGTGCCTGGCGCGAGGATGGGCCATCAGGGCGGCGAAACCGGCAAGACGAAGCAGCATGGGCGATGTCCGCTCAATGCCCCATGTTGCTCCCGGAAGGCTAAACCCCAGGTTAACGCGCCGGACTGAACGCGCCAGGCTTAACGCGCGGGACTTGACGCATCGGTCGGATCATTCGGCGGCGGTGCCCTCCAGGCTGAGCAGCGAGCGGCCCCTGGTCTCCGGCAGCAGCAGCAGCGCGACGATCATCAATCCATACGCGACGACGCTGAAGATCGCGATTGCGGGGCCCAGGCCCAGGCGGAGCGACAGGAACCCGACCAGTGCCGGGAACAGGGCGCCGATGCCGCGGCCGGCGTTGTAGCAGAACCCCTGGCCGACGCCGCGCACCGCGGTGGGGTACAGCTCGGTCATGAACGAGCCCATCGGCGAGAACATGATCAGCGACACGTAGCCGAGCAAGAAGCCGACCGGCAGGATCCAGTCGTTGCTGATCGGGGCGAACAGATAGACCAGCGTCAGCACCACCGAGCCGATGGCCGACAGCATGAAGGTGGGCTTGCGGCCGATCCCGTCGGCCAGGTAGGCGCCGCTGAGGAAGCCAAAGAACGCGCCGAGGATCAGCACCATCAGGTAGCTGCCGGTGCCGACCGAGGAGATGTGCCGCACCGTCTTGAGGTAGGTCGGCAACCAGATCGTCAGCGCATAGCTGCCGCCTTGCGCGCCGGCGACCATCATCGACACGCGCCAGGTGGTGGAGAGGTAGGGCTGCCTGAGTGCTGCGAAGATGTGCCAGATGCTGGTTGGGGCTGCGCTGCGGCGGTTCAGGTCCGGCTCCTCCACGAAGCGGCGGATCCAGAACACCAGCGCGGCTGGCGCGAGGCCGATCCAGAACAACGTGCGCCATGCGTATTCCTCGGGGAGCGTGGCGATGAGAAACGTGTAGAGCAACGCCGCCGCGCCCCAGCCGATGGACCAGCCGGTCTGCACCAGGCCCACGGCGCGGCCGCGGTATTTGTCGCGGATCACCTCGCCCATCAGCACCGCGCCGGCGGCCCATTCGCCGCCGAAGCCCAGGCCCTGAAGCGCCCGGAATATGAAGAGCTGGGTGAAGTCCTGGGCAAAGCCGCAGAGGAACGTGAAGACAGCATACCACAGGATGGTCACCTGGAGGACACGCACGCGGCCGTAGCGGTCGGCCAGCGCGCCGGCAAGCCAGCCGCCGAACGCCGAGACCAGCAGGGTGATGGTGGCAAGTTCCCCGGCCTGGCCGGCGCTGATTTTCCATAGCGCGAGCAGGCTGGGGATAACGAAGCTGAAGATCTGCACGTCGAGTGCGTCGAGCGACCAGCCGCCGAAGCAGGCACCCATGGTGCGGCGCTCGCGCGGCGTCAGGTCGGCGAACCAGGCAATCATTCGTAGTCCTCCCGTGTCGTTGCGGGAGAATGTAGGGCGGGAGGGCGGCGATGCCGATTCCTCCACCGCTTGCGAACCATGACACGGGGGCGACGATATCGTCTCACTCAGGTGGTTTCTTGCTAGGAGCGAAGCGACGCGGCAATCCTCCGCCTGGTAAGAGGCGCAGGCTCACCAGGAGGGGATTGCCGCGTTGCTTCGCTCCTCGCAATGACGGGGGAGCGGGGCGGGCGCTAATCCAGCACCCAAGGCGCGGCGCAGGCCTGGGCGATCTGCCGCACCTGGTTCAGCAGCCCGGGTCCGACCGGAATGCCCTCCGCGATGCGTTTCTCGGCATATTTCCATTGCGGATCGCCGGCCACCATCACCGGCTGCGCAGGGTCCATCGGCTTGGTCGCACGCAGATCGTTGCAGAACCGCGTGACGTCGGCGGTGAATTCCTCGGGTTCGCGGAACAGGCCCGGATCGATCGCGATGAAGCAGTGGCCGATATCCATGCCCTGCGGCTTCTTGGTATGCATCGGGTCGGTGATCAGCGTGGCGCCCGACAGACATGAGCCGAGGATGTTGACCATCGCCGCCAGCCCATAGCCCTTGTAGCTGGAATTCTCCGGCGACCCGCCAAGCGATGTCAGGAACCCGCCCTTCTCGCGCGCCACCAGCGGGTCGTTGCTCGGGTGGCCTTCGCTGTCCAGCACCCAGCCGTCCGGTGTCGGCAGGCCCTCGTTGGCCTTGTTGCGGATGCGGCCGGCGGCGACCGTGGTCGTTGCCATGTCGAGCAAAAAGGGGTGACCGTCGCTGGTGGGCGCGGCGAAGGACCAGGGGTCGGTGCCGAGCTTGGCTTCCTTCCCGAAGGTGGGCGCCACCTGGATGCCGGAGGCCGACGTGCAGGCCATGCCGATCAGCCCGGCCTTCGCCGCCATCAGCGTGTAGTAGCCGGTGGCGCCGAAATGCGCCGAGTTGCGCACCGCGGCGATCGCCATGCCGGACTGCTTCGCCTTGTCGATCGCCACCTGCATGGCGAAGCGCGCTGGCACGTGGCCCAGGCCGCCGTCGCCGTCCACCAACGCGGACACCGGCGACTCCCTGACGATGCGCGGCCGAGCTTCCATGTTTGCCCGCCCGGAGCGGCGCAGGCGGTCGTAGCCGGGGATCATCGACATGCCGTGGCTGTCCACGCCGTGCAGATCCGCCCAGGACAGGATGTCGGCGGTCGCTTCCGCGTTGTCCTCCGGCATGCCCCAGGCCAACACGATGGCCTTGATCTGCGCGCGATGCGTTTCGTACGGTGCCGGCATGGATTCTCTACTCCCTCGATCGGCGCGCAGCCTTGCGCGGCGGGGGCGTTCCGGCAAGGGTATCGCGCGAAGGATACTCCCC
>DATHNI010000155.1:0-30209 GCA_035486135.1 Acetobacteraceae bacterium
GGCCGGAGTGGTTGGCGGTAAAGCAAGGTTTTGAAACACAGATTTCACAGATTTCACAGATTAAGGCACAGAACAGATTAACCTGATCCGTGCCTTAATCTGTGAAATCTGTGAAATCTGTGTTTCAAAACCTTGCTTTACCGCCAACCACTCCGGCCGTGCACTGACGGGTCGTTTCGTTGGCATGTGAGCGCGATGGCTCCGATGGCAATCATTTCAAGAACCTTAATAAGATCGGACACCCCCTGGGGCTTGTGGCACGTGCGCCTCAATACATGTTGTGCCCGCCGTTGACGTGGATCACCTGGCCGGTCACGTAGCCGCCCGCCGCGCTCGCCAGGAACAGGCAGGCGCCGGCGATCTCGTCCACATGCCCGTAGCGCCCGAGCGGCACTTCCGCGGTGATTTGCTCGCGCGGCTGGTGCACATATTGCGACCAGTCGCGTACCGTATCGATCGGCCCAGGCGACACCGTGTTGGCGGTGATGCCGTCCGCCCCGAACTCGCGCGCGATCGCCTTGGCCAGCCCGTGCATCCCCTGCTTGGCGGTGATGTTGGCGGCGCGCAACGTGACATGCCCCCAGAACCCGTCGGCACCGGAGATCACGATGATCCGTCCCGACTTCTTCTCGCGCATATGCGGAATGGCGTGGCGTGCCAGGTAGAACGACGCGCTCAGGTTGGAGCGTAGCACGTCGTCCCATTCCGCCGGCGTGATCTCCAGGAACGGGCGCATCTTGCGGATGCCGACATTGGACACCACGATGTCGAGACCGCCGAACGCGGCCACCGCCTGCTGCACCATGCGCCCGACCGCAGCATCGTCCGCGACATCCGCCAGCACCGGCAAAGCCTCGCCGCCGCGCGCGCGAATGCCGGACGCGACGTCCTCCAGCGCCGACTGATCGCGATGGCCATTGATCACCACCTTGGCACCCGCCGCAGCAAACGCCTCCGCCACCGCGCGGCCGATGTTGCGGCCCGAGCCGGTGACCAGCGCGACCTTGCCATCCAGGCGAAAGCCTTCCCCCGTCAACATCTGTGCGTCTCCGTTCCGGTCATGGCGCGCCGGACGGCACGCATGCATGATGCTGGCGCAGATGGTTGCACGGAAGCAAGCCGCGCCCGGACAGCCCAAGGCGCGTGGTTTGGAACGACGGAACCGTGTGGCCTACTTGTGGGGGCTGCGCGAATCCTTATGTCATGGCGCATGACAAAACACTCGCAACATTCCGCCTTGGTGCTGCCGATGATGATGGCTCGGCTGACCATGGCATCGTGGGAGACGATCTTCCGTCGCGGCATGATGATGGCCCAGGGCACTTGCTCGCCGGCCGAATATCAGCGCATGGCCACCGAGAAGGTGGCGGCGGTGCAGACCTCGATGCTGGCACTCGCGCGTGGTCGCAGCCACGCCGCCATGCTGGCCCCCTTCGTCAGCCGCACACGAGCGAACGTAAAGCGCCTGCGCCGGAACGGGTAAAAGAAGGCAGTCCCTCTCCCGCCAAGCGCGGGAGAGGGACTTTTCGCTCACCTGGCCTCTTCCACAAGCGGGAGAATCACCCGCGCACCCCGATGTGCTCCCATTCCGGATGCGGCACATGCGGATACGCCGTGCCCGCCGTCGCCCCACGATCCAGCCCCACCGGATGGAACCGCGTCGCCGACCAGCCGGCCATCTCCTCGTAGGTCCGGTACTTCTCATGCACCGCCGCCTGCGCGGCCACGAGCAATTGCGCGGCTTCCTCCGGCCGGGTCTGCGTCAGCGACCGGTAGCGGATCTCGTTATACGCATAGTCCTTGAACGGCACCGTCGGCCGCGGGCTGTCCAGCACGAAGGGGTTTTCTCCACGGTCACGCAATGCGGGGTTGTAGCGGAACAACGGCCAGTAGCCGCACGCCACCGCAAGATCCTGCTGCTTCATGCCCTGCTGCATCTCGATCCCGTGCGCGATGCAGTGCGAATACGACAGGATCAGCGACGGCCCCGGATACGCCTCGGCCTCGCGGAACGCCTGCAAGGTCTGCTGCGGATTGGCCCCCATCGCGATCTGCGCCACATAGACGTTGCCATAGGCGATCGCCTGCAACGCCAGGTCCTTGCGCGCCACCCGCTTGCCCGCCGCGGCGAACTTCGCCACCGCGCCCAGCGGAGTCGCCTTCGACGCCTGCCCGCCGGTGTTGGAATACACCTCGGTGTCCAGCACCAGCACGTTGACGTCGCGCGAACTGGCCAGCACGTGGTCGAGCCCGCCATAGCCGATGTCATACGCCCAGCCATCGCCGCCGACGATCCACACGCTGCGCCGCACCAGGTGATCGACCACCGACAGCAGATCCAGGGCCCCGGGCACATCGCCCAAGGCACGCAGCCGCTGCGTCAGCACCGCCACCCGTGTCCGCTGCGCGAGGATTTCCGATTCGCGCACCTGCGGCGCATCGAGGATCATCTGCACCAGCTCATCGCCAAGCTGCGGCGCCAACCGCCGCGCCAGGTTGCGTGCCATCTCCACATGCTGGTCCGCCGCCAGGCGGAAGCCCAGGCCGAATTCGGCATTGTCCTCGAACAAGGAGTTCGACCAGGCCGGCCCGCGGCCTTCACGATTGGTGGACCACGGCGTGACCGGCAAATTGCCGCCATAGATCGACGAACATCCGGTGGCGTTGGCAATCTGCAACCGGTCGCCGAACAGTTGCGACAGCAATTTCAAGTACGGCGTCTCACCGCAGCCCGCGCACGCCCCGGAGAACACGAACAGTGGTTCGAGGAACTGCACGCCGCGCACATTGGCGAAGTCGACGCGTGAGCGGTCGTTCAGCGGCAACTCCGCGAAGAAGCGCGCGTTCTCCCGTTCGGGCTCGATCAGCGGCAGCTTGTCGCGCATCACGATCGCTTTGTCGGCGGCGTTTGTGGGACTGGTCGCGGGGCAAGCCTCGTAGCACAGGCCGCAACCGGTGCAATCCTCGATCGAGAACTGCAAGGTGAAGCGCACGTCGGGGAAGCCGCGCACATTGATCGGCGCCGATTTGAAGCTGTCCGGCGCGCCGTCCAGTTTCGCGGCGTCGAGGTAACGGGCCTGGATCACCCCGTGCGGGCAGACGAAGCTGCACTGGCCGCACTGGATGCACATATCCTCGTTCCACGCCGCGATCGTATCGGCGACGTTGCGCTTTTCCCAGATCGCGGTGCCGGATGGCCAGGTGCCGTCCACCGGCAACGCGCTCACCGGGATCTCGTCGCCGCGGCCTTCCAGCATCATCGCGGTGACGTCGCGCACGAAGGCCGGCGCGCGCGCGGGCACGGTCGAAGGACGTTCCCAGTTGCTGGTCGGCGCGGCCGGCACGCGCACCTCGAACAGGTTTTCCAGTGCCGCATCCACCGCGGCGAAGTTGCGCTTCACCACGTCTTCGCCGCGCTTTTCGTAGGTCTTGCGGATCGCGTGCTTGATATGCGCGATCGCCTCGTCGCGTGGCAGGACCTTGGACAACGCGAAGAAGCAGGTCTGCAGCACGGTGTTTGCGCGGCCGCGCAGCCCCGCGTCCGCCGCGACGCGGGATGCGTCGATCACGTGGAAGCGCAGCCCCAGGTCGATGATCCGCTGCTGCATCGCGCGCGGCAGGTGGTCCCATACGTCATCCGGTCCGAACGGCGCGTTCAGCAGCAGCGTGGCGCCGGGCGCGGCCAGGCGCAGCATGTCGAAGCGCTCGACGAACTGGAACTGGTGCACGCCGACGAAGCTGGCCTGCTGGATCAGGTACGGCGCCTGGATCGGCTGCGGCCCGAAGCGCAGATGCGACACGGTCTGCGCGCCGGATTTGTGCGAATCATAGACGAAGTAGCCTTGCGCATGGAGGCCGGCATCCTCGGCGATGATCTTCACGCTGTTCTTGTTTGCACCCACCGTGCCGTCGGCGCCCAGGCCATAGAACACCGCGGCGACCACATCCTGCGGTTCGACGCGGAACGCCGGGTCCGGCGTCAGGCTGGTATGTGTCACGTCGTCGTTGATGCCGACGGTGAAGCTGTTGCGCGGCGCCTTCTGCGTCAGTTCGTCAAATACCGCCTTCGCCATGGACGGGTTGAAATCCTTCGAGGACAGGCCGTAGCGCCCGCCGATCACCACCGGCATGCGGTGCGTCCCCGCTGCCGCGGCCTGTGCCAGGGTGGTGACCACATCGAGATACAGCGGTTCGCCGGTCGCCCCGGGCTCCTTGGTTTGTTCCAGCACCGCGATGGCCCGCACGCTGTCAGGCAAGGCCGCGACGAACGCCTCGGCCGACCATGGGCGGTACAGGCGCACCTGCAACACACCCACCTTCTCGCCACGCTGGCGCAGTGCCGCGGCCGTGGTGCGTGCGGTCTCCGCACCAGAGCCCATCAGCACCAGCACGCGCTCGGCATCCGCCGGACCATCATAGTCGAACAGATGGTACTGCCGCCCGGTCAGTGCGGCGAAACGATCCATCGCGTGCTGCACAATGCCGGGCGTCCGGTCGTAGAACGGGTTCACCGTTTCGCGTGCCTGGAAGAACGTGTCCGGGTTGTGTGCCGTGCCGCGCACCACCGGGTGTTCCGGCGTCAGCGCCCGGCCGCGGAACTCGCGCACCAGGCCATCGTCGATCATCGCGCGGATTTGCTCGTCGTCGAGCAAGGAGATCGTGCCGATCTCGTGCGAGGTGCGGAAGCCGTCGAAGAAATGCAGGAACGGAATGCGCGAGGTGAGCGTCGCCGTCTGGGCGATCAAGGCCGAGTCATGCGCCTCCTGCACCGACGCCGACGACAGCAGCGCGAAGCCGGTGGAGCGCACGGACATCACGTCGGAGTGGTCGCCGAAGATCGACAGCGCCTGGGTGGCGAGCGCGCGGGCCGCGACATGGAAGACGGTCGGCGTCAGTTCGCCGGCGATCTTGAACATGTTGGGCAGCATCAGCAGCAGGCCCTGCGAGGCGGTGAAGGTCGTGGTCAGCGCACCGGACTGCAACGCGCCGTGCACCGCGCCGGCGGCACCGCCCTCGCTTTGCATTTCCTGCACGACGGGCACGTTGCCCCAGATGTTGGTGGTGCCACGCGCCGACCATTCGTCGGCGAGTTCCGCCATGGTTGAGGACGGCGTGATCGGGAAGATCGCGCAGACTTCGTTCACCCGGTAGGCGACATGCGCCACCGCGGTATTGCCGTCCATCGTCGCGGGATTGCGCAGCATAGAAGAGTCTCCTGAAGGTGTAAGCAAGGCGCTGGGGCGGGGGGACCGGGGACTGGGACTCCCCCTCCCCTTGAGGGAGGGGGTTGGGGGGAGGGGTTCGTGCGCCTCGGACCCCTCCCCCCAACCCCCTCCCTCAAGGGGAGGGGGAGTATTCATTTCCTTCTCCCTCTCTCCTCGTCGCAAAATGCTACGGCGGGTCTACGAAATTCGCCTCCGCCACCATTTCGATCGCGTGGCATGGGCATTGTTCGAAGCACACCGCGCATCCGGTACACTTCATCGGATCGACGCTGTAGCCATTGCCCGGTTCCATTTTCGCAATCGCCTGTTCCGGGCACGCGGCGAAACAGTTGTCGCACTCGAAGCATACGCCGCACGACAGGCAACGCTGCGCCTCGTGCCGCGCCGCCGCCTCGGACAGCCCGGCCATCACCTCGTCGAAACCGCTCAGCCGCTGGCTGTCTTCCAGCCGGCGCTGCTGCGACACATCGACGTCGCTGAACACCGGCAGGTGCAGCATGTCGAAATTGACCACCGGCGGGCGTTGCGGAGCGTCATACGAGCCGGCCCGCAGCCAGGCGTCGATGTTGCGCGCCGCCAGCTTGCCGTGGCCGGTTGCCACCGTGACGGTGCGCTCGCTCGGCACCATGTCGCCGCCGGCGAACATGCCGGGATGGCCGGTCATCATGTGGCGGTCCACGTCCACCACGCCGTCCCGCTTCACCATCACGCCGGGCACGTTGCGCAGGAAGTCGCTGTCGCTCACCTGGCCCAGCGCCAGCACGACGCTGTCCGCCTCCAGCGTGTCGAATTCGCCGGTCGGCTGCGGACGGCCCTTGTCGTCCATCACCATGCGCTCGACCGTCAGCGTCGGGCCGACGATCTCCTTGATCGTGGTCAGCCACTGGATGCGCACGCCTTCTTCCAGCGCCTCATCCGCCTCGAACCCATGCGCGGGCATGTGTGCGCGATCGCGGCGATACACGATCAGCGCTTCTTCCGCGCCCAGCCGGCGTGCCGTGCGCGCCGCATCCATCGCGGTGTTGCCGCCGCCATAGATCACCACGCGGCGGCCAAGCTGAGGCGTCTCGCCGGTGCCGATGTCGTGCAGCATCTTGACCGCATCCAGCACCCGCACGGCGTCACGCGCCGGGATGTCGACGTGCTGCGCCACATGCGCGCCGATCGCCACGAACACCGCGTCGAATTTTCCCGCGTCGCGCTCGGCCAGCACGTCGGTCACCGGATGGTTCAGCACGATCTTCACGCCGAACCGCTCGATGCGCGCGACCTCCTCCGCGAGTTCGGCGCGCGGCAGGCGATAGGCGGGGATGCCGAATTGCAGCATGCCGCCGGCCACCGGCCCGGCCTCGTGGATTTCCA
Organism: Acetobacteraceae bacterium; assembly: GCA_035486135.1. GTDB lineage: Bacteria > Pseudomonadota > Alphaproteobacteria > Acetobacterales > Acetobacteraceae > JASHVB01. Next base: position 6,588 of record DATHNI010000155.1, read on the forward strand.
CCGCATGGCCGAGCCGCGTCAGGTGATAGGCGGCCGACAGCCCGCTCGGCCCGGCGCCGACCACCAGCACGCGCTTGCCCGAGGACGGCGCAGCGGCCGGATAGTCCCAGCCCTTCGCCTTCGCCATGTCGCCGAGGAAGCGTTCCACCGCATGGATCGACACCGCGGCATCCATGTGCCCGCGATTGCAGCCGCTTTCGCACGGATGGTAGCAAACCCGTCCATGCGTGGCCGGCAGCGGGTTGTCGCCGACCAGCAGCTCCCACGCCTTGCGGTACTCGCCGGCCTGCGCCAGCGCCAGCCAGCCCTGGATGTTCTCCCCGGCAGGGCATGCGTGATTGCAGGGCGGCAGCAGGTCCACATAGAGCGGCTGCCGGGTGCGGAACGGGCCGGTGCCCGATTCCAGGCTGAGATCGACGACCGGCGTCAGGTCGTGGGCGTCGCGGTTCATGAGCAAGCCGCCAATGCTGCCGTGGTGGCGGCGCCCGGGTCGGGCTTCGCCGGCAACTGCAAGCCGCGCGATGCGACGATGCCCTGCCAGAGCGTCAGGATCGCATGCGAGGTCGCCTCGGCCACGAAGCAGCGCCCCTCGCGGTCAACCGCGCAGATCATCGCCTCGGGATCGTGGCGGACATGGCGCAGCGCGTCGTTGATCACGTCCAGGCATTCGATCACCTGCGACACCGATTCAAGCCGCGTATGGCGCAGGATCTCGGGCAGGCGGAACACGCGCATGCCCTGCACGGGCACGCTGGCGTTCTCTCGCCCGAGCTCGAAGAACACGCTGACCACCGGCAGGATGTCCTCGATTTGCTCCAGCACCGCCTGCGCGTCGCCCGGTGCTATCTGGGCCAGGTGAACCTGGGCCGGGTGGTGGGGTTCCGCGTGCGGTTGCTCTTCCACCGCCGGCGCGAACAGGGTGGCACATTGTTGCTCGATCCAGTGGCGCACCTCGGGCGGTGCCGCCCGGATTTGTTCCGCCGTCAGGCTGATGCCGACCATGTTCTGTGCCCTCCGAACTGCGGGCACTGTCATGCACGCGCTGCCGCCGATCGGCATTGATCCTGATCAATCGGTCGCGGCGCGAAATCGGCCAGAATGCGCGCGCACAAATGCAGACGGAGCGGTGCCATGCCACCTCGCCTCGTTACCCTGACCCTCAATCCGGCGCTGGACATCGCCTGTAGTGCGCGCCGCGTGGTGCATACGCACAAAATTCATACGCGGGACGACCACCTTGACCCCGGCGGCGGCGGCATCAACGTGGCGCGCGTGCTGCGCGAGCTGGGCGGCGACACGCTGGCGGTGATGATGGCCGGCGGGGTGACCGGCGCGTTGATCCAGGAGATGCTGGACGCCGCCGACGTGCCGCACCGGAACATCCCGATCAACGGCTACACCCGCATCTGCTTCAACGTGTTCGAGTCCTCGACCAACCTGGAATATCGCTTCGTCCAGGAGGGGCCGGACGTCACCGACGCCGACTGGCACCGCATGCTGGAAGTGCTGGAGACAATCTCCTGCGACTGGCTGATCGCCAGCGGCAGCCTGGAGCATGGCATGCCGATGGACATCTATGCGCGCGTGGCGCTCGCGGCCGGGCGGCGCGGGCAGAAATTCGTGCTGGACACCTCGGGCCCCGCGTTGCGCGCGGCGCTGGGCAGCGGCATCGAGCTGATCAAGCCGAGCCTGGGCGAGCTGGAGGCGCTGGCCGGGCGCACGCTGCTGGAACCGCGAGAGCAGGAGGCGGAGGCGATGGCATTGGTGCGCGCCGGGGCGGCGCGGCTGGTGGCGGTGACGCTGGGCGAGGAGGGCGCATTCGTGGCCTCCGCCGACGGCGTGATCCGGCGTCCCGCCCTGGCCTGCGAGATCCGCAGCGCGGTGGGTGCCGGCGACAGTTTCACCGCGGCGATGACGCTGGCCCTGGCGAACGGCGCGACGCTGGAGGACGCACTGGCCTGGGGCGTGGCCGCCGGCACCGCCGCGGTCGCCTGCGCTGGGACCGCGCGCATCCGGAAGGTGGATGTGGAGATGCAGTACCAGCGGCTGATCGCAGCCAACATCCTCGCCAGCTACGCAGGCGAGGTCGAGGCGCGGTAGCGCAGCGGGCGAGGGCGAGGGCGATCGGGTCGTCATGCAGTTTCTGCTGCGTGCCGGCCCGATCACCCTCACCCGCCGCTGCGCGGCGACCTCTCCCGCGCGCAGCGCGGGAGAGGTTTTCTAAACCCGCCCGCGCAGTCCCGCGATGGTCACCGCCAGCTTGTCACCGATCCCGCGTGGTGCCGGCGCCAGGCGCGGCCATCGCGCGAGGTCACGCCGCGCCAGTACGGCCGGCAGTGCCGCGGCAATCGCGCCGCGCGGCACGCGCGCGGCCTTGCCCTGGCGCAGCAACACCCGGCCCTCCTCGGCAACTCGTGTCAGCACCGCGCGCACCGGCGGCGCATCGGGCGCGCTGATTGCCGCTTCCACCGGCACGCCCTGCGCGGCCAGCAACTTCACCGGCAGCAGGCAGCGTCCGCGCGCCGCGAGCACTGTCACGCTGCGCAGCAATCCAGCCACGCCATACGCTGCCCCCAGCGGCCGCAACGCTTCCGGCTCCGGCGCACCGAGCAAACGCGCCGCGGCCACGGCGAGACCACCCGCACCTGCCAGCACGTACGCGCGCCATTCGTCGAGCGTGGCGATCTCCGGCTCCGCCTCGATCTCGCGCGCCTCGATCAGCGCGTGCAGATCGACGCGTTGCAGAGTGCCGCTGTGGATCGCGGCGGCGAGCGGTGTGGCGACCTCGTGCTGCCGCACCGCACCGTCCACCACCTCGCGCCACCATTGCAGGCGGATCAATGCCAGCGTCGGTTCCGATGCAACTTCGCGCGCGCGCGCCAGTTCATGATTGAATGCATACAGCGTCAGCAACGCATCGCGTCGTTCGGGTGGCGCGAACAGCGCGGTGAGGAAGCGATCCGGATCGTGCCGGCGCACCAGTGCGGCGAGCGTTGCGTCCATGCCGCACGAGGTGGCGCGGATCGCGCGGACACGCAAGCGTGATGACCGGAGGTTTACCGCGGCGCCTCGCTTGCGCCGTGAGGGCGGGGCTGTATCCTGCGCCGCGCCGGCAATGACGAGGAACCGGGACGCGGGTAACGGCAACGCGGATAACGGCAATGCGGATAACGGCACTGGCACAACGCGGCGCCGCGGTCGCCTGGCCGGTCCATCGGCCTCGTCGAACCCCTAATGTTTTACTGCAACCAGGCGGAGGATGCCCATGGCTTTCGAACTACCCACCCTGCCCTACTCCAAGACTGCCCTTGCGGGACAGGGCATGTGCGAGGAAACGCTCGACCTGCACCACGGCAAGCACCATCAGGCTTACGTCACCGCGTTGAACGGCTTCGTCGAGAAGGACGCATCGCTGCAGGGCAAGTCGCTCGACCAAATCGTCAAGGCGACCGCGTCGGCCGGCGGACCGGTGTTCAACAATGCGGGACAGCATTGGAACCACATCGTGTTCTGGCAGTGCATGAGCCCGAAGGGCGGCAGCATTCCGGGCGCCCTGGAGAAGAAGATCAACGAAGACCTGGGCGGCGTGGCGAAATTCAAGGATGAGTTCAAGGCGGCCGGCGTCAGCCAGTTCGGCTCCGGCTGGGCCTGGCTGGTCGTCGGCTCGGACGGCAAGTTGAAGGTGACGAAGACGCCGAACGGCTCCAACCCGCTCGCCACCGGCGAGGGCAAGGTGCTGCTGGGTTGCGACGTGTGGGAGCACAGCTACTACCTGGACTTCCGCAATCGCCGGCCAGACTACCTGCAGAACTGGCTCGACAAGATTGCCAACTACGAGTTTGCTGAAGCGCAATTGAAGTCGGCCTGAACTAACCGCCGCACGAATCGTAATCGTCGTTGCAACTCCGCCGCCGGCCCGGGCCAGCGGCGGAGTTTTTTAGCATTGCTTGAAACTGTGGATAATCTATGGTCCGGTCCGGATACTGCACTCAGACTAGCGAATCGGGCTGACCAGAAGGCAAACAACAATGGTTGAGTCAACTGATACAGTATTGGGATTGACGGCGCAGATCGTCAGTGCGCTTGTCGCGAAGAACCCGGTGGAGCCGGACAAGCTGCCGGACCTGATCCGCGAGGTGTACCGCACGCTGTCCACCATCGGCGAGGAACCCGCGGAATCGAGCAAGCCGAAGGCCGCAGTGCCGCCGACCAAGTCGGTGTTCGCGGACTACATCGTCTGCCTGGAAGACGGCAAGAAGATGAAGATGCTGAAGCGGCACCTGATGACGGACCACAAGCTGACACCGGATCAGTACCGCGCGCGCTGGGGATTGCCGTCATCCTATCCGATGGTGGCGTCGAACTATGCCAAGACGCGGTCCGCCCTCGCCAAGAAGATCGGTCTTGGGCAGAAACGATCGGTGCCCCGCAAGATGGGCCGTAAGCGCGCCGCTAAGGTGTGACGCCGATCGGGGGTTGCCAGCTTCCGGCCCCGCCGCCGGACGTGTACACTGCGCTGGTGGCCGTCCGAGGAACCCCAGCATGAGCTACCTGCCGCCGTTCGATAAGGTCAAGGTCATGGTGACCGTCGGCAGCGACAGGGGCAAGCTGACGGTCAGCGCGACGTATGACGGCTTCCTCGCCATGGTCCGCGCCATGCTGGCGGTGATCGACGTCGATGAGGCCTGGTACCTGGAGCAATACCCGGACGTCGTCACGGGCATCGCGAACGGCAAGGTGTCGTCGGCACGCGACCACTTCGTGCATAACGGCTATTTCGAGGGACGCCTGCCGTTCCCGATGGCGGTCGATGAACGCTGGTACCTCACCGAGAACCCCGAGGTCGCGGAATACATCCGGGCCGGCCGGCTGACCTCCGGACAGCAGCATTTCGACCAGGATGGCTACCGCGAGGGCCGCCTCCCCTTCCTGCTCTGACCTCACCAGCTCCCCGTATCGTTGGCGACGACATCGTTTGCGACCGGCGGGCAACCGGCACATTGGAAACTGGCAACTGCCATGCAGCAACGTCGTCTCGGCCAGCTTACGGTTTCCGCCATCGGGCTTGGCTGCCTGACGCTGACCGAGGCGTATGGCACGCCGCCGGCCGAGGCGGATGCGATCGGCATCATCCATCGCGCCGCGGCGCTTGGCATCGGCTTCCTCGACACGTCCGATGCGTATGCCAAGGGTGCCAACGAAGTGCTGGTGGGCAAGGCGATCGCCGGCCGGCGCGGCGACTACGTGGTGGCGAGCAAGTTCGGCAACCTGCGCAAGCCGGACGGCACGCCGACGGCGGACGGACGGCCCGCCTATGTGAAGCAGGCCTGCGAGGCGAGCCTGCGCCGCCTGAACATCGACACGATCGATCTTTATTACATCCACCGCGTCGATCCGACGGTGCCGATCGAGGACACGGTCGGCGCAATGGCCGAGCTGGTGCGTGCCGGCAAGGTACGCTTCCTGGGCATTTCCGAGGCAGCGCCGGCCACCATCCGGCGCGCCCACGCGGTGCACCCGATGAGCGCGGTACAGATCGAATATTCGCTATGGACCCGCCACGTCGAGGCCGAGGTGCTGGGCGTCTGCCGCGAGCTGGGCATCGGCTTCGTCGGCTATAGCCCGTTGGGACGCGGCTTCCTCGCTGGCGGTATCACGAGCGAACCGCCGGCCGGCGATGTGCGCCACGGCATGCCGCGCTTCTCCGGCGACAACCTGCGGCACAACCTGGCGCTGCTGGCGGAGTTCCGGCGCATCGCCGCGGCGGAGGGCTGCACGCCGGCGCAGCTCGCGCTGGCCTGGGTTCTGGCGCGCGGTCAGGACGTGGTGCCGATCGTCAGCAGCAGCAAGCGCGAGCGGCTGGAGGAGAACGCCGCGGCGGCCGGGCTGCTTCCGTCGGCGGCGACACTGGCGGAGGTGGAACGGCTGTTCGGGCCGGATAACGTCGCCGGCGCGCGTTATGGTGCGATGGCGGCGAGCGTGGTGGGGCTGTAGTAAATCGCGGTAGGGACGCGCGGTAACGCGCGTCCCTACCGCGAGTTATTGCGTGGGAGTTGGACATGCCCATTGAATCGAGCAAACTCCGCAGCGTCCCTGCTGGACGGAGCTGACAAAAGCAAGGTTTTGAAACACAGATTTCACAGATTTCACAGATTAAGGCACAGAACGTATTAATGGTATCTGTGCCTTAATCTGTGAAATCTGTGAAATCTGTGTTTCAAATTCTTACTTTACCGCCGATCTCTCCAGCCGTGGACTGATGTGTCATTTCTATGATTCCTGAGCGCACTGGGTGCGATGGCAATCATTTCACGAACATTAATAACACGGAGGACGTGCGAGAACCACGGATGGCCACTGAGCGAGTCTTTCATGGCTCTTCCGTGATCCGCATGGGCCGGGGGGCCACTTCCCTGACATCTCTCTTGAGGTCCTTGAGCAATACCCCCACATGCGACAGGTAGCTCATCATGCCACCGCGGTGTGCCAGCATGCGCAAGGTGCCGCGGAACACCAGCCGATCGAATCCGGAGAGCGTGCCGATGTCATGCTCGGCATGCTTGGCTATAAATTGCTCCACGGCGTTCCTCCTCTGCGTGGTTGGTGTTGCTCGTCACAAACCAGCCTGGCAGCAGCAGTGCGGAACGCCGTACCCATGTTTGGTTGCGGCCTCTGGTTTTGACCCGTCGGCCATTTTCCCAAACCACCCAATCGATTTTCTGAAGACCCTCGTCCCATCATGGCGTCGGCATTCTGCTGTGCTATTTTGTGGCAATCAAACCCGGTGGCCCTCCACCGCTCTTGGACGTCCTCCCTGTTGGGACAGCGTCGCTGCCGCCGACACGATCAACGCGTGACCGTCCCTCGCCTCCCCTGCGCCGGCGGCAAATCGGGTGGCGGCGCGACCGCACCAGGCGCCACCGACCCGATCAGCCAATCACGGAACAGCGCGATCTTCGGCATGTCGGCGGCTTCCTCGGGCGCGACGATGTAGAACCCAGCATCGGCCGGCAGCACGACGTCGAACGGCACCACCAGCCGCCCCGCGGCGATATCCGTCTCGACAAACGGCGTACGCCCGAGCGCCACGCCCAGCCCGTCCATCGCCGCCTGGATCGCCATGAAACTCTGGTCGAAGCTCAGCCCGCGGCGCGTGGCCAGCGACGTCGGCAATCCCGCCGCGGTCAGCCAGAGCTGCCAGTCCTCGCGCGACACCGTGGCGTGCAGCAGGGTGTGGTGCGCCAGATCCTCCGGCCGCCGCAGCGGCTTTTCGGCGTGCAGTAAAGCTGGGCTGCAGACCGGGAAAATGTCCTCCGCCATCAGCCATTGCGCGCGCAATCCCGGCCAGTTCCCGCGCCCGTAGCGCACCGCCATGTCCACTTGCTCGCGCCGGAAATCGACCAGGTGGGCGGAGGTGGTGATGCGCACCTCGATGCCCGGATGCGCGTCCTGGAACGCGGCCATCCGGCTCACCAGCCATTTCGCCGCCAGCGACGCCGTGGTGCTGACGACCAGCAGCTCGTCGCGCCCGGGGCGTTGCAGCCGCGCCGTGGCCTGGCGCAGGTCCTCGAACGCGGCACGCACCGACGGCAGGTAGCCCTGCGCCTCGCGCGTCAGAGCCAGTCCGCGATTGCGCCGCTCGAACAGGCGGATGCCGAGCTGGTCCTCCAGCCGGCGGATCTGATGGCTGATCGCGGTCTGCGTCACGTTCAGCTCGGTGGCGGCGAGGGTGAAGCTGAGATGCCGCGCCGCTGCCTCGAACGCGCGCAGGCCGTTGAGCGAGGGAAGCGTGGCCATGCGGAGAGCCTATCCATGACATCGCCTCATGTGAAGCCTGACAAAGCATCCTTTGTCAGGTGCCGGCAAGGCGCTCATCTTTTCGCCAGGTAAGCCGTCATTTTCGGCAAGCAAACCATAGGTTGGAGGTTGGCCATGGCCGCCCTGGTCCATCAATCGCTGACAAATTGTCAAGCCGTCCCGCTCTCCCCGCGCTATGCGCCGCCGCGGCGGCCCGGGCTGTTTGCGCGACTGGCCGCGACGCTGCGGCTGTGGCAGCGCCAGGGGCGTGAGCGGCAGGAACTAGCACGGCTGAGCGCGCGCGAACTCCGCGACATGGGCGTGTCGTCGACCGATGTCTGGCACGAAGTCAGGCAGCCGTTCTGGCGCGTGACACGGCCGTACTGACGCCGCCGGCAACGCTATCCACCCGGCAACATCATCCACCTGAAGGAGCCCAGTATGAACACACTCACCGAAGCCCGGCCGCGGACAATCGCGGCGGTCGCCGCCCTGCCGCATGTCGACGCGGCGCTGAATTATCTCGCCCCGATGACGGAGCGGCCACGCAACTACACCTATGATCCGCCGCCCGGCGTGCCGCGCTCCAACAGCGAGGCGGAGACCCATGTCGTGTCGATCCTCAGCGCGCGGCCGCTCGAGGCCGAGATCAACCTCGACCGTGAGGGCTTCGCGCTGCTGCACCACCAGAGCGCGGTGCGCGATTTCTATGACGATGACGAAGTGCGCCGGATCTACTACGCCGAAGCCGAGCGCGCCCTGGCCGAGGTGACCGGCGCGCGGCGTGTGTTCGTGTTCGACCATACGGTTCGGCGCCGGGTGCTCGGCGTGGACGATCGTGCGCCCGGCACGCCACGCCAGCCGGCAACCCGCGTGCACGTGGACCACACGGCGAAGTCCGGTCCGCAACGGGTGCGCGACTTGCTCGGCGACGAGGCGGAGGAATTGCTGCGTGGGCGCGTGCAGGTGATCAACCTGTGGCGGCCGATCCGTGGCCCGCTGCGCGATGCGCCGCTGGCGGTGTGCGACGCACGCTCGGTGGCGCCGGGCGACCTGGTGCCGTCGGACCTGGTGTATCGCGACCGGGTCGGCGAGACCTACGGCGTACTGTTCAATCCGCAGCATCGCTGGTTCTACGTGCCGGACATGCAGCCGGACGAGGCGCTGCTGCTGAAGTGCTATGATTCGGCGACGGATGGCCGCGCCCGCTTCGCGCCGCATACCGCGTTCGAGGATCCGACCGTCGGCCCCGATGTGGCACCGCGCGAGAGCATCGAACTCCGCACGTTGGTGTTCCACTGAGCTGACATTACCCCTCTCCCGCTACGCGGGAGAGGCTGGGCGAGGGTATTGCGTGCCGCACGCGGCACCCTCACCCTACCCTCTCCGGCAAGCGGGAGAGGAAGTGTGCCCTTACCCCCTCTCCCGCACAGCGGAAGAGGGGGGTACGTCGTCATGATCGTCGATGCACAGGTGCATATCTGGGCCGCAGACACGCCGGAACGGCCGTGGCCCGCGGCGGGCCATCACTACGCGCATCGTGACACGCCACTGGGCAAGGATGCGCTGCTGCGGGAAATGGACGCCGCCGGCGTCGACCGCGTGGTGATCGTGCCGCCGTCGTGGGAGGGCGATCGCAACGACCTCGCGCTGGAAGCCGCGCGGCACTATCCGGATCGTTTCGCCGTCATGGGGCGGCTGCCGTTGCACCCCGCCGATCCCGCGGCGGCGGCAAGCTGGCGGCGGCAGCCCGGCATGCTCGGCCTGCGCTTCACCGCCGGGCGCGAGAGCGCGTGGCTGACCGACGGCAGCGCCGAGTGGGTGTGGGACGCGGCGCAGCGCCACGGGCTGCCGGTGATGATCTCGTGTCCCGGACTGCTGCCGGTGATCGACCGCATCGCAGAGCATTATCCCGGGCTGCGCATCGTGATCGACCACCTCGCGCTTCGCCGCGCCAAGGACGATGCGGCGTATGCCGACATTCCGTTGCTGTGTTCCCTGGCAAAACGACCCAACGTCGCGGCGAAGGCGTCGGCCACGCCGGCCAGTTCGACGCAGCCCTACCCATACCGCAACGTGCATGACTATCTGCGGCAGGTGTTCGACGCGTTCGGGCCGCTGCGCATGTTCTGGGGCACCGACCTGACCCGGCTGCCCTGCACCTATCGCCAGGCGGTGACGATGTTCACCGAGGAACTGGCGTTCCTCTCCGATCGCGACAAGGAATGGGTGATGGGCCGCGCCATCTGCGCATGGCTGGGCTGGCCATGACCGCCGCCCCTGTTCCCACGCGGTGGCCCGCCGGACGCCCGCTGGCGGTATCGGTCAGCGTCATGCTGGAGGGCTGGGCCGAGGGCAGCGCGCCCGGCATCGGCCCGATGGGCAATCCGCTGAAACCCGGCGTGCCCGACCTGCAGGCGCTGTCCTGGGCAGACTACGGCCCGAAAGCCGGTGCCCAGCGGTTGCTGGATTTGCTCGATCGCGCCGGTGCGCGGGCGGTGTTCTACACCAGCGGCGTGTTGGCCGAACGCTACCCCGAGCTCCCCGCTGCCATCGCCGCGCGCGGCCATGTGGTGGCGGCGCATGGCTGGAGCCAGGGCACGCTACCGCCCTACCTGACGCCAGATGCGGAACGCGAGGACATTGCCCGCTGTGTCGATGTGCTGACCCGCACGGCCGGACACGCGCCGCCTGGCTGGCTCAGTCCGCGCTGCACCCCGAGCACGGTCACCTCGCAACTGCTGGCACGCGCCGGCTTCCGCTGGCATGCCGACATGTTCGACTCCGACCTGCCCTACCGCATCGACACCGCGGACGGCGCGCTGCTCGGCATGCCGTTCACGATGGAGGTGAACGACATGCCGCTCTATGTCCGCTATGGCAACGAGCCGGAGGCGTTCACCCGCACGCTGGCGCGCATCGTCGAGGGCTGGCCGGCGCTGGGCAGTCCGTTCGCATGCCTCGACATCACCGTCCATGCCCACGTGTTCGGCCGGCCATACGGGGCGATCGCGTTCATGGAGTCGCTCGCCCTGGTGCAACGCGATGCGTCGTGCTGGCTGACCGACCATGCCGAACTGGCGGCTCTGTATGCCGGCGCCGCCCAGGACGGTGAGGCATGAGGAGCAGCCGAAGGATTGCCATGAAGACAGGGCGGTGATTGTCAGCGCCGCGAAGGAAACCTCCCATGCAACCCTTTCGGTTTGGCGTGAGCATCTGGTCGGCCCGGTCGCGCACCGAATGGACCGACAAGGCCCGCAAGGTCGAGGACCTCGGGTATAGTTCGATCGGCGTGCCCGATCATCTGACGGACCTGATGTCGCCGATGCCGGCCTTGGTCAGTGCCGCGAACGCGACGAAGCAGCTTCGCGTGTGGACCAATGTGCTCAACAACGACCTGCGCCACCCGGTGCTGGTGGCGCGCGAGGCGGCGACGGTCGATATCCTCACCGACGGACGGTTCGTGCTCGGGTTGGGCGCGGGCAGCATCAAGTCCGAATACGACCAGATCGGCGCGACCTTCGATACCGGCGGCACAAGGGTCGAGCGGCTGGCCGAGGCCGTCACCATCATCAAGGGATTGCTCGCGGGGGAGGCGGTCATGTTCGCCGGCCGGCACTACCGGGTGACCGGCCACACGCTGGAGCCGCGTCCGGTGCAGCAGCCTCGCCTGCCCATCCTGATCGGCGGCAACGGCCGGCGTTTGCTGACGCTGGCGGCGCGTGAGGCTGATATCGTCGGGTTATCGGGAATAACTTTCCGCCAGGGCGGCGCGGCGCCACCCGACCTGTCCGCGTGGCGGGTGTCGGGCGTCGAAGAACGGCTGCGCCTTGTGCGCGAGGTAGCGGGCGATGACCGTTATGCGAAGTTGGAACTGAACGTACTCGTGCAGCGCGTCGTGGTGACCGACGACCGGCGTGGTGCGGCCGAGGCGCTGACCGGCCGCTGGCCGCAGCTTACCCCGGACGAGTTCCTGCAAAGTCCTCACCTGCTGATCGGCACGGTGGATCAGATTGTCGAGGATTTGCTCGAGCGCCGGCAGCGCTGGGGTCTGTCAAGCTATACCATCTTTGAATCCTATATGGACGCCTGCGCGCCTGTGATCGCTCGCCTTGCCGGCCTATAGGCCCGATCGCGCCGCCGCGTGCAGGCCGGTAGTCACGGCGTCCGAGCAGGGTGAATATGCGAAGCAGGCCACCAGCCTGGCCCTGCACAGCACGCACGCACGCACGCACGCACGCGGGAGGCATTCCGAAGCAGTCGGCAAGCAAGGCGACACTTCGTAATGTGTCATGTAGTAATGTGTCATGGTCGGCGAAGGCCGGCCCTCCACGACTTTGTTGCGTGGCACGAACCAAAGACGTGGGTGACCAGGCCAAGCCCGCTCACGACACTGTGGGCAGTGTCGCGCAAATTGCCGGCTGCTGAGTAAGGAAATCGACGGATGAAAGTCTCGATCCTGGATGACTGGTTCGACACGCTGCGCAGCCTGCCGTGCTTCGGCAAGCTGGCGGGCCATGATGTGACGATCTGGAACGACCATGTGCAGGACGTCGATGTCCTGGCCGAGCGCCTGCGCGACACCGAGGCGCTGGTGCTGATCCGCGAGCGCACGCAAATCCGCACGCCACTGCTGGAACGCCTGCCGAAGCTGCGGCTGATCAGCCAGCGCAGCGTCTATCCGCACATCGACATCGACACCTGCACTCGGCTCGGGGTGGTCGTGTCATCCAGCCAGCACGCCGACACGCCGTCCCATGCCACGGCGGAGCTGACCTGGGGGCTGGTGATCGCCGCGCTGCGGCAAATTCCGCAGCAGATGGCGTCGTTGCGCGCGGGAAACTGGCAGTGCGGCGTCGGCACCTCGCTGCGCGGCAAGACGCTCGGCATCTATGGCTATGGCCGCATCGGCAAGGCGGTCGCCGAATTCGGCAAGGTGTTCGGCATGCGGGTGCAGTTCCTGGCACGCGAGGCGTCGATGGCTCAGGCGCGCGCCGACGGCCACGCGACGGCGGACAGCCGGGAGGCGTTCTTCGCGGAATGCGACGTCGTGTCGCTGCACATGCGGTTGGTGCCGGCGACGCGCGGCATCGTCACCGCGAGCGACCTGGCGCGGATGAAACCGACGGCGTTGCTGGTGAACACCAGCCGCGCGGGGCTGATCGAGTCCGGCGCGCTGGTGGCGGCGTTGCGCGCGGGCCGGCCCGGCATGGCGGCGGTGGACGTGTTCGAGGACGAGCCGCTGCATGACACGCGGCATCCGCTGCTGACGATGGATAACGTCGTCTGCACGCCGCATATCGGCTACGTCTCGCGCGACGAATACGAAATCCAGTTCACCGATATTTTCGACCAGATCAACGCTTTTGCGGCCGGGGCGCCGATCAACGTGGTGAACCCGGAGGTGCTGCGTGGCGGGTCGTGACCCGGTCCGGTCTGCTCGCGGCTGGGTTCGCTCGGCCTGAGTGGTGCGTTCGAAGAAAGTAGATTCACCACAAAGGCACGAAGGCACAAAGTGCTTTGCTCCGATGGCGAGATTTTTCGGTTCCAACCAAGAGAGTTTGCAACCAGGACAAAGGACTTTGTGCCTTCGTGCCTTTGTGGTGAATCTGATCTTGCTTTTCTGTCGGTTCCGCCGACTCGATGTAGCATCGCACCGGCAGCGGTACGCGTCAGTCGGTGAAGCGCGTCGGGATGCCGGTCTTCGCCGTCAACCCTCCATCCGCGACGAACGCCGCGCCGGTGACGTAGGACGCGAGGTCCGATGCCAGGAACAGCACGACATTCGCCATCTCCTCCGGCTTGCCCAAACGCCCCATCGGGATGGCCGCAACGGTCGCCTGGGAAAACCCCTGGATCGTATCGAGCGAACGGCGCAGCAGCGGCGTGTCGATCGCGCCAGGGCAGATGCAGTTGCAGCGGATATTTTCCCCCGCGTATTCCATCGCCACCACGCGCGTGAAGTTCACCACGCCCGCCTTCATCGCGTTGTACGCGGCGATGCCGTAATCGCCGAACAGCCCGGAGATCGACGCGGTGTTGACGATCGCCCCACCACCCTGGCGCAGCATGATCGGCAGGACCGAGCGCGTCGCCTGCATCACCGCGGTCAACCCGACCTGCAAGGAGTAGTCCCACACGCCCTGGTCCAGCTCGGCCACCCGCGCCATCCGCCGGCCCTGCAACGTCGGAGGCACGCCGAAAGCGTTGTTGTGCAGCACGTCGAGCCGGCCATAGGCCTCGACCGCGCGATCCAGCATCGCATCGATCTCGCGCGGGTTCATAATGTCGGCAGCCACCGCGAGCGCCCTGCCGCCGGCGGCGGTGATCTCCGCCACGACCGACGCGGCGTTGTCGCCGTTCACATCGGCCACCACCACCTTGCCGCCACGCTGCGCGAAGCCGATCGCGGTGGCGCGGCCGATGCCGGAGCCGGCGCCGGTCACGACGCCGACCTTGCCATCGAAACGCATCACGCCGCCTCCCGTCCGGCGCGGACTTCCTGGACGACCTCGAAGCCCTCGAATTCCGGATGGCCGAGATACAGCGGGCGGTTCTGCCCGGCGTTGCGGTGCGCCATGCGGAACGCCTCGGAGTTCGTCCAGGCCTCGAAATCCGCGCGGCTGCGCCAGATCGTGTGCGACGAGAACAGCGTGTGGTCGTCACGTTCCGGGCCACGCAGCAGGTGGAACACGACGAAGCCGGGCACGCCTTGCAGGTGCGTGTCGCGGCTGGTCCAGACTTGCTCGAAGTCCGCTTCCGCGCCGCGCACGACTTTGAAACGGTTCATCGCGATGAACATGGCTTGTCCTCCTGGATGATCGGCCGGAAGGGTGACGCCAATTCCGGGCTGTTGGCAACGCGGGGGATACGGCGTCAGCGATAGACCTCCCGCCGGTGCCCGACACGGAGCACGAGAACCACCAGCACGTCATCCTGCAATGCGTAGATCACCCGCCAGTCGCCACCGCGGAGCCTGTAGCCGCCTCCGGTCAATGCCTTCACATTCGCAGAGTCACGCGGCGCGGCGGCGAGCCTGTCCAAAGCATGCGCGATCCGCCCGCGCACGCTGCCATCCAGCGCGTCGAACTCGCGTTCGGCTCGTGGTGTGAAGACAACCCGGTAGGTCACGCGTCCCGTGCGCGGAGGTCTATCCCATGACGCTCTGCCAAAGCCTCGAGCGTGGAGCCCAAAGGCCGGCCGGCCGCTTCCCATTCCGCCAGCGCAGCGGCGGCGGCTTCGGCGTCGGCGGCATCCTCGATCGCTTCGAGGGCCGCCACGTCGGCCAGCGGCACCATCGCGGCAACCGGCTTACCGTCGCGCGTCAGAATGATCCGCTCGTGGCTCAGTGCTACCCGGTCCACTGCTTCCGCGATCGGAGCAGAAACCACGTCAGCCGAAACTGCGCTGGCCACTGTCAACTCCTTGAGGTCCATCACGCATCCTATCGTGCAAGCAGCCCGAACGCACGTGCGCAGAGCCTGTTGCGGCCACCCGCGTGACCGTTCGGCGCTTCGGCTACAAGCGGATGTCCGCCATAATGCGATCGGTCGTGACACGTAGCGCACCATCCGCGCGCACTATCAGCCCAACGGCCTCCAGGGCTGCCACATCGGCGTGAACCCGGCTGTATTGCCGGCCGAGCGCGCGTGCCAGGGCGCTGATCGATGGCTCGGGGTGGTCATGCACATGCCGCAGGAGCCGAAAGCGCTCGCCGGTCAGCACCTTGGACAAGCCTTCCCAACTTTCGAAGGCCAGAACGCGCTCGGCCGCGACATGCTCGCCCTGTGCCGTGCGGTGCCAGGCATCCAGCAGGTCGGCGGCATCGTCTTCGATCGTGCCGCCGACGATGACCTTTACATGGGACATGCAGATACCTCCTTCAGCCCCGGCGGCGGACCGCACGCACATCGGCCAGGAAATCCTCCAGCAACCGTTTCGCTGCCGTGAAATGGTACGGCTCCTCAGAGGTGCCTTAGGGCCGGTGGTCTCCCTTGCCGGCTTCATTGTCGTAGCCGATCAAGCGCGCTTTCCCAGTGCCGTAGAAAAGCGAGTACTTCAGCCCATGTTCTGACCCACGCACCGGTCCCGGCACCTCCCACAGCACCATCTCGAGGATCATGCCGTCGTCGTAGCGTCGCTTGCGGTGCCGGATCAGCCAGGCACGAGTCCTATCACAATTTTAGTGATAGCGGTCAATCACCCCTTCCGCCCGTACACGCGCTGGCGGAACGCCAGAGCCTCGGCGACGTGCACCCGGCCCACCACCGCCGCACCGGCCAGATCGGCGATCGAACGGGCGACACGCAGCACCCTTGTGTAGCCGCGCGGCGACAGGCGCAGTTTGTCCATCGCCTGGCTGGCCAGCGCCTGCGCGTCCGGCACCAGCCGGATCGCCGCCATGTCCACCTCGGCGTTGCACAGCGGGCCGTCCTCGCCGTAGCGCGCGGCCTGTGCCGCCCGAGCCCGCGCGACCCGAGCCGCAACAGCTTCGCTCGCCTCGCCGGGCGGCGCGCGGGCAAGCTCGGCCGCGGTCGCCGGCTGAACTTCCACCGTCAGGTCCACGCGGTCCGTCACCGGGCCGCTGATGCGAAGCTGGTAGTCCTCGCCACAGCGGGGCGCCCGGCCGCACTCCCGCGACGCGTCGCCGAGATAGCCACAGCGGCACGGGTTCATCGCCGCCACGAGCTGGAACCGCGCCGGATAGGTGATGTGCGCGGTGGCGCGCGACACCGTCGTGCGGCCCGTCTCCATCGGCTGGCGCAGCGAATCCAGCGCCGGGCGGGGGAACTCGGGCAGTTCGTCAAGGAACAGTACGCCGCGATGCGCCAGGCTGACCTCGCCGGGGCGCGCCCGCTGGCCGCCGCCGGTCAGCGCGGCCTGCGAGGCGGAGTGATGGGGCTCGCGGAACGGCGGGCGCATGACCAGGCGGCCGCCCGCCAGCAGGCCGGCGACGCTGTGGATCATGCTGACCTCCAGCGCCTCGCGCGGCGCCAGGTCGGGCAGCAACCCGGGCAGCCGCGCCGCCAGCATCGACTTGCCGGAACCCGGAGAGCCGATGAACAACAGGTTATGGCCACCGGCGGCGGCGATCTCCACGGCGCGGCGGGCGGTTTCCATGCCTTTCACGTCGGCCAGGTCAGGGCCGCGGCCCGCCTCCGCCACGCCGGCCGGGTCAGGGGGGGTCAGCACCTGGGTGCCGCGGAAATGGTTGATCAGCGACAGCAGGTCGGCCGGCGCCAGCACCTCGATGCGCCCGGCCCAGGCGGCCTCGCCGCCCTGGCCGGCGGGGCAGATCAGCCCAAGGTCGCGCCGGGACGCGCCGATTGCCGCGGGCAGCACGCCGGCGACCGGGTTCAGCGAACCGTCCAGGGACAGCTCGCCCAGGGCGGCGTAGCCGGCGATCTCGTCGCGCGGCAGGACGTCCATCGCCGCCAGCACGCCGAGCGCCAGCGGCAGGTCGAAATGGCTGCCTTCCTTCAGCAGGTCGGCGGGCTTCAGGTTGATCAGGATGCGGCGTGGCGGCAGCGACAGGCCCATCGCGCTGAACGCGGCCCGCACCCGTTCGCGCGCCTCACCCACCGCCTTGTCGGGCAGGCCGACCACCAGGAAGGCCGGCGTGCCGCCGGAGATCTGCACCTGCACCTCGACCGGAACCGCGTCGATGCCGGAGAAGGCGAAGGTGTTGACGCGGGCCATGGAGTGGCTCGGGGCGGGTGTGCCGAAGGCGCGCATTGGGGGACCGGGGCGGCTGTGGTCAGGGCCAGTGTGCGCGGGGATTGGTAAACGCGGAGGTAACGGCGGCGGAGATTGACGCAGGGGGAATTAGAGCATCTTCGGTGTGACTGGAATTGCCGGGAGCCTCTGTCATTGCGAGGCGCCGGAGCGCCGAAGCAATCCCCGCCTGACGAGCGGCCCTCGGCTCGTCAGGCGCGAGATTGCGTCGGCGCTCCGCGCCTCGCAGTGACAGGTGGGGCCGGTGTTTGTCCAGTCAGGATGGAAATGCTCTAGCCGTTGTTCGGCTGCGCCCAACGGTCTCGCTCGATGCACCCGCTGCTCACCCCCCGCCGAACCCGCCCAGGAAGCGCGCCAGCAGCGTGCCGATCACCGCCAGGTTATAGCCGCCTTCCTGCACGATCGCCGCCGGCAGGCGCAGCGCGCCGATCGCCGCGCCGGCACGCGCGAAACCATCCTCGGTGACCGCCAGCGCATT
This sequence comes from Acetobacteraceae bacterium, assembly GCA_035486135.1. Classification (GTDB taxonomy): domain Bacteria; phylum Pseudomonadota; class Alphaproteobacteria; order Acetobacterales; family Acetobacteraceae; genus JASHVB01. The sequence continues at coordinate 24,598 of DATHNI010000155.1, forward strand.
CAGCGGCTCATCGCGCGACGCGTCGAAGCCCAGCGAGACGACCAGCGCCTCGGCGCCGAACCGGCGGATCGCGGCGATGCCGGTGCCGATCGCCTCCAGCCAGCCATCGTCGCCGGTGCCGAACGGCACGGGCAGGTTCAGATTGGCGCCCTCCCCGTCCCCGCCGCCACGCTCGCCGGCGTGGCCGGTGTACCACGGGTAATAGCGGTTCGGATCGCCATGCACCGAAACGAACAGTACGTCGGGCCGCTGCCAGAACACGCCCTGCGTGCCGTTGCCGTGGTGGCTGTCGACATCCAGGATCGCGACCCGGGCAGCACCCTTTCCGCGCAGCCGTTCTGCCGCGATCGCCGCGTTGTTCAGGTAGCAATGACCGCCCGACCGCGCGGGATAGGCATGATGGCCGGGCGGCCGGGCCAGCGCATAGGCGTTGTCACCGGCCGCGACCGCGTCGGCTGCGGCGATCGCCCCGGCTGCTGCCGCCTCGGCTGCCTCCCAGGTGTGCGGGCCGATGGGGCAGGCGAGGTCGGTGCCATACCAGCCGATCTGCCCGACCAGGCCCGACGGCCGCCTGCCGCCGCTCGCCAGCGCCTCGGGCGAGGGGAACGCGTTCGGCAGCACTTCCGCCCCGGCATCGGGCAACGCCGCCCATTCCGCCGCTGCGCGCCGCAGGAAATCGAGGTAACCGGCATCGTGCACCTTGCGCAGTGCCGCCGGGTCCGCATCGGGCGGGGTTACCGCCGACAGCCCCAGGTCGCGGCAAGCGGCCAGCAGGACCTCGGCCCGCGCGGGCACCTCGAAGTGCGGCCGCACCTGGCCACGCAGCAGAAAAAAGCGGGGTGCGTGCCGAAGCTGCACCGGGTTCCAAAATACCAACATACACGGCCTCGCTGTCGATCGGACTCCGGTGGAGACGTCGCGGTGCGGGGCCGGCCGGGTGCCCGTGCCATACTTGGCAGAACCCGGCGGCGTACCAGTTCCACCGGGCAGCATGCTACAGGAGCAACTGACCTGACGCGATATGCGAGCTTGTTCGGCATCCTGCTGCTGGTGCTGTCACGGCACGATGTTGCCGCGCAGACGCCGCCGGAAGCCACCATCGATTTGCTGCCCAACAGCAGCAAGGTCGCGTTCCGCGCGTACGGCTTCGGACTGTTCCCGCTCGACGGGAACTTCACCCGGTTCCAGGGCCGGTTCACCTACGATCCCGCCGCCGCCAGCCATTGCTCCGTCACGTTGCAGGCCGACGTGGCCAGCCTGGACATGACGCCGTCAACGGCCGGCGAGACCGTGCGGGGCCCCGATTTCCTCGATGCGGCGCGGTTTCCGATGCTCGCCTACCAGGGTGCATGCGGCCCGGACGGGCTGACCGGGCAACTCACCATGCATGGCGTGACGCGGCCGTTCAAGTTGAGGCTGGACCGGCGGGCGGACGCCATCACCGCCGTCGGGCGGCTGCTGCGCGCCGACTGGGGCATGACGGCGCGACCTCTGCTGGGGGGCTCGACGGTGCGGATCACCGTGACCGTCCCGCTTCCCGCGCCGCGCCGGCCGGGCGGATGAAGCGGCTCGCGCGGCCGCAACCGGCCGCCGGGACCGCGAACGCGCGCCGACGGCCGACGCATCGGGACGCCGCCGAATTCTCATCCCCAACACCGTGAACCCGGCGCCGGGCGCGTCGTTACCTCCCGGTGGGCCTCAGGGCCGCACGGCAAAACGGGGAGAAATCCATGGCAGAGTTCCGCAACACCGGTGACGATGGCACCAATCCCGCGATCACCGATGAGACGGTCGCCAAGGTCGGTCGCGCCGTCGGCCAGATCGCGCTGATCCGCGAGGCCTACCGCGAAGGCCTGAGCGAACTGGACAGCGAGGACGACAAGCAGGAACTGGCGGAGCGCGCCGAGGCAGCCGCCGTCCATGCGATCAGCGAGCAGGGGCTGACGGTCACGGAGTACAATCGGGTGGTCGCCTCGGCGGACGACGATCCGGCCCTGGAGGAGCGCCTGGTGGCGGCCGCCGCACAGGCCAACTGACCGCCAGGCGGCGTAACGGGGCGGCAAAGGGAGGCACCGTCAGCGGCTGCCGCCACGGCGTGGAGGACGGGACGGCGCCGAAACTATTTTCGTAAAACGCTTCGATCTCGCCCGACATCTCGCCGCTGGCGGACAGGCGGTACGGGCTGACGGCGCGGTGCTCCACATTGCGGATGACGAAGCTGGTGTCGTGCTGTCCGGTCAGCGGATCCTCGGTCAGCGTGAACGTGCCGCCGGGGACGAAGCCCTCGTTCCAGGGCTGGCCTTCGGACGGTGCGGCGAAGGCTTCCGCCGCCTCGATGCGCCGCCGCGCCCACGCCGCGACATCGTCGGTGTCGAGTGCCAGCGCAGGCCGGTTTGCGCTGGAGCGTGACCAGGGCGGCCCGGCAGAGGAATGCATCGGCCGCGAGCCGCGGCACTTCGGAGACGAATTCCAGCTTGATCTCGAACGGCGTGCTGATCGCTTCGCGCACTTCCAGCAAGACCGGGACCAGGGAGGCATCCGAAAGCCCACCCACCACCATTTGTATGATGGCCCTGTCGCTCAACACAGCGGCTTCCGACATGGACGACTTCCCTCGGGCCCTCGCGCCGCGGCGGCCAGGCACGGCAGCATCCAACTGTAGCGAGGCGGCGACAGAGAACCTTGTTTCGGGTCGGGTGTTAGTCCGCATGTGCCAACCTCTGGGTCACGCGTCCCAGAACAGAGAATTGGCAACCTCGGTGCGCAGGAAGGGATCGGACGCGCAAGAACGCGCCCCGTCTTGGCCGGCCCATGGATTAAGCGCCCGAGGGCCCGCCATGCCGGGAAGCCGTTGGGCCCAATATGACGGGGAGGACGTGGGCCGGTTGCCAGGTAACGGCGCTCGAACCGGTCGGTCTGCCCGCGAACGCACGTCCGAAACACCGCGAAGGCCGTTCTCCACGGGTCGAAATGACGGCAAAGCTGCCAAAAAAGCGGTCGTAGTCCGATTACTTACCAACGAGACGCATGAGATTTAGGCCTCTCATATCTATTCCGAAACATTATAAGTCTGACTCTGCGATGTTTAACGGTCTAGTGACGGGCTATTCGCGAATGGAATAGTCGGTTGTCGGAGATTCTTACAACCTAGCGGGCGGCGGCGTTTGGCTGCCCATAACAACCAGAAATTGCAGAAAAGTTTCAGTTGGCACAGAACGTGCTACGTATATGCCGGGTTGGCCGCAACTGAAAATAGCATTCTGTATAATAAATAAACCGATGAGATTCGACAGCCTGAACTGAGCAACCGATTTCTGCAGCCGATGAGCGTAATGAATGAACCAGTCGTTAATTACTCGTATCATCGCCTTGATGCTCGCGCTCTCGGGTGTCACGGCCGCGACCGCGTATGCAACGCCAAGGTCCCTGACGCTCACCGCCGCCAACGAAGTCACCGGCGCTGCTGCCGGCTCAGCGCTCGCCGCCGCCGGCAGTTCGAACGAAATCCTCATCGGCTCGGGAACCCGGTTCGGGCCCACAAACGTCTGCTTGTCCGACAAGGGGGCGATTTCGACCGCCGGGCCGCCGACAAAAATCCTGGTTACCACCGTGCTCAAGGCAACGAACACCAACCTCACCGGCGCGCTGATGCCTTGCCGTTGGGATTGTGTGTTCACGATCAATGCAAACGACTTGCCACCTCGTATCGAATTCTAAAAGGAACTCAAGATGAAGCCTTTCTATCGATCCATACTCTATGCCGCCATTGCCGGGGTTCCCCTCTGGGTGGCGACCCAGGCGAATGCGACCCCGATGGTGCTGACGCTTTCCGTTACGGACCTGAACAACGCGACGAATGACAGCACTTCCGTGTTTTGCGACACGACCAGCGCCGCCTGTACCGCGGCGGGCGGTACAGTGTCCAATGGGGGTCTTGGACCAAACAACATCGTCGTGCTTTCCGGCATCCAAGCCGGTATTTCGTTCACTGGGGAAATCTCATCATCGTCGGTCGGGTTGCTCACCGGCCAGCTCGACACCACCGCGACGACCGTCAAGAACACCAGCGGTGACACTTATGTGCTGACGGCCTCGCTGGTTGGCATGAATTTCAATGGGCCAGCCAGTCAGGTATCCCTCTCAGGGAGTGGGACTTTGAGCACCACCAGCGGGACCGGTGGATCGTTCGCGGCGTTGACCTATAATTACTTCGACGACCCAACGAACAGCTCCACGCCCGGCGCCGGGCAAGAGGTTGGAACCTATACAAACCCAGCCTTTACCAACAGCTCGGACTCGTTCTCGTACAATTTTGCGGGGGCGCTCGTGACGCCGGACACCGGACTTTACGCGATGAGCGAGACCTGGTCGTACACCCTTGGTCCCAACGAGGAACTGCTCAGTCGCGGTCTGACTGAGACCAAGACAGCCCCGGAACCCGCATCGCTGTTCATTCTGGGAGCTGGCCTGGCGGGCCTTGGCATGATTCGCCGTCGCCGTTGCAGCTGATACGGACTTTCGGCACGACATTCGACTCGCACGGCACCTCGTTCAGGGGTGCCGTGCTTTTTTTTGATCTTTCCGTTCGCCCGACCGGTCGGGCGCCGCCCGCAGCACACGTTGCCGCAAGTGCCAGGTCCAACATGGCGTGGCGATGCCATGATACAACCGCGTGGCATCGGACCGTGTAGGTTGCCGGAAAGCTCAGTCTTCCGAATCAAACCGACCCGGGTTTGAAGCTTGAGGGAGTGTCCAGCAACTGGTGGGATGTGGCGGGCACCGATATGACCGGCCGGGAGATGGTGACCTGGGGATCGTCAACCCGTTGGGTGTTGCAATCGATCGAGACGGGCATGCCCTGCGGGGTGGCTGGCGCAGCCATAATAGAGGTCAGCCGGATATCGTCGTCAGTGGCAGGCATGGCAGATTCCGTGCCGGCGCCTGGATTGGCGTCAGCATCCACACTCTTAGCGATTCCGGGGTGACATCCCGATCCTGCGCGATGCGGAGTTGGCCGCGGCGCAGGCCACCGGCGACAACAGCGTCGGTTTGCGTGTCTGCCGTCGCGCGTTGCTACACCGGACGGTTGGTCTCGCCGTCGAGGAAGTGGATGCCCGCACCGGCGCCCCAGCGCAGCCGGCTATGAAAGTCCGGGCCATGGGCGGCGATGTCGAACCGGAACGGCGCCATGCCGATTGCCGTGCCGCAGCGCACGACCTCCCGCCAATTGGCGCGGTGGTCACGCTCCTTCCCGGCATGCAATGCAATCCCGCGCAGGCCGGCGCCGCACGCCGTCACTGTACCACGCGCGGCAGAAAGATTGCTGTTATATGCTGACCTATTCCGGTCGGACGCCCCCCGCACCGACAGCCGCCGCAGCAAACGGCATCGTCGTTGCCGGCGTGAACGCGCGTTCCCGTGAAGCCACCTCCCGGCGTCATGCCGACCACCAGACGCTCGCCGTTTGCACCAAATTTCCGAACTTAGAAACTCACCCGGCCGAATGCGGCGCGCAGCACGGCGTAGAGCAAACCGCCGACCAGGAACCCCACCAGGGTGCCGTTCACCCGCACGTATTGCAGGTCCTTGCCGACGCGCAGTTCCAGCCGCTC
>DATHNI010000156.1:0-19350 GCA_035486135.1 Acetobacteraceae bacterium
CATAGCCTACCGCCCCGAACGCGAGTGCCCCGCATAGCGCGAGCCCTCACGCCGCGCGCGGCAAACGGCTAGCGGCGAGATATCGCCAGCGCGAAGGGCCGGCCAGCCCCGTTGAACAGGACCGGCAACGCCCGCGAATAGCGCGTCGGCCATGGCCGCGGCGTCGCCGGGCCCAGGTGCGGCTCGCGACCGCCCCGTCTCGGAAAGGCCTTGAAATACCAACCGGCGAAAATGCCGACGTGCTGGTGACGTGGCACGCGCCCCCTCGTGTCATGGCCGGCCCACGGGTCGGGCCGAATGCCTGCCCGAGGACAGGCTCCGGCCGGCTACCCACGGCTTTGCCGCGTGGAACGAAGGAAAGCCGGGGGCGGCCGGCCGGAGCCCGTCCTCGGGCAGGCATTCGGCCCAACCCGTGGGCCGGCCATGACACGGAAGGCGCGGCCCGCGTCGCCGAGGGTCAATCTCCAGGGCGGTTGGCATAACCTCCGCCCTGGGAAGCTACACCTGCGGATCAGAACACGGACAGCCGGTCCGCCGCGCACTAAAATTTATACGCAGCGCGAAAAATCTGGTACCCGATCGATAATTTAATATCATATTTGTCGGGATTCCGAAACTGAGTTGTAACCAATTCCACGACATCGTTCCAATATTGGCATTAAGGTCAAAGTTGATGGGGCGCGAACGACAGGACGGCTTGAAAGTGGCCATGGCCGAAGGCCCGGAACAGGCCCTCATGCCTGTCCGTGGGATGACCCGATGCCACCGGCCTGCATGGGCGCGGTCACCGCACGCCCGCACGGGCGCGATCGGCCGGTTCCTCCGCGACATTGGGCGCTGCAGCCGCGGCATTGCCGCACTCGAGTTCGCCATCGTGGCAACGCCCCTGATGCTTATTACATTCGGTTTCATCGCCGTGAGTGCGGTCTTCTACACTTGGTCGGCGATGCAAAACGGCGCGCAATACGCCGCCCTCCTGGTCGCCACCGGCCAGGTCAAAAGCCTGAGCACAGGAGCCATTTCAGCCGGCAATACGACCGCGACAACCGCCTGTGGCACATCACTCACATCCACCGAGGCTGAATATTACGCCTGCACAGGGCTGCCAAGCTGGGTCACCTTCACGGTAACCACAACAGAGAACTGTGCGACACCAAGCGTGACAGTCAGCCTCTCGGCCAGTGCGACCGCGGCCGCCATCGCAGACGTCTTCTCGATATTCACAGGAAAGACGCTGGTGTCCAGCGCAGTCGTGATGAAGCAGGGCCAATGCCCCTAGATCCGCCATCCCGTACTGTCGCGATGGCCGGCTTGGAAGTCGCCGCGCCAAGGCACTTTCGTGCCTTGCCAACACAAGCCCGGTGTTCGCCGCCGCGTTCACAGCCAGTGGCAAGAGAATGCATGTGGCCAGCACCCCGTGGCAGCGCAGCGCCCGGACCCTATCCGCTCACGTCTTCGCTCGGAACAGGAGTAGTACAATGATCGGCTTTCAACGTGGTGCAACAACCAGGTCCCGGCACCGCTTGCTTTTTGCACGCAGGGCCTCGGTCACCATACTGGTCACCTGCATGTTGCCGGTCTTCCTCGGGTTCGGCCTGATGGCTGCGGGCACTGGCTATCTCTTCTACCGCAAGCTGTTGCTCACGCAGACCGTCAGTGCGGCGACCCTCGCGGCGGCTTCCAACCTGACCACCTATTACACCTCGGGCACGGGCTCCACTGCCACGATCGTGTCGGCCGCGCAGACATTCGCGACAGCGAACGAACCGACCGCGCGCTATGGGACCGTTGTTCCGACGGCCGACATCGTTGTAGGGAACTGGAATTCCACGACGTCCACCTTCACCAGCCTTGCATCCAGCGCGGGCACCATGCCGAATGCCGTTCAGGTCACCGGCTTGAACACGGCGGCGAACGGCAATGCGGTTCCGGTGTTCTTCGGCTCCCTGGTCGGCATTCCCTCCAAGGATATGACGGTGACGGCGATCGCCAGCTACGCAACCGGGCAGAACTTCGACACGATCATCCTCAACGACCTGTCCGAGTCGTTCAAGTCCGAGATCACCGAACAGCGGGCCGCGGATAACGCTATACTGAACTGCGTGGAGAGCTCGTCGAGCAGTGCCTCCACCTTCGGTATTACAACGTTCGACGGGCATTCCAGCATCTACCAGGCGCTGCTTCAGGCCAGCACCAATCTGTCCTCGCTCGAAAGCAAGATCAACGCGCTGAATTATTGCGGCCAATCTGGCGCGCCGGCCTGCAGCGGATCGAACGTCGCGGCCGGAATCTACTCGGCGATCCAGCAGTTCAGTACCGTGTCAGCGACGAACACCACCAAGAACATCATTATCATCACCGACGGCGTGCCGAACGCGGATCCCATCGTCTATACCACGGCGGACGGCATCTATCCCACACCGGCGTCGCTGCTCCCCACCTGCACCGTGCTCTGCAGCAATGCCAATCTGCTGACGATGGCGCAGAACCAGGCATCCGACGCCTATGCCGCCGGGATCAACATTTCCACCATCTACTATTCCGGCGACACCCCTACCGCCCAACAAGCGTCGTATGCCGCGTCCCTCGCCACGTTGAAGCGGGGCACCGGCGTCTCGCTGGTGGCACCGACAGCGGCAACGATCTCTACAGTTCTCGGCGGTTTCTGTTCGACGATGGCGTCCGGACTGAAGCTGGTCAATAACTGACGGTCTGGTTCCGGATCAGGCCGCTGCCCCCGCCATCACGTATCGCTCTCAACAGGACGGGCGAAGATCAGGCGCCGCCGGAATCGACAGTCGTGAAGCCGCGGCGCTTCCCTTTGCCACCCTGACAGCGGCACAATGCGGCCATGTCGCGTCGCGTGGTGGAGATCACGGCGGAACTGATGCTGCGGGCCTATCGTCACGGGCTCTTCCCGATGGCGGAGACTCGGCGTGGGGATCGGCTGTTCTGGCTGGACCCGGAGCGGCGCGGCATCCTGCCGCTGGACCGGTTCCACCTGCCGCGCCGGCTGCGCCGCACTGTGCTGTCGGACACCTTCGAGGTTGCGGTGGATCGCGACTTCCCCGCCACCATCGCCGGCTGCGCCACCCCCGTGCCGGGCCGCGACGACACCTGGATCAACCCGCAGATCGAGCGCCTGTTCGGCGAGCTGCACCGGATGGGCTATGCTCATTCGGTGGAATGCCGCCAGGCCGGCGAGCTGGCCGGCGGCCTCTATGGCGTGGCGATCGGCGGGGTGTTCTTCGGCGAAAGCATGTTCAGCTTCGTCACCGACGCGTCCAAGGTGGCGCTGGTGCATCTGGTCGCGCGCCTGCGGCTGGGCGGCTTCCGATTGCTCGATACGCAGTTCGTCACTGCCCACCTGGCGCAGTTCGGGGCACGGGAAATCCCGCGCGACGAATACAAGGCACGACTGGCCACCGCGTTGGAAACGCCGGCGCGGTGGCTGCCCGATCCCGGCCCGGCTGTGTTACGGGGGGAGATCGACGTCCTCGGCCAAGGGTGACTTGACTGCCGGCGGCCTGCCCCGCACGACTGCGCTGCGCAACAAGGGGGTGGACGATGCCGACACGGATATTGCTGGCGACGGCGCTTGGCTTGGCGGTGGCGATGCCGGCCGCGGCGCAGGATCATCCGGCGGTGATGCGGCCGAGCCGTGACGTCATGGTGGAATATCACGTCCTGGGCGCGCCCCAGGGCCCGCAGCGCTCCGACACCATCCGCATGTATTTCGCCGACCACGGCATGAAAATGCGGATCGAGCCGGTCGGGCAGCCGGCCTACTCGATCGTGGACCGCGCCAACGCCCGCATGATCATGGTGATGCTGCCGCAGCACGCCTACATGGAAGTGCCATACGACCCCAAGCGGGTGATGGCGTTCGACGACAAGGACGCGACATTCACCCGGCTGGGCAGCGATACGGTCGCCGGCATCGGCTGCACGATCTATGACACCAAGCGGCAGGACCGGAGCGGCCAGGTGTGCCTCAGCGACGACGGCCTCATGCTGCGCGCCAAGAGCGACAACCCGGCCCAGGGCGGCGTGCTGGAGGCGGTTCGGGTCGATTACGGGTCGCAAGCCGCCACGCTGTTCACGCCGCCGCCCGATTTCCAGAAGATGGACATGTCCAGGATGGGCCAGGGCGGCCCGCCCCATTAGAGCATTTTCGGCGTGACTGGAATTGCCGAGAGCCCCTGTCATTGCTTCGGCGCTCCGCGCCTCGCAGAAAGACACTCCCCCTCCCCTTGAGGGAGGGGGTTGGGGGGAGGGGTTGTGCGGCACGGCCCCCTCCGCCCAACCCCCCCTCAAGGGGAGCGGGAGGATCCGACGGTGTGTAACGCCCGTCCCCCCGGCGGGACCCACCCCTGACCGCTGGCGCTTTTGCGTCCAGCCCTTACATCCGAGGCCGGAGGTGGTCGGCGATGATGGTTCCCTGGCGTGACCGGCGCGGAAAATTCCTGCCGCTGAAGGCTTCGGTGCTTGCGGCCGTGTGCGTGCCGGGCTTGCTGGCCGCGTTCTGGTGGGCGGATGGCGACCTCGGCGCCAAGCCGGTGACCGAGGTGATCCACGACACCGGTCTCTGGGCGATCCGCTTCCTGCTGATCGCCCTCGCCGTCACCCCGCTGCGCGCCGCCCTCGACTGGGGCAAATTGCTCTTGTTGCGGCGCATGCTGGGTCTCACCGCGCTCGCCTACGCGGTGGCGCATTTTTCCCTCTACATCGTCGATCAGAACGGCAACCTGCTGGTGGTTGCGTCCGAGATCATCCACCGCTTCTACCTGACCATCGGCTTTGCCGTTCTGCTGGGGCTGATCGCGCTCGGCACCACATCGACCGACGCGGCGATCCGCCGCATGGGCCGCTGGTGGAAGCGCCTGCACCGGCTGACCTATTTGCTCGCCGTCCTTGCGCTGCTGCACTACTTCATCCAGTCCAAGGCCAACGTGTCGGAGCCGGTGTTCGTCGCCGGGTTGTATGTCTGGCTGATGCTGTGGCGCCTCCTGCCGGCCCGCTGGCAGCGCTCCATCGCGGTCTATCCCCTGCTCGCTTTGGTGTCCGGCGCCGCGGCCGCCGGCATCGAGTTCGCCTGGTACGGCATCGCCACCCACATCAATCCGTGGCGCGTGGTGGCCGCAGACGAGACGCTGCGCTTCGGACTGCGCCCGGCGCATTACGTTGTGCTGGTGACACTCGGCCTGGGCGTTGTCATCCTGGTGCGCCGCATCGCCCCGATGGTGCGGCTGCGCCTGCGGCCGAGGCTGGCGCGGACCGGCTGAAGGAGAACTCCCGACGATGCTGCCGTCGCAACGCGACCTGTTCGATATTCCCCGCGAGGTCTGCTACCTGAACGCCGCCTCCTGGAGCCCGCTGCCGCGCGCCTCGATGGACGCGGGTCGCGCGGCGGTGGCCCGCAAGGGCCAGCCCTGGTCGCTGCCCGCCGATTTCGCGCCGGCGCAGTTCGAGCGTGCCCGTCGCGCGGCGGCCCGGCTGATCAATGCCGGCCCGGAGGACGTGGCGCTGATCTCCTCGGTCAGCTACGGCGTCGCCACCGCGGGGAAATTGTTCGCTCCGCCGCGCGGCACGCGGGTGCTGACGCTGGAGAACGACCACGTCTCGCCGGTGCTGGAATGGCGGGCGCGCGCGTCTTGCGCGGAGTTCGTCATGGAGACCGTGCGGCAACCGCCCGACGGCGACTGGACCGCGGCGCTGCTGGAGGAAATCGACCGGCCGGGCGCGCCGCCGGTGGGGCTGGCGTCGATCTCCTCGGTGCATTGGTCGGATGGGTGCGCAGTCGATCTGGAACGCGTTGGCGCGGCGTTGCGGCGCCAGGGTGCGGCGCTGCTGATCGATGCGACGCATGCGGCTGGGGTGATGGCATTGGACGTGCGGGCGCTCGATCCGGATTTCGTGGTGTTTCCAACTTACAAGTGGGTGCTTGGGCCGTATGGCCGGGCGTTCCTCTACGTGGCGAAACGGCGACAGGACGGCGCGCCGCTGGAGCAAACGGGGGCGGCGCGGCGCGCGGTGAATTCCGAGACCGCGCCGTATCTGCGCGACCTGGGTTACGCCGATGGCGCGCGGCGGTTCGACATGGGCGAGCGGGATTTTTTCGTTTCGCTGGAAATGGCGGCGATCGGCATGGAGCAAATGGCGGCATGGGGCCGCGAGGCGGTTGTCGAGCGGCTGCGCATGCTGACGGACCGGCTGGCCGACGGGCTGCACAACTCCGGTGTGCAGGTGCCCGGCGCGCGGGTGCGCGCGCCGCATATCCTCAGCCTGGCGTTCCCGGGCGGCATGCCGGAGGGGCTGGTGGAGCAATTGGCCGCGGCGCAGGTCTATGCCGCGCCACGCCTGGGCCGGCTACGCATCAGCCCGCACGTTTATAATGACGAGGCGGACGTGGATCGGTTCCTTGCTAACCTCTCCCGCGCGTTGCGCGGGAGAGGTTTCTTTGGTGCGCACCTTCACTTCGCTATGCAGTGTGCGATGCACCGGGCATTTGTCGGCCATCTCCAGCAGCCTGGCGCGTTGCAGTGCGTCCAGTTCGCCACGCAGCGAGATATCGCGCGTGATCTCGTCGATCTTGCCCTCGCGCGTTTCGCAATCGGCGCAGTCCTGCGCGTGGATCTTATGGTGGCTCAGCGCCACGCGAACCTTGGCCAGCGTCCACCCCTTCTGCTCGGCGAACATCCGCAGCGTCATCGACGTGCACGTGCCGAGCGCCGCCAGCAGCAGATCATACGGGTTCGGGCCGGAGCCGAGACCGCCTTCTTCGACCGGCTCGTCGGCGAAGAACCGATGCGAGCCGGCTGACACGAGCTGTTGCCAGCGCCCGGCGCCGGTCTCCTCGACCACCACGCCGGCGTCCGGCGCCGATGTCGGCGCCGCGGCACCGATATAGCGCGACGACCACGCCGCCAGCACGGCAGCGGCGTAGTCCGCGTCGGCCCGATTGCGCAACAGATGGTCGGCGCCGGGCAGCGCGATAAAGCTCTTGGGATGGTGGGCGGCGTCGAAGATCTGCCGCGCGTTGTCGATGCCGACGAAGGCGTCGATCGGCGAGTGCAGTACCAGCAGCGCCTTGCCGAGGTGCGCGATCGCCGCGGCCTGGTGGTGCTCGCGCAGGTCGTCGATGAACTGGCGCTTGATGGTGAACGGCCGGCCCCCGAGCGACACGACGGCCTCGCCGCGCGCCTCGATCTCCGGCAGTTGCGCGGTCAGCAGATGCACCACGTCGCCCGGGTCGAACGGCGCGCCGATCACCGCCACCGCGCGGGCTTCCGGGATCGACGCGGCGGCGGCGAGGACAGCCGCGCCGCCGAGGCTGTGGCCGACCAGCAGTCCCGGCGCCATGCCGCGCCCCCGTAGGTGGTCGGCGGCGGCAATCAGATCCTGCAGGTTGGAACTGAAATTGGTATTCTCGAAGTCGCCGTCGCTGGAGCCCAACCCGGTGAAGTCGAACCGCAGCGTGGCGATGCCGCGCGCCGCGAGGCCGGCCGCGATGCGGCTCGCGGCAACCACGTCCTTGCCGCAGGTGAAGCAATGCGCGAACAGCGCGGTGCCGACCGGCGGATCGTCCGGCAGGTCCAGCCGCGCAGCGAGAGTTTGGCCATTCTGTCCGGCGAATTGCAGACGCTCGCTGCGCATGGCTGGCGCTCCCCTGGCAACACCGGCTTAGCTCGCAGCATGGCGACGCCGCGAGTCAAGCGACGGCTTCGATGGTAGCACAACACCGTGTGAGCAAAATCGTCGCACCGGTGCGCTCAGCCACTTGACCGTGTTAGTTAGGTTAGGTATATTATCATTCATAATCTGCCAGATTAACTAACCCGGAGCCGCCCCAATATCCGGCCTCTGCACCCTCGCCAGGCAGGAATACCACACCGAACTCCGCAATTCCCTGCCGCCGTCCGTCATCGACAATGCCGAGCACCACCGGCGCCGCCTCATTACCGCGATCGAGGCGTTCGAAGCCCTGCGCCCCGGCGACGCCTATGAGGGACACCTCGCCGTCCAGGTCGTGCTGACCGGCACCCACGCCGCGGACAGTCTGGGCGAGGCCGGCCTCTACCGCGACGACTTCGCGAAACGGACATTAAAAGGAGCGCGATAGGTGGAAAGCCGTCACTTGCTCGCGCAGCCTGAATAACGTTGACCTGTCAGACCGTAACGCCGGAAGCCTCATTTCTCAGGCAGAAGACCTTGGATCGCGATTATCCGAAACCTGGCACCGCTTTGGCGCACCTTCGCCGCCTCATGATTCTCTGGCGAGTCATACCAGCGTCTCGCAGCGTCCATGCTCGGAAATTCGAGTATTGCCATACAACACGGCGCCGCCCCGTCGCCTTCAAGCAGCGTGTTCTCCTGGCTGCGAGCCAGATAGCGGGCGCCATACTTCGGAAGGATTTCGCGCGCAAGCTTGGCGTATTCTTGCTGAACCGTCTCCGGACCTGTCGTAGCGGTCCGCTCTACGATAACGAACGCGGGACGCCCTTGTTGCGCTGCCGATGGCTCTGCAAAGCACGTCATGATGGAAAGGGCAGTAAAGAGGCTCACGGCAGTACTGCGACCGAGCAAGTTACCCATTGGATCCACTCCAAGCGACTGGACTGCGGCTCCACTCAGACAGGCGGATGATGTTTGAACTGGCTCGCCCTTACGGGGCGTGCGCCTTCCCGGGCATAACGGCCGCGCCTCGACGGTCGTTGCAGGCGACGTGCCCGGCGGCCGCTAGCGATTGCCGCCGAACACCTCACGCTCACAGTTCAGCATATCGCCGATCCGCTCCAGCCGCACATCGGGCTTGAGGTACTTCGCCTCCACCCCCGGCTCCAGCGCGTAGTGGCCCTGCCGCGGGAACACCGTGGTGACGCGGTCGCCCCAGCTCTTCTTCAGCGCCTCGAGAATCCGCAGCTTGTCGTCGATCATCACGTAGTGCTGCGCCGGAAACAGCCGCTCCACATCGTCCAGCGACTCCTCCTTGTGGATGAAGATCAGCACGTTCTCCTCGAACGTCCGCCACAGGCCGGAGCGCTCGACCTTGCGCGGCTGGAACGCGGCGTCGCCGTCGGACAGGATGACGGTCGGGCCCCATTGCTGCGCGTGCGCCACCACGTCGAGCGCGTGCGGATACAGCCGCGCACCGAACGGATAGTCGGCGAGCCAGTTGGCGATGCGCAGCACGCGCGGGTCGTGCAGGTCCTCCATCCGGTAGCGCTGCAACGCGCCCAGGTAGTCGGCATAGCCGAGCTCCGAGCGCAGCTCCTCGAACAGCGCCCAGTAGCGGTCGCGCGCGGCGACGCCGTACTCCAGGCCCAGATGCGCGTTCAGGTCGTGCTGGACGCGGTCGTTGTCCAACAGCGTGTTGTCGACGTCGAACAGGAAAACGATGTCATGCATAGCTGCGACGGGATCGCCCCTCCGACGCCCAGGTGTTGATCACGGACCTGAGCAAATCCTCGGGCGCGTCGGGATTTTCCCAGGCGAGGCTAACAGTCAGCACATGCACCCGTTCGCGCACCGCCGGCGGCAGGCGAACGGCATCCTTCGTGGTGGTGACCGGCATGGCGCCGAGGCGGTCGGCCTCGGCCAGCAGGTCGTCCAGTTCGGCTTGCGTGTAGGGATGGTGATCGGGGAAGGCCCGGCGCGCAACCTGTTCCGCGCCCAGTTCCGCCACGGTGGCGAAGAATTTTTCCGGCATGGCGATGCCGGCGAACGCCAGCACGCGGCGTCCGGCCAGCGCGGCGGCCTCCGGGCCGGCCACGAGGCGGGCGCGGTGCACCGGCAGGCCGGGGGGCAGTTTCGCCAGCGCACCGGTGGCGTCCGGGCCGATCAGCACCGCGGCCTGGCAGCGGCTGGCCGCCGCGGCGACGGGCTCGCGCAGCGGGCCGGCGGGAAAGACCCGGCCGTTGCCGAAGCCGGACGCGCCGTCCACCACCAGCAGGGACAGCCGCTTCCGCACGCCCGGGTTCTGCAGGCCGTCATCCATCAACACCACCTCGGCACCCGCTGCCAGCATGGCCTGGGCACCGCGCTTGCGGTCGCCGCAGGTCCAAGTAGGTGCGATCGCGGCGTGCAGCAACGCCTCGTCGCCGGCGATCGAGGCCGGTTCGTCATGCTCTACCCGATGCAACCCGCGCGCCGAGCCGCCATAGCCGCGCAGCAGAACCTGCACGCCCCACCCACGCGCCACCAGCCGGCGCGAGAAGTCGAGCGTCACGGTCGTCTTGCCTGCCCCGCCGAGCGTCGCATTGCCGACGCAGATGACGGGCACCGGGCAGTCCCAGCCCTCGCGCTTCAGGCGCCGCGCGGTGACGCCAGCCGTGACGGCGGCGAGCGGCGAGAGCAAACGCGGCAGCAGGCCGTCGTGCCGCCAGAAGGCCGGGGCCCGAAAACCTCTCCCGCGGGAGCGGGAGAAATCGAGACGCGTCAGCGGCGAGGGTGGGGGTGATCGGGTCGGCACGCGGCACCCTCACCCGGCGCTACGCGCCGACCTCTCACGCTTTGCGGGAGAGGTCAGAAGCTTCGCGGGAGAGCTTAGAAGAAGCAACGACAGCAGCGCCTCGGCGGTGTGTTGCGCCAGCCCACCATGGCGCTGCACGACGGACGCCGCCCGGCAGCCCATGTCGTGTCGCCGCGCCGGATCACCCAGCATCTCGCTGACAAAGCCGGCCAGAGCGGCGGCATCCACCACCTCCGCCAGGGCGCCGGCACCGCGCAGCAGCGCGACAGTCTCCTGGAAATTGCCGGTATGCGGCCCGACGGCGATGGCACAACCCAGCCGTGCCGGCTCCAACGGGTTCTGCCCACCGCCTGGGGCCACCAGGCTGCGGCCGACGAAGGCAATCGGGGCGAGACGGTACCACAACCCCAGCTCGCCCAGCGTATCCGCCACCCATATCCCCGCGGCCGATGGCGGCGCGTCCCCCAGCGCCCGGCGGGTCGTGGGCAACGGCGCAGCCTCCCCGGCAATCGCTGCGCCGCGCTCGGGGTGCCGCGGCGCCAGGACGGTCAGCAGGTTGGGGTAGCGCGCCGCGAGCTGGCGATGCACGGCGAGCACCATCGCCTCCTCGCCCGGGTGGGTGCTGGCGGCCAGCCAGACCGGACGGCCGGCCAGCAACGCCCGCAGCCGGTCGAGTTCCGCTGCATCGACCGGCAGCGGCGGCGCGGCGAACTTCAGGTCGCCGGGGGCCTCGACGCGTGTGGCACCGAGCGCGCGCAGCCGGTCCGCGTCGGCCTCGCTGCGTGCCTGGATACGATCGAACACCCCCAGCAGCTCGCTGGCGAAGCCGGGGACGCGGCGCCATCGGTCGAAGCTGCGCGGCGACAGGCGGGCGTTGACCAGCATCAGCCTGATGTCCCGGACACGGCAAGCGGCCAGCAGATTGGGCCACAATTCGCTCTCCAGGAAGGCCGCGGCGTCCGGCCGCCAATGATCGAGGAACCGGGACGCCCAGCGCGGCACATCCAGCGGTACGAAGCGATGCAGCACCCGTGCCTTCTGGTCTGGCCCCAGCCGCTGCGCCAGCAGCTTCGCCGCCGTGACCGTGCCGGTGGTGACCAGCACCGTCAGGTCGGGCGCGCCCGCCAGCAGCGGGGCCAACACCGGCAGGATGGAGGTCGTCTCGCCGACGCTGGCGGCGTGCACCCAGAGCAATCGGCCGGGCGGACGCGGGGTCGGGTCGATGCCACGGCGCTCGGCCAGGCGTGTGGGCAGTTCCTTGCCGCGGGCAACGCGCAGGCGCAGCAGCAGGCGCAATCCCGGCGCCGCCACCCGTGCCGCCCCCGCCCAGAGTGTGCGCGCGGCGCTCACCTCGGCCTCGGCCGCTGGACGCAAGCCGGGCTCACGTCAGGCCCGGCTGTTGGGCGCAAGCCGGGCTCACGTCAGGCTCGGCCGTTGGGCGCAAGCCGGGCTGAGCGGGCAGCGTGGCCATTGGGCGCGGGCGGCGTGCATCCGGTGTGCGCGCATCGCTCAAGCCGCGCAAAGCCGGTCCGCCTGAGCGGCGGCGGCGTCGAGCGCCTCGGCGATGAGGGGCACGGCATCCTGCCAACCCTGACGCGGCACGGGGATCGTCGGGCGGCAGACGACCACCCCGCGGCCGAACGGCAGCGGCACGACCATGCGGTCCCAGCTCGGCAGCACCCGCCGGCGGGAGGTCTGCGCCGCGCAGGGCAGCACCGGCGCGCCCGACAGCGCGGCAAGCTGCGCCACGCCGGGCGCGGCGCTACGGCGCGGGCCGCGGGGCCCGTCAGGCGTGATCGCGACGTGGTCGCCACTGGCCAGCAAACCCAGCAGGTTGCGCACGCTGGCGGTGCCGCCGCGCGACGACGAGCCCAGCACCACGTCGAGCTTGAACCGGCTGACCACGGCGCCGATGAACTGGCCGTCGCGGTGCTGGCTGACCAACACATGGGCGCGGGCGCGGGAGGTGCGGCCCTCCGGAGACCGCCGGGCGAGCAACCAGAGCATCGGCATCATCGGCAACCGCTCGTGCCAGAAGGCGACCACCACCGGGGCGCCGGCGGCATGGCGCGCCATATGCTCCGCGCCCTCCAGCCGCCAGCGCGTGGTGCGCAGCGCGAAGGCAAGGTAAAGGCCGAGCAATTGGGCCAGCAGCTTTTGGGCGGCGGGGTGCCGCAGCAGTCGTTTCATCGGCGGGCGCGGTAGCATGGGGGTGGAGCCGGGGGAAGTACGCCGCGCCCGCACTGCATATGGGCCTGCGCTGCATCAGGGGCGCTGCCCTACGGGAGAGACGCCGCGCAGCGACCGGCTCGATGCGCCGCCGGGATGCAAACCGCGACGCCTGTATGGCGTAGCACCACCCGCGTCATGCCGGCCATTGTCGGCAGGCCGGAGAGGCGGGGACTTGCATAATGGGTCAGGGAGACAATCCATACGGTCCTGCAATCCATCTTCCTCACGTATTAGTAGCAGTCAATAACCAGAAAACATTCAGCGGTCGCGCAGGCCCGGCTTGCGTCCTCGAAACAACGACACGGACGTCTCGCGTCATTATTTTGTCACCAATATATATCTTCCGTTGCAATGCAGTCCGAAGCTATTTTGCAACCAATCGGCGGGGGACGCGCACCGGTAGTCGGCGCGCGGAACGGCGCGTACGGGGTTTGGAGCAAAAAATGCCGGGTCTGATTGGCTGGTCACACCGCGCGGCGGTGAGCGCGGTTATCTTTATGTCGATTGCGGCCGGCGCACAGGCGCAATTCTCACCATCGTCGTTCACCCCGTACAACCCAGCGAACGCCAGCAGCATTCAGCCCGGATTGTTCTCGCTCTACTCGATTCCGGTGGAAAGCCTGATCCCGACGCAAATCAACGTCGGCGACGCCGAGGTGGACACCAAAGCTGCCGCGTTCAACCAGATCACGTCGCAGCCGGCGCTGACCTCCGACCTGGTCGGCACGGTCGAGCCGGTGGTGATCGGACCGAACGGCCAGCTTTACCAGACCGACGGGCATCACTCCTTCGTGGCACTGGAGGACTCGGTCTGGGGCTCGTCCAACCCCACCGTCTATGTCCAGGTCATCGCCAACTACAGCAACCTGACGCCGGCGCAGTTCGCCCAGGCACTGGCACAGAACACACAGCTCTATCCCTTCAACGACGGCGTGCAGGAGCCGGTCACGCAGGCCGGGGCGAACCTCCTGTCGCCGATACCCACGTCGCTGGCGGGGCTGACCCAGGATGCGTATCGCGGCCTGGAATACAGCGTACTGAAGAACAATGGCCCGGCCGGCGTGGGCCACGACAAGACCGCGGGTTATTCCGACTTCATGTGGGCCAATGTTTTCCGCACGGCGCCCGGCGTGGCCGGCGGTAGCGGCCTGCCGACGCTGACCCCGGCGGACGCCAATGCCGCCGCCGCCTTCGCGGCCAACGGCAACAACACCGGCACGCTGCCGGGCCTGGGCACCGTCAAGGTCAACCAGATGCCCGGCTACATCCTGCCGGGCAGCGGCAGCATCAACGTGACCGGGCAGATCACCAACTTGAACCTGGGCACCGGCGCGATCGACGGCAGCAACAGCGGCAGCGTCACGACGCCGTCGATGACCGGCATCAACGGCTACACGACCAACGGCATCGTGGTCGTGCCGCAGGTTACGGGTCTGCTGATGCAGCTTGGCAACGACAACGGCGGCACGGTGACGCTGTCGAACACGAACAACACCTACACGGGCGGCACCACGATCACTGCCGGAACGCTGATCATCGCCGGCGACGGGTCGCTGGGCGCGGCGTCCACCGGGGCGGCCAGCGTGAGCGGTTGCGCCGGCGCCAACAACTACAGCAGTTGCATCGACAACGCGGTGCGCGCAACCAACGGCATCGTGTTCGAGAGCCTGACCGAGGGTAACGGCACGCTGCAATTCGGCACGAATTCGTCGTCCAGCGGCTCCGCGATGACCGAGAGCCGCAACATTTCTATCGGTCAGGAAGTCGCCAACATCAACATGAACGGCAACACGGTCACCCTGACCGGCAATCTGTTCACGCCGAACCTCAACACGTCAGGCGCGGCGCCGTTGGTGGTTGACGGCAAAGGCACGCTGGTCCTGGATCCGGCCAGCGGCGGCAATCCGCTGTTCTATGGCAACATCGAAATCTCGAAGGGCACACTGCAGGTCGCCAGCGATGCGGCGATGGGCGCGACGACCGGACCGCTGATCGGCCAGGTCGAAATGGACAACGGCACGTTCCAGGCCGGCGGCAACTTCTCATCGGTCCGCAGCATGTTCATGCACGGCAGCGTCAGCACCTACGACACGAATGGGTTTAACACCTCGTGGGCCGGCGGCCTGACGGATGTGCAGCGCACGCTGAAGGTCATCAACTCCGGTAGCGCGGCAGGCAACGTGACGTTCAACACGCTCACGATCGGTGCCACCGCGGCGCTGGAACCGAACGCCGGAACGTCCGCCGGCGTGTCGGTGACGCTCACTGACGGTATCACGCGCGAAGCGAACGCTACCCTGTTCCTGGCACCGCATAGCGGTGCTCTGGGCACGACGGAAAAGGTGTTCGACGGCGGTGCGTCGGCGACCGTGAAGGACGGCATGGTGACGCCATGGATCATCGAGGACACCGGCGGCAGCGCGTCGTCGAGCCCGTACAAGTTCCTGACCTACAACAACACGCAGGGTTACGTCGCGGCCACCGCGGGCAGCACCAGCCTCACCTCATCGACGGCGTCGCAACTGGTCATCCAGAGCGGCAGCGTGTCGTTGAGTTCCGGCAGCCAGGCCTATGCGCTGCAATTGCAGGCCAGCGGCGCGGTCACGGTGGGTAGCACCAAGACGCTCACCATCGGTGACGGCATCGACCCGGCCGGCCTCATCCTGGACAGCAAGGCGAGCATCGGCGGGGGCACCCTGGCGTTCGGCGGTAGCGAAGCGGTGATATACGCCAAGGGCAGCACCACCAACGCCAACACGATCAGCTCGGCGATCACCGGTACCGGCGGCATCACCCTGTCGGGTTCCGGCCAGTTGAACCTGAACACCGCATCGCAGAACACCGGCGCGTTCGTGATCAATTCAGGGCAGCTCGTGCTGAACGCCACCAACGCGATCGCGGCCTCCAGCGGCCTGACGTTGATGAACACCAACGCCAGCGCCGAGCCCGGCAACGCCATCCTGTCGCTCGGCGCCAGCAACACGATCGCGGCGATCAACGACAACGGCAACAACAGCCAGATCTTCCTCGGCGACGCCGGCGCGGCAGGCACGGCGACCCAGACCGGCGCCGGCATCGTGCTGACGATCGGCCAGACGACCGGACAGAACGCCAATCAGTCCTCCAGCGTCTCCAGCATCCTCACCGACAGCGGCGCGACGACCGGTACCGCCGGCGCCATTACCAAGAACGGCTCCGGCCTGCTGGATTTCTCCGGCGGCGGCACCGGCAGCGTGACGCTGAACGCGGGCAGCTCGATCGTGGTGAATGGCGGCCAGCTTCGCCTCGCCACCGACACGCTGACCAACGCCAACACGATCTCGACTGCCGGCGGCACCCAGGTGCAGTTTGTCGAAGGCGCGTCCAACGCGTTCGCCAGCGACGTCACCGGCGGCGGCATGGTTCACGTCGAGCAAGGCAACCTGCAGCTCACCGGCACCGGCAACACCTACAGCGGTGGCACAACGCTGGAGATCGGCACCACACTGGTCGCGACGACGGCGAACCTTTCGAGCGCGAACCAGAACATCACCAACGCCGGCGGCACCTTCGTGCTGGATCAGACCACCAACGGCAACTACACCGGCGTGATGAGCGACGGCGCGCCGCAGGGCCAGGGCTCGGCGATCTCCGGCTCGTTCGTGAAAGCGGACAGCACGGGTGGCAATTCCGGTAATGTCACGATGACGCAGGCGCAGGCTTATACCGGTGCGACGACCGTTGAAGCCGGCACGCTGACCTTGGGCGCCACCAATACCGTAGCCAGCAGCAGCGGCGTCACCCTGGGCACCGTGGGCGGCGGCGCGACCGCGAACCTGGCGCTGGAGGCCGCCAACCAGGTGAAGGCGCTGAACAGCGTGGCGGGCAACACGACCGGGGTGCAGCTCAATGGCAATGCGCTGACGGTGCAGCAGACCGCGGGCGCGGTCTCCAGCTTCGGCGGCAACATCACAGATACCGGCGCCGGCAGCGTGAACACGACCGGCGGCGGCACGCTGGCACTGAGCGGGACCAACAGCGTCGGCGGCACCATGGCGGTGGGTACCGGCACAGCGCTGAGCCAGACCGGAGGCAGCCTGTCCGTTGGCGGCAGCGTCACCAACAACGGCACGGTCGCGATCAACCACACGACGGTCAGTTATGGCGGCACGTTCACCAATAACGGGGTGTACACCAGCGATCCGTCCACGCAGACGTTCAACAACCTGACCATCTCGGCGAACGGCACGATCCAGGCGTCGGCGGGCGATGTCTACAAGGTTGGCGGCAACTTCCTGAATACCAGCACGCAGAGCGCAAGCTGGAACACCTGGGGCGCGACCCTGGAATTCATCAGCGGCAGCACGACGAACCATGCGTTGCAACTGGCCGGTGCGGACGGCGGTGCGAAATTGCCGATCCAGTGGAGCACGTTCGCCTGGGGGACTCTGTCGATCGACGCGGGGAACTCGGTGACGCTGCAGGGACAGGGCGGTGGTGGCGCCAACGCACTGTATGCCTATATCGTCAGCGGGGCGAACATCACAGACGGCACGGTTACCAACATCGTCGGCGACGGGTCCAACATCTATTACGACCCGTATGACTCCGCGAATGCTTACCTTGATGGCCTGACCTACCAGCTTACCGACGGCGGCGAACTCGTCGCCGACGTGCCGGAGCCGACCTCGCTGGCACTGCTGCTGAGTGGGCTGGCTGGGGGTATCCTGGTCCGCCGGCGGGGCCGCGGGTCAGCGAAGGCGCGGCCGGCGGAGGAGTGAGAGACGCAGCGGCATAACCGTGATCGGCGCTACCTCAGCAGTGCGCGCAGGGGCTCAAGCCCCTGGAAGATGAAATCGGGCGGCGGAACCTTTGGGCTCAACACCAGACCTCGGCGATTGATCCAGGCGATGGTGAGGCCCAGGGGTTTCCCACCGACCATGTCGGTGAACTGTGACTGCCCCGAATGCAGGATTTGGGAAACGGAGAGCCCCGATTCCCGGATAAGGTAACGGAAGAGCGTGCCGTCCGGTTTGTAGCCGCGGGCTCGCTCCGCGGTGCAGACGAGGTCGAAGTCGCGGCCCAGTGTCGTTGCGTCCAGAAGATCGTCGTCGATGTTCGACACGACGGCCAGCCGATATGCCCGAGCCAGCGCGTCCAGAGTGGGGACCACGTCGGGATAGAGCCGCATGGACGGGAAGCATTCGAAGTAGCGGTTTATCGAGTCTTCGCGGCCCGCTGAGAGGCCGAAGTGACGAAAGGCGTCGGCAAGCGAGAGGCGGCAGATCTCCTTATAAGAGCGGTACTCCTCCGAATAATGGAAGATGTTGCGCTGTTCCCAGAACGCGCCAAAGGTCTCCGGGTCCAGATTGGTGGCCGAAGCTTCAACTAAAATGCTCCGGAACACCTCGAGATTCGAGGGTGGCGTGTTGATCAGGGTGCCATAAACATCGAACGACAGCAGGCGCGGATCGACGCCGGGCGGGAGCTTCGGCCTGGCTGTCTGCGATCGTTCGTGCCGGCTCATTCTGTCCGTCAAATAATTCGATGGCGCGACCGAGGATCTCGGCAAATTTCCATGCTCGGCCACTTTGTACCGGGCTCAGCTTCTTGTCGGGCGCACCTTTGCGGCGCTGATAGGTCCGCAGGCTGATACCGACCGCCTTTTCCAGGCTGCCATGATGTGGCGCGCGGAGCATGGCGACGTCGTTCACCAAATGCCTCAGCGCGTGGCCCGGCAGGCCCTTCTGCAGCAGGTCGTGCGCCTCCGGCCGATTACGGACCGGGCGGTGCAGGGTGCGCCGCCCACCGAGTAATTCCACAGTCCGGTTGATCGCAACGTCTTCGATCGTGGGTTCTGCGCGTGCCATGATTTCTGCCAGTTGTCGCATTTAAGATGACAGTTGTCGTGCACCGTTTCAAAGCCGCCTGGCGGCGGCCAACGCATGCATCAAACTCCCCCTCCCCTTGTGGGAGGGGAAGTCCCCCTCGCCGCCCCCATCGTCGCCCTCCCATCGGCTCCTTGTCCCAGGCCCCCCCGCCATGCCAGTTTCCCGCAACTCCCGACTTGGTGATCCGAGTGCGCCGCCGATGAACGCCCCCGTGTCCTCTCTGTGCGAATGCGGCAGCGGCCTGCGGGCCGTGCGCTGCTGCGCGCTGCAACTTGGCGCACTCCCGCCGGCCGGCGCCACCCGCCACCTCGTGCCGCTGGTGGAGCGCGCGCTCCAGGCGCATCGCCAGGGCGCCATCGAAACCGCCGAACGGCTCTGCCTCGACGTGCTGGAACTGGCGCCGGACCGGCCCGGCGCGCTGTCGGTGCTTTACGAAATCCGCAAAGCGCAGAACAAGCCGCGTGCCGCCGAGGCACTGATCCGCCGCATTGTCGCGCTCGACCCCAACAACCTCGTCGCCACCAACGAACTCGCGCTTATATTGCTCGGCAAGGGCAGCCTGGCCGAGGCCGAGGTGCATGCCCGCAACGCCGTCCGCATCGCTCCGGAAAACCCCCAGGCACACAACCTGCTGGGCATGATCATGACGGAGGCGAACCGGCCACAGATCGGCGAATACCACTATCGCCGCGTGCTGGACCTCAGCGGCCAGCGCGATCCGATATTGCTCGCCAACCTGGCGTGGAATTTGAAGAACCAGGGACGCATGGAGGAAGC
>DATHNI010000157.1:0-5029 GCA_035486135.1 Acetobacteraceae bacterium
GAAGGGGCTGTCGCGCTGGTCGATCGTGATGCGCCACGCCGCACGCAACGCGCTGCTGCCGGTGGTCACCGCCTTCGCACTGGGCCTCGGCGCCAGCATCGGCGGCAACGTGGTGATCGAGACGGTGTTCGCCTGGCCCGGCATCGGACGCGTGCTGGTACAGGCCGTGCAAGGGGCGGATTATCCGTTGGCGCAGGGAGCCTTCATCGTGATTGCTTTCGTTCTGGTGGTGATGAACACGGTCGCCGACCTGGCCTACGCGTTGCTCGATCCCAGGGTGTCCGTCGGTGCGCGCCGCTAACGCCGCGATCGGCTTCCTGCGCCACGAGCCGTTCGCGGCTGTCGGCGCGGCAATCTACGCCGCGATCGTGGCGATGGCGGTGTTCGCGCCGGAGCTTGCCCCGTATGACCCGCGCGCCATGCTGCGCGACGGCCATCGCATCGCCCGCTATCTGCCGATCTCCAGCGCGCATTGGCTCGGCACGACCGCCGGCGGGCAGGATGTATTGAGCCAACTCATCTACGGCGCCCGCGCGGCGCTGGAAGTGGGCCTGACCGCCGCGGTCGCGGTGGTGGCGATCGGCACGCTGCTTGGGCTGCTGGCCGGATACCTGGGAGGTTGGGTGGACAAGCTGGTCACCCGGGTTGCCGACATCGCGCTGGGGCTGCCGTTCCTGCCGTTCATGCTGGTACTGGCGGCGCTGACCGCCCCCGGGGTGCGGGTGGTGGTGGTGACTGTCGCGCTGCTGCTGTGGCCGAACACGGCGCGGGTGATCCGCGCCCAGGTGCTGTCGCTGCGGGAGCGTGCCTGGGTGGAGGCGGCGCGCGTCACCGGGTGCTCCACCGGGCGGATCATGTTCGTGCACGTGCTGCCTCAGGTGCTGCCGCTGGCGGCACTGTACGGGTCGGTGGCGATCGGCTGGGCAATCCTGGCGGAGGCGGCGGCGAGCTTTCTCGGGTTTGGCGATCCGGACAGTGTCAGTTGGGGCGTGATGCTGCAGGACGCTTATGCCAACCAGGCGCTGGGGCGAGGGGCGTGGAACTGGTTCACGCCGCCCGGCCTCGCCATCGTGCTGATGGTGCTGGCCGGGTTCCTGATCTCCCGCGGGTCGGAGAAGCTGCTGTTCCCGCGGCTGGCAGAGCCATGAGGCGGGTCCGCCTGATGAACCGAAGGAAGGCGAGGGGCTTTGCCCCTGGACCCCGCCAAGGGGCTCTGCCCCCTTGGTCCGCTTCGCGGCCCAAGCCCACGCCAAGGGCGGAGCCCTTGGAACCCTTCACTGGGGAGGCTGGACGGGAGGGGGGACCGGGATCGGCAGGATTGCGGCTCGACCGACGATCGTCGGTCGGGCAGCGATCCTCTCGGTCCACGTCCCCCCTTCCGTCCAACCTCTCCAACGAATGGATTGCAAAGGCGCTGCCGGCGCCTGCCCCCGGGCGCTTGACCCGGGGGCTGGGGGTTCAGAGGGCAAAGCCCCCTGACGGGTCCAGAGCCTGCCCCGGACTTGATCCGGGGGCAGAGCCCTGGCCTTGCTTCGGTTCATTAGACGGCCCCTCCGCATGACGCTGCTATCCGTGCGCAACCTGCAGGTCCACTACACGACGAGCGCAGGAACCGTACGAGCAGTTGACGGCGCGGACCTGGATGTTCCCGCCGGCAGCATCGTCGGCCTGGTGGGGGAAAGCGGCTGTGGCAAGTCCACCCTCGGCCGCGCGCTGATGGGCGTCCTTCCCGGCACCGGCCGTATTGCCGGCGGCAGCATCGTCTTCGAGGGGCGCGACCTCGGCACGCTGTCCGAACGCGAACGCCGCTCGCTGCGCTGGCGCCGTATGTCCTTCGTGCCGCAGACCGCCATGAACGCGCTCGACCCCGTGCAGCGGCTGCGCGTCCAAATGCTGGAGGTGCTGTGCGACCGGGGCGGCCTACCCCGCGCCGCCGCCTTGACCCGCGCCGAGGTGCTGATGCACCTGGTCGGGCTCGATCCCCGCTGCCTGTCCGACTTTCCGCACCAGTTCAGCGGCGGCATGCGGCAGCGTGCGTCGATCGCGTTGGCGCTGGCGTTGGAGCCGGCGCTGGTGATCGCCGACGAGCCGGTGACCGCGCTCGACGTGATCGTGCAGCGCCAGGTGCTCGACGTGCTGCGCGAGCTGCAACACCGCCTGAACCTGGCGATGATCCTGGTGACTCACGACATGGCCGTGGTCGCCTATGCATGCGACCGTGTGGCGGTGATGTATGGCGGCCAGGTGGTGGAATCCGGCCCCGTCGCGGCGGTGCTGGAGGCGCCGTTCCACCCCTACACGATGGGGCTGATGCACGCCTTTCCCGACATCCGCGACGACGCCGTGGCGCTGGTGCCGATCGAGGGTGCGCCGCCTTCGCTGCTGTTCCCGCCACCCGGCTGCCGCTTCGCCGACCGCTGCCCGTTCGCCGAGCCATCCTGCCGCGCCGCCGCGCCACCGCTGGCCGAGGTTGCGCCCGATCATCTGGCGGCGTGCTGGCGCAGTGCCGACGCCGCCGATCTGCGTGTCAGCGCCGCGCGGCCGGAGACCTGGGCGCCAGAAAACCTGGCGCAGGAAACCGGGGCGCCGGAAATGGGTGCGCTGGAATTGGGGGCGCTGGAAAAGGTGGCGCCAGACCTCTCCGCACCGACAACTGGTGCGCCGTGACGGCGTTTGCGAAGGTCGCTGACCGCGGGGCGGGCGAGCGCAGGCTGACCGACCCCCGTGAGTTCGCATGACCCCAGTCCCGGTGATCGAGGGCCAGGCGCTCGCCAAGACATTCCGCCTGCGCGGCCGGACGGTGCATGCCGTGCAGAACGTCAGCCTGGCGGTGCACGCGGGTGAGGCGCTGGGCATCGTTGGTGAATCCGGGTGTGGCAAGACCACCACAGCGCGCCTGCTGCTGCGGCTTGAAGAGCCGAGCGCCGGGCGCATCCGCTTTCTCGGCGAGGACATCACCGACCGCCACGGTGCGGCGTTGCTGCACTATCGCTCTCGTGCCCAACTGGTGTTCCAGAACCCGTTCGATGCGCTGAACCCGCGCTTCACCATCCGCCGCTCGCTGGCCGAGCCGCTGCGCAATTTCGGCATTCCGCGCGAGGAACATGCGGCGCGGATCGAGGCGGTGATGCGGCGCGTGCGCCTGCTGCCGGCCGCTGCCTGGCTCGATCGGCGGCCGCACGAGCTGTCCGGCGGGCAATTGCAGCGCGTGGTGCTTGCTCGCGCGCTGCTGCCCGGGCCGCGGCTGATCGTGGCGGACGAGCCGGTGTCGATGCTGGACGTCTCGGTGCGCGCCGGCATCCTGAACCTGCTGCGTGCGGCACGCGACGAGTTGGGGCTCGCGGCGATTTATATCAGCCACGACCTGGCGCTGATCCGTTACGTGTGCGAGCGCACCGCGGTGATGTATCTCGGCCGGATCGTCGAGGAAGGCCCGACCGCGGTGCTGATCGCCGCGCCGCGGCATCCTTACACACGCGCTCTGCTGGCCGCCGTGCCGGTGCCGCGGGTTGATCAGGATCGCGCGCCGCTGCCGATCCTCGGCAGCCTCAGCGAACCGCCGGGGAACGATGCCGGCTGCGCGTTTCGTGCCCGCTGCCCCTGCGCTGTTGCCCGCTGTGCGGTTGAAGCTCCGGCGCTGCGGGAGGTTGGTCCGGGCCGCCGCGTCGCTTGCCATCTGGGAGAGTGAGCAGGGGGGCGGTCCGATGGTCGGGACGGGCTGTGCGTCCCGTTGCTGCCGGGCCAATGTGGCCGCGAAAGCAACCAATTTCGACACGGAGACCACCGAGTTCCCACGGTGTTTCACAGAGAAGATTCTATTGGTATCCCGCAATAATGCGGTCGATATCGCGCAGACGCGCCCAGCACGGAAGCCAGAATTATTCTTCTCCGTGGAACTCCGTGAGCACTCGGTGGACTCCGTGTTGAAAACTTGATTGCTTGCCGCGCCTCGCAACAGATTCCGAGGCAGCCTGGGACGGCAAGGCGGCTATCGCCGCGTTATCGATGCGGGTCTCACACCCCCTGTGCCACATCCAGGATCGCCGCCAGATCGGTTCTGCCCGCCACCCCGGAGAACACGATCTCGTCCAGCCCGATCGCGCGATACTTCCTCAGCGCCTCTCGCACGTCCACCGGCGTGCCGCTCGCCGCGTGCCGCCGCACGACATCATCTGTCACGAGCGCATCGACCCGCGCCCAGTCCTCCTGCGCATAAGCGTCGGACACCGCCGCCTGGTCCAACGTCGTGCCGGCGAGCCGCAGGTTCGGTGCATGATGCCCCCCGCGCAGAATGAAACCGAGCCGCCGGCGCAGCCGTGCGTGGGCGCGGTCCGGCAGGACATCCATCGCAACCAGCACCAGCGCAATCCGGCGCACCCGCCGCGCACCCGATTGCTCTCCCGCGCTAACCTGCTCCAGCGTCCATCCGATGAACTCGGGCGACGTCGCCGCGCTGATCAGCACCCCGTCGGCGGCACGGCCGGCGAGCGCCAGCATGCGCGGACCGGACGCCGCCAGGATCAGCGGCACCGTCCGTGCCCCCGTCGCCAGCCGTCGCCCCTGCACGTGGAACTGCGTGCCCTCATGCGTGACCGTCTCACCCGCCAGCAATGCGCGGACGATCGCCAGGCTCTCTCGCAGCGTGCGCTCCGGATGCGGTGTCGCCACGCCGGCCGCTTCCAGGTCGCGCGGCGCACCGACGCCGAGGCATAGCTCGACACGCCCCGGGAACCACTCATCGAGCGTTGCCGCTGCCATTGCCGCATACACCGGGTGCACGGTGTAGGGGCTCAACGCCATCAGTGCGACCTTGATGCGCGACGTGGCCGCCAGCGCGCAGGCGGCGGTGGCGATCGGTTCGCGGTTGAACAGGTGCGCGGCGAACCACAGCGAGCGCGCCCCGGCTGCCTCGGCGTCCCGTGCCGTCGCGCGCACGACGTCGGGCGGTTCCAGGCCATCGAACGCCACGCTGACATCCGGCGGCATCAGGCGACCAGCGAGGGCATGACAGACTCGGCAAACATCTGCA
>DATHNI010000158.1:0-15129 GCA_035486135.1 Acetobacteraceae bacterium
ACCGTCGATCTCGGCGGCGCCGTGGCCTTCCTGCCCGGCAGCCAGGTGGACATCCGCCCCGTGCGCGACGTCGGCCCGCTGATGGGCAGCCCGCAGCCGTTCCAGATCCTCAAGATGGACCGGGCCCGCGGCAACATCGTCGTGTCACGCCGCGCCGTGCTGGAGGAGACCCGCGCCGAGCAACGCACCGAGTTGATCCAGGGCCTGAAGGAAGGCCAGATCCTCGATGGCGTGGTGAAGAACATCACCGATTACGGCGCCTTCGTGGACCTGGGCGGTGTGGACGGACTGCTACACGTCACCGACATCGCCTGGCGCCGGATCAATCACCCGTCCGAGGCATTGCAGATCGGCCAGCAGGTCAAGGTGCAGGTGATCCGGTTCAACCCGGAGACCCAGCGCATCAGCCTCGGCATGAAGCAGCTCGAGGCCGATCCGTGGGAGGGTGTGGCAGCAAAGTATCCGCCGGGCGCCAAGTATACAGGCCGCGTCACCAACATCACCGACTACGGCGCCTTCGTGGAGCTGGAGCCGGGGGTCGAGGGCCTGGTTCACGTTTCCGAGATGTCCTGGACCAAGAAGAACGTCCATCCGGGCAAGATCGTCGCCACCAGCCAGGAGGTAGACGTGATGATCCTGGACGTGGACAGCTCCAAGCGGCGGATTTCGCTCGGCCTGAAGCAGGTGCAGCGCAACCCGTGGGAGCAGTTCGTGGACGAGCACCCGATCGGGTCTGTGGTGGAAGGAGAGATCCGCAACATCACCGAGTTCGGCCTGTTCATCGGCCTGTCGGCGGATATCGACGGCATGGTGCACATGTCCGACCTGTCCTGGGACGAAGCGGGCGAGCTTGCCATCACCAAGTTCAACAAGGGCGACGTGGTGCAGGCCAAGGTGCTCGATGTTGACGTGGAGAAGGAGCGGATCAGCCTGGGCATCAAGCAGCTCAAGGACGATCCGGCGGCGTCGGTGCTCGAGGGCGTGCACAAGGGCGACGTGGTGACCTGCGTGGTCACCGCCATCCAGTCGAACGGCATCGAGGTGAAGGTCGGCGAGGTGCTGACCGGCTTCATTCGCCGGGCCGAGTTGGCACGCGACAAGGGCGACCAGCGCCCGGACCGCTTCGCCGTCGGCGAGAAGGTGGACGCCAAGATCACCGCGGTCGACCGTGCCGCGCGCAAGCTGACCCTTACCATCAAGGGCAAGGAGATGGAGGAGGAGAAGCAGGCGATGGCGGAGTTCGGTTCGTCGGATTCCGGCGCGTCGCTGGGCGACATCCTGGGTGCCGCAATCCGTCGCCGCAACCAGCAAGCCCAGACCGAGAGCTGATTAAACCTCTCCCGCGAGAGCGGGAGAGGCACGGCCCCGGGCGCTTGACCCGGGGGTCGAGACGCGGAGCGGCGAGGGTGAGGGTGATCGGGTCGGCACTTTGCCCTTTTAATCTGCGTGCCGGTCTGCGCCCTTCCAAGTGCCGGCCGCCTCTGTTGCGTGCCGGCCCGATCACGCTTACCGGGCGCCGTGCGCCCGCCTCTCCCGCGTAGCGGGAGAGGTTTCCCCTCGAATCGCCGATGTCCCTGGAAACCGACCTGATCCTCGACCGGCAGCGCCTGAAGCGCCACCTGTTCTTCTGGCGGACCTTCGCCGTCATCGCCGTGGTCGCCGCGGTGCTGATAGCACTGCATCGGGGCGGTGTCGGCTACGATCGCGCCCATGTCGCGCGTCTCCAGGTCAACGGCCTGATCACCGAGGACCAGAAGCTCACCCGGACGGTGGAAAAGCTGGCCGACGACGACAACGTGAAGGCGCTGATCGTCAGCATCGATAGCCCCGGCGGCAGCGTCGCCGGCGGCGAGAGCCTGCATGACGCAATCGCCGATGTCGCCGCGAAGAAGCCGGTGGTCACGGTGATGGGCGGGCTCGCCGCCTCCGCCGGCTACATGATCGCCGTGCCGGCCGCCCGCATATTCGCCCACGAGGCGACCCTGACCGGTTCGATCGGCGTGTTGCTCGAATCGCCGGAGTTCTCCGGGCTGCTGGCCAAGATCGGCGTGGACGCCCAGACCATCGTGTCCGGACCGCTGAAGGACCAGCCCAGTCTCACCCACCCGACCTCACCGCAGGGGCACGAGGTGCTGCAGGCGCTGGTGATGGACATGTACGACCAGTTCGTCGGCATGGTCGCAGCGGGCCGCCACATGGACCCGGACAAGGTCCGGCAACTCGGCGACGGGCGGGCCTATACCGGCCGCCAGGCCCTGCAACTCGGCCTGATCGATGCGATCGGCGGTGAGCAAGACGCGCGCAAGTGGCTGGCTTCCGCCAAGGGCGTGCCTGCCGATTTGCCGGTGGAGGACGTCTCGACCCGCAGCTTCGCCGAGCGGACGCTGTCGGGGACGCTGGGGCCGATCTTCGTGGGTTTGTGGAAAAGCGTGATTTCCCAAGGCGTTATGCTTGACGGCGCGTGGGCCGTCTGGCATCGTCCCGGCGGTTGACTTATCAGCCGCAATGACGGGGAAACCGGCGTGACCAGGTCGGAACTGATTGCCGAACTCGCCAATGCCAACCCGCACCTACGCGCGGCGGACGTCGAGACCATCGTCGGCACGATTTTCGAGGAGATTTCCGCCGCCCTGTCGCGCGGGGAGCGCGTGGAGCTGCGCGGCTTCGGCGCGTTCACAGTCAAGCGTCGCGACGCCCGCACCGGCCGCAACCCCCGCACCGGCGAGGCGGTACCGGTCGACGAGAAGGCGGTGCCGTTCTTCAAAGCCGGCAAGGAACTGCGCGAGCGCGTCAACCACGGCAAGCGCCCCAGATAACGTCTCCCGCTTCGCGAGAGGCATGCCCCCCGGGGCGCTCGGCCGGCGCTCGACCGGGGGGTCGATGGCGCGCAGCGCCGAGGATGAGGGTGATCGGATCGGCACGCAGGTTTCTGGCCCCAAGCCGCACCATGCCACCCGATTAGGCTCACCCTCGGCGCTTCGCGCCTTGACCTCTCCCGCGAAGCAGGAGAGGTATCCTGCCGTCCCATGCGCCTGCTAGTTCTCGCTCCGATCCTCCTGTTCCTGGTGTTGTTCGCCCTGTCGAACACCGCGCCGGTGCGGATTGCCCTATGGCCGACCGGTTGGTCGCTGGAGGCGCCACTATCGCTCGCGATCCTTGGCGCCATGGCGGTTGCGTTCCTGGTCGGCGGGGTGCTGGTCTGGATCACCGAGCTCGGTCAGCGCCGGCGCGCCCGCCGCGCGGAGCAATCGGTACTGCTCTTGGAAGCACAGGTGCAGGCGCTGAAGGCCCGGCTGCCGCAGACCGCGCTCGGGCCACCGGCCGCATGACCGACTCCCGCCTGATCGTCGCACTGGACACCCGGGATGCAGCCCGCGCGGCCGGTTGGGCGACAGCGGTCGCGCCGCATTGCGGCCTGTTTAAGCTGGGGCTGGAGTTCTTCCTCGCCAACGGTGTCGCCGGGATGCGGGCGATCGGCGGGCGGCCGATCTTCCTGGACCTGAAGCTGCACGACATTCCCAACACCGTGGCCGGGGCGGTGCGGGCGGTGCTGCCGCTCGCCCCACGCATGCTGACGGTGCACGCCGCCGGCGGAACCACCATGGTCGCCGCCGCCTGCCAGGCCGCCGAGGCCGCTGGTGCTGCCCGGCCGATGATCCTGGCGGTGACGGTGCTCACCAGCCTCGCCGCCCAGGACCTGACAGCAGCCGGCATCACCGATCCGCCGGCAGCGCAGGCGTTGCGGCTGGCTCGGCTGGCCGTGGCGGCCGGGGCGGACGGGCTGGTGTGCAGTCCGCTGGAGGTGGCGATGCTCCGCGAGGCGTTGGGTCCCGGACCTGCTCTCGTGGTGCCTGGCATCCGCCCGGCCGGCAGCGCGGCCGGCGACCAGGCGCGCACCATGACCCCACGCGAAGCCGTGGCGGCCGGGGCCGACTGGATCGTGGTCGGCCGCCCGATCACCGCCGCGCCCGACGCGGGCCAGGCCGCCGCCGCGATCGCCGCCGCGATCCGATGAGCACGGTCCGGGTCAAGATCTGCGGCATCAACGATCCGGAGGCGTTCGACACCGCAGTGTCGGCCGGCGCCGATTACGTGGGGTTGGTGTTCTTCCCGCCCTCGCCACGCTACGTGACCCCGGCACAGGCCGCGACTCTGTCGGCGCGGCATTCCGGCGGTCCGCTGCGCGTCGGCCTGTTCGTCGACCCAGCCGCCGAGGCGATCGAGGCGGTCCTGGGTACGGTGGCGCTGGATGTGCTGCAAGTGTACGGCACGGTGGATGTTCCGGCCCTGCGCGTACGCTTCGGCCTGCCGGTATGGCGCGGGGTCGGTGTGGACTCGGCGGCGGACCTGCCCCGCGAGGCCGGCGGCGCCGACGCCCTGGTATTGGAGGCAAAGCCGCCGCCCGCAGCCACGCGGCCCGGCGGCAATGCCGCGCGGTTCGACTGGTCACTGCTGCGCAACTGGACCGCGCCCGCGCCATGGGCGCTGGCGGGTGGACTGACCCCGGACAACGTCGCCGAAGCGATCCGCACCACCGGCGCGACGACGGTCGACGTGTCGTCGGGCGTCGAGAGCGCACGGGGCGTCAAGGACCCAGCGCTGATCCGCCAGTTCATCAACCTCGCCCGCGCCTAGCGCGCGCGAGGATTTCTGCAAACCTTGCCCGTTCCCTCCCGTCGTGCCAGCGTCGCCGCCATGGTCAGCCGCGCCGAGATCGCTACCGCCGCCAGCCGGATCGCCAGCCACGTCCGCCACACGCCCGTCCTGCACGTTGCCGGCACGGATCTGGGCGTGTCCTGTCCGGTCACGCTGAAACTCGAACTGCTGCAGCACAGCGGCAGCTTCAAGCCGCGCGGCGCGTTCAACCGGCTGCTGTCGCACCCGCCGCCCGCCGCCGGGGTCATCGCCGCGTCAGGCGGCAATCACGGCGCGGCGGTCGCCTACGCAGCCCGCGCCCTGGCCGTGCCCGCCGAGATCTTCGTGCCCGTTCTCACCCCACAAGCAAAAGTCTCCCGCATCGCCAGCTATGGCGCGCGCGTGGTGCAGACCGGCGAGACCTATGCCGAGGCGCTGACCGCCTGTCGCGCCCGCCAGTTGGAGACCGGAGCTCTGGAAGTGCACGCCTACGACCATGCGGACGTGCTGGCCGGCCAGGGCACCGTGGCCCGCGAGTTCGAACAGGATGCGCCGGAGGTGACGCATGTGCTGGTGGCGACCGGCGGCGGCGGGCTGATCGGCGGCATGGCCGCTTGGTATGCCGGCAGCGCGCGGATCATCAGCGTCGAGCCGGAAGGCTGTCCCGGGCTGCATGACGCGCTGCGGGCCGGGCGGCCGCTGGATGCACCGGTCGGAGGCGTGGCCGCCGACAGCCTCGGCGCGCGTCAGGTCGGCGGGCTGATGTTCCCTCTGGCACAGCGATTTGTCGCCGAGGCGGTGCTGGTGGCCGACACCGCCATCACCGCGGCGCAGCACCGGCTGTGGGAGCAATTCCGCCTGATCGCCGAACCGGGCGGGGCGACCGCCCTGGCTGCGCTGTTGTCCGGCGCTTTCGTGCCGCCCGACGGGGCGCGCGTCGGCGTGCTGGTGTGCGGCGGCAATACCGATCCAGCGAAGGTGGCATCATGAGCAAGGAACCGGCGAAAGACCTCGTCCTGCTGGCCGTGGACGGGCGCGGCGTGGCGACCGCGACGCTGAATCGCCCCGAATTGGGCAATGCCTACAACGAGGACCTGCTGGCCGAGTTGATCGCCGGGTTGCAGCAACTGGCGCCCGACCCCTCGGTGCGCTGCCTGGTGCTACGCGGGGCCGGGCGGCATTTCCAGGCCGGCGCCGACATCAACTGGCTGGGACGCGCGGCAAAGTACGGTCCGGACGAGAACTACGCCGCGTCGATGGCGACCACCCGGGCGATGCAGTTGCTGAACGAGTTCCCCAAGCCGACCATCGCGCTGGTGCACGGCGCGTGCTTCGGCGGTGGCATCGGCATCGTATGCTGCGCCGATGTGGCGTTCGCCACGCCGGACGCGCTGTTCGGACTGACCGAGGTGCGGGTGGGTGTCGCGCCAACGCCGATCTCGACCCACATGGTGCATGCGATGGGACTGCGGCACACGCGTCGCTACGCCCTGACCGGCGAGCGGTTCGACGCGAAGGAAGCGCTGCGCATCGGGCTGGTGCACGAGGTGGTGCCGGCGGACCAGATGGAAGCGAAACTGGCCGAGGTGCTGGACGCGATATTCCTCAGCGGCCCGAGCGCCATCGCCATGACGAAGCGGTCATTTCTTGGCGCCAACGGGTTGCTGCTGGACGAGCGGCAGATGGCGATGCTGGCGCACGAGAGCTGGACCCAGCGGTACTCGTCCGAAGGCCATGAAGGCACGACTGCGTTCCGAGAGAAGCGCAAGCCAAGCTGGTACAAAACCTCTCCCGCGTAGCGGGAGAGGTCGTGGAGCGAAGCGACACGGGTGAGGGTGATCGGGTCGGCACGCTCTACCTGCTACCTGCCGGCCCGATCACCCTCACCCTCGGTGCTTCGCACCATCGCCCTCTCCCGCGAAGCGGGAGAGGGTATTCTTACGCTGCACCCCGAATCATGGTGTCCATACACAAAGAAATCGGAAAACGACGTCTCGTCCGGACGCTGCGGATCGAACGGGTAATGGTTCGGCACGTGCGCCAGCAGCCGCCATTCCGGCCGGCAATCCGCGACGAAATCGGTGAACCGGCGGTGCAGCACGTGCGGCGATGACCAGGTGCGGTCCGTATTGCTCGAATACACCAGCACGTACCGCTTCGCGTGCCCGAACAACGCGTGCATGTAGGAAACGAATACCGCGTCCTCCACCAGGTGGAAGACCACATCGATCGACAT
Organism: Acetobacteraceae bacterium; assembly: GCA_035486135.1. Lineage (GTDB taxonomy): Bacteria > Pseudomonadota > Alphaproteobacteria > Acetobacterales > Acetobacteraceae > JASHVB01. The sequence goes on from DATHNI010000158.1 coordinate 6,872, forward strand.
CGCGAGATCGGCGCGGGTCGCCGCGTTCAGTGCGGCGAACGGCAGGAACCGGTGCTGCGGAAACCGCGCAACGCAGGATGCCAGCGCGGCGCTCGACACATCCACACCCACATAGCCGGGCACCTGCAACAGCGACAGCAAATGACCGTCGCCGCAGCCCAGGTCCAGCACATCGGCAATCGCGTTGTCCGCGACGAAGCCGTTGATGACCCCGGCCTTGAACGCGGCCAGGTGACCGCATGATCCGGTACCGGAATGGCCGCCGGCGCGATAGCGCCTCTCCCAGTATTCGCCCGAGGCAAACGCATTCATCCTGCCCACTCCGCACGCGCTGGGTACCGGCAGTTTCCGGCGGCCGACACGATCCACGCGCCAGGATCCGCGGCGGAGACACGCACAGCACGCGTCATGCCAAGCACCAGTCGCGCCAGGCATGCCTCAACGCCGCGCCGAGGTTGCGGCCGAAGCGCGGCGCATTGCACAGCGGACTGGCCTTCACCCTCGGCCGCACTCCGGCCCGCAAAGCCGCCAACCGACAAAGATCCGCCGCCTTCGCCACCGCAAGCGCAACATAGTCCGCCGCATCGCGTGCCACCCAGTCATCCAGGCCGACATTGCTCAGGTGGCTCATCGAGTGCCGCGACGCGAAGGTCTCACCCGGCAGGGTGACCGTCGGCACGCCCATCCACAGCGCTTCGCAGGTCGTCAGGCCCCCCGAATAGGGAAACGGGTCAAGCACGATATCGATCTGCCCGTATTCTCCCATGAACGCGCGATGCGGCGACGATCCACGCAACTCCACGCGGCCGGCAATGATCCCCGCGTCAGCGAACGCGGCGCGCACGCGATCGGCGGTCGGGCGGTCGTGGAACTGATGGGTCTTCAGCACCAGCTTCGACCCGGGCACCCGGCGCAGCACCTCGGCCCAGGTGGCGATGACTCGCGGGGTGACTTTCGCCAGGTTGTTGAAGCAGCCGAACGTGACGTGGCCGTTCGCCAGCGCCGGCAACGGACCGACATCCGGCGCGTAGCCGGGCGGGCTGTAGCACACGTAGCCATCCGGCAGGCGCAGCAATCGCTCGGAATACACATGTTCCAGCTCCGGCGGTGTCTCCCAGCGGTCGGTGATGAACCAGTCGATCTCCGGCAGGCCGCTGCTGTGGTTCTGCATGCCGACCCACTTTACCTGCACTGGCGCCAGCCGATGCGCGCAGGCCGCCATGCGCGCCGCGTCGCCGTAGCCGCCAAGATCGATCAGCACGTCGATGCCAAGCTCGCGCGCCCGCGTCGCCAGGGCCACGTCGTCCATCGCGTCCACGTCGATCCACTCTCGCGCCGCGGTTCGGAAACGCTGGGCGATCGGGTCGGTCGGCGCGGCATTCTGCGCCAGGCAGATGACGGCGAACCGCCCCGGATCGAGCGTCTCGATCCCGGCGACCGTCAGCCACCCGACCGGATGGGTCTTCAGCGTGCCGGACAGCAGGCCGATGGTCAGTTGCCGCTCCGGATCGCCTGCGTTGTCGAAGCGTCCCAGCCCGGTGCGCGGCAGGCGCGCGGCACAGTCGCGCAGCGCAGCCAGCATCGTGGCGCCGGTGATGCCGTCCTGATACGGCAGCGTGTTGCACAGCGCGCGGCGCGGCAGCCCGGCATCCGGCGCCAGTTCGATCGCGCGGCGGGCGACACCGACCGCCTCCTCCTGCAGCCCGAGACAAGCGGTCGCATTCGCCAGGTTGCATAGCACCAGCGGATCCTCGCCGTGCGTCTCGATCACCTCGAGCAGCAAGCCGCGCGCCGTTGCGTGGTGGTGCATGCGCATCAGCACGGTGGCGCGGTTGTTGCGCAGCCACGGATCGTCGGGATCGAGCTCGCTGGCGCGGCGCAACGCCGCCTCGGCGTCGCGCAGCCGATGCGAGCGCGCCAGCACACTGGCTAGCAGCTTCGCCGGCAGCATTTCGTCGGGCGCCAGAATAGCGGCAGCCTCAAGCGCGTCGATCGCCTCATCCCGCCGGCCAAGCCGTTCGAGCAATACGCCGCGCGCAAGCAACGGCACCGGGTTCAGCGGTGCCGCATCGCTGGCCAGCGCCAGCCGGGCCAGCTCGGCGTCGGCCACGCCCGCCACGCGCGCCGCCTCGATGCCATGCAGGGCGTATGCCGCGACGTCAGGCTCCAGGCGTCGCGCCTCGGTCAGTGCGGCGTGGGCCAACGCCGGTTCCGCGGTCAGCAGCAAAGCGAGGCCAAGCGCCGCCCACGCTTCGGCGCGTCCCGGCGCGAGCCCGATGCACCGCAGCAGCAGCAGGCGAGCTTCCGAGCCCTCGGCCCGCGCGATCAGCAACCCGGCGAGGGCGATCAGCGCCTCTTCCCGCCGGGCATTGACTTCCAGCACGCGGCGATACGCGCGTTCTGCGGCGACGGAGTCCCCGGCGGCGCGGTGGCTTTCCGCCAGGCGCAGCAGTGGCTCATCCCAGTCGGGCATGATCCCGGCCACGGTCTCCATCAATCCGTGGGCGCGTGGAAGGTCGCCGGCACGACCCTCGGCGATGGCGAGATTGAGCAAGGTCGGCGGCGAGGTGTCGCCGAGCGACACGGCGGCGCGCAACGCCGTGCGGGCCGCTTCCGGCTGGTTCATCTCCAGCAGCGTCATGCCGCGCGCCGCGTGCCGCGCCGGGTCGGCGTCCTCACACGGGGACGCGTCGAGCAAACTGAGTGCGCCCGGGGCGTCGCCCGCGCGCAACCGCACGAGCGCCGCCTCAGCCGACATGCGGCACCCGCTGCAGGACGGCCAGCAGGCCGGCGACTGGGGAGTCGGCCTCGTAGCGCACGGTCTCCCGATCAAGCCGCAGCACCTCGAAGGCAGCCGCGGTCGCGGTGTCGCGGACATACGCCAGGCTATGGGCGTAGCGGCCTTGCCGCTGCAGCGCCCACTGGCCATCGTTGTCGCCGGGTATGACGCCGTCACGGTCCGGCAGCAGTTCCTCGACGGAGCAAACCAGCCAGCCGCCCGGTGCGAGGTTTGCATGGGCAGCGGCGAACACGTCCGCCAGGGCACCGAAGTAGCAGAACACGTCGGCAGCGAGGATGAGGGGGTAGGAGGCAAGGGAAACCTCTCCCGCGCCTTCGGCGGGAGGGGTCGGCGCAGAGCGCCGGGTGAGGGTGATCGGGTCGGCACGCTGCACGCACTTCGGGGCGACCCGATCACCCGCACCCTCGCCGCTTCGCGTCTCGACCTCTCCCGCAGGCGGGAGAGGTTCCTTCCCGGCAAGCACGTCCATCACGTCGGCTTCGCGCAGTTCTGCGTACAGCCCCTTCGCGGCGGCTTCCGCCAGCATGCGCGGGGCGACGTCAACGCCGATCAGCGGCCCCACCGGCAGATCGGCGATCGCCAAACCCACCAGGCCTGTGCCGCAGCCCAGGTCAAGAACGGGCCCCACAAGTTCGCCCGCTTCGATCAGCGGATGCTGCCGCAGCACGGCGCGGAACAGGCCGGGCATGCGGTAGCCGAGCGAAACGAGATGCTGCTCGAAACGCTTGGCATAGCCGTCGAAGACCGCGCGCAGATACTCGGCGGGAGCGCGCGGCGCGCCAGGCATGATGCCCGCCGCGGCGACGAGGTGACGCACATAGGGGTCCTGCGGGCCGAGCTTCAGCGCTTCGGCATAGGCATCCACCGCTTCCGCGTGCTGGCCCAGGCTGGACAGCGCATGACCAAGCAAGCCGAACGAGCAAGCGTCGGCGATGCCGGCGCGACGGGTGTCCTCCGCCAGGCGGGCGGCCTGGCGATAGTCACGCCGGCGCACGCACAGCAGAATGGCGGCGTTGCGAGGATCGATCCGGCCCGGCGCTGCCTCGACGCAGCGCAGCAGCGTGGCGAGGGCCCCGTCGGGGTCGCCGGCCGTTTCCTGCGCGGTGGCGAGCGCGGCCGCGAATCCCGGATTTCCCGGGTTGGTGCCGAACGCTTCGGCCAGACAGGCAAGGGCGTCCGTCGTGCGTCCGAGCTCCAGCATCAGGACGCCGAGCAATGCCTTCGCGCCGGCATCCTTGCGGTCGAGCACGACCGCTTCGGCGGCATCGTGCGCGGCCCCTTCGATATCACCGGCCTGCCGGCGCAGCTCCGCACGCCGCTTGCGCAGGCCGGCGTGCTCTGGCGCGGCTTCCACGGCTTCGTCGATCTCGGCGGCCGCCGCATCGGTCATATTCGAGCGCAGCGCAAGGCGCGCGCTGATATCGGCCAGGCGGATCGATCCGGGCGCCAGGCGTTTCGCCGCGGCGAGCAAAGGACGCGCCGCGCCGATCCGGCCGGCGGCCACCAATTGCGCAGCCCGGTCGGTCAGTGCTTCAGCGTCGGCGGCGGCGTGCAGTTTTTGCATGACGAGCCCCTCCTGGGTCCGATGTCCCGCGTCACGGCGAAGGCCCGCGCGCAGCCACGCCCAACGAAACCGCGCGCCGGGCGCCGCCCGGTGCACCGCCGATGCCGGCCGTGCTGCGCACGATGACCGCCCCGAACACAGCGGGCCTGATGCAGCGGATTCAAACCGCGCCGGACAGGCCGGCGGCGAAGTTCTCGTTGATGGCGATGAGGAAGTCGAAATTGGGCGTATCGAGATCCATCTCCCGCTGCACCGTGATGCCGACGGAAACGATGGCGGCACGCAACTCGGACGGCAGGTTGTTGTCGGGATCGCGCATCAGGTCGTGCACCGTCATCCACAGCCGGCGATTGTCCGCCAGGGCGCGAACGCGCTGCAACGCGTTGCCGTTGCGTGCCGCCTTCAGTGCGCCAATCGCACGCCGGAAAACATCCGCCTCCTGCTCTCGCTGGCTACGGTGGGTGGCGGCGGCCTCATAGGCGCGCGTGGCCTGGTGCATCATCATGAGCGTGGCTCCGTTTGCAGCATTGGCGGTGAGTGAGCGTCATGCCCCGTCCCGTAGGGGGGCGCGCGTCCCAGCACCGCGTCCTCATGACGGATGATCCGCCGTGTGAGCTTGAGTGCCTGGTAGCAATCGTCTGCCTCGGCCGCGGCCAGGGCACGATCGAGGATTTCGCGTGCCAGCGCCGAGGTGGTCGCGCCCTTGAACTCCGCGATCAACTCCCGCGCGGCGACAAGGCCGCGCGGACGTTCGTCGTCGTCGCCGATATAGGCCGATTGCAAGGCGAAATAGATGCGCCGCGCCGGGCTGTCGACCTGGTCCGGCGGCATGATCTGCTTGCCGAACAGGAAGCGCGCCTTGGCGGTGAGCTCGATCCGCGATTTGGTGCGGAAGCGGATCGGCGCCCCATTGACGATCATGACTTCGCCCTGGCGCAGCTCCAACACAAGATTCGACATGCGCCCCTTCCTGGTTCGCGTTCGGATCGTGAAGCGCCACGGTGCATCGCCGCCCCAGCCTTCGCTGGGGCGTGCCGCCAATGGCTTGGTCAGCGCCGTCCCCGCGCCCCACACCATGCGCGTGCTTCGCGGGAACCTTGCCTTTGGGTCGCCCGATGACGGGACAGGCGCGGCGCCCGTCCCGCGCGGGTTACTTGAACAGGCTCAGCAGCGTCTGCGGTGCCTGGTTGGCCAGGGTCAGCGCCTGGGTGCCGAGCTGTTGCTGAATCTGCAGCGATTGCAACAGCGCTGACTCCTTCGCCAGATCGGCATCCACCATCGAGCCAAGGCCGGTGTTCAACGAGTCGATCTTGTCGCTGTTGTAGCTGATCTGGTTGTTCACGTAGTTGGTCGAGGAGCCGATTGCGTTCAACGCGCTACCGACGGCATTCATCTGGTTGATGAAGGTGCCGGTCGCACTGATCAACGCCGCAACCGTGGTCGCACCGTTCATCTGCGTGCTGGTGAAAGCGATCGAGCCGAACAACTCGGAACCGCCGAACGTGGCAATGCCGTAGGTGGCGGCATTCTCGTTGCGAACCACGGAAACCTCGCCGAAGCTGCCCGCGCTGCCGGTGATGTTGCCGATTAGGGTTTTGCCGTTGTAGTTGGCATCCTCGACGAAGGCCTGCACGTTATTCAGCAGCGATTTGTACTGGGTCTCGTACTGCGTCCGCTCGTTGCCCTGCACGCTGCTGCTGGACAAATTGACCAGCACGTCGCGCATGCTCGCCATGGTATTCGAGATGTCGTTCAGGCCGGATTCAGTGGTCGAGAGCAGCCCCTGAACGCTGCCAAGCTGCTGGTTGGCGGTGGTCAGTGCGCCGACGGTCGATCGGACGGACTGCGCCACCGCGTAGGCCGCACCGTCATCGGTGGCGTCGGCCACGCGGTAGCCGGTGGAGACCTGCTTCTGCACACCGCTGAGTGCGGAATTGGTCTTGTCGAGGGACTCGAGCGCGATCATCGCGCCCGTGTTGGTGACGACGGAGTTAAGAGAGCCGGACATGGTATCTTGCCTTTGCCCACAGTGTTACGGAGAGCCCCGCTTTTTGCGGGCATGCCCCATCCTGGGGCGATCGGGTTAACAGTCCGTGAAGCCGCATGCGGTTTGCCTCAGCTCACCGGCAAATATTTCGCCAGGGACAGCCCGCTCATCGCGGCAATCACCTGGTAGGAACCCTGAAGCTGGGTCTGCACCAGCGACAGGTTCGACATCGCCTGCGCGACGTCCACGTCCTGCACGTCGCCGACCTGGGTGGTCAGCGCGGTCGCGGTGTCGGCCATCGTCGTCTGGTCGGTGGTGAGGTTGGTTTGCGTGTTGCCCAGCACGCCAACGTCTTCCGCCATGGCGCTGATCGCGCCGGTCAGCGTGGTATTTGTGCTCTGCACCAGCGTCGTATACCCGCTGTCGCTGACCTGGCTGCTGCTCAGCGAGCCGATGGTCGCCAGCGACAGCATCAGGTCGCGCATGTAGGAACCGGTGCTGGTGGCCGGAACGCCGGTCGAGGTGACCGCGGAATTGGCGCTCGCGAGCAATCCGACCGAGGCGGTCTGACCCTGGCCGATCTCGATCGCTGGGGCCTGCGCAACCCCCGCCGGCTGCGACAGATAGGCCGAGAAGGGCGTCAGGCCCGGCGCGTTGGAACCGGCGATCGCCAGCGTGTTGGTGGTGGTCGCCGTGGCACCCTGGGTGCCGAGCTGCCCAACCTGCGCCGCGATCTGCGTATAGAACTGGCTGCTCAATATAGAGTCGGGATCGGGCACCGGCGGATTTGTCGTGTCCTGGCCTGCGAATACGTACGTATTGCCGTCCTGCGTGTCGAGCAAACCGGCGACCTGCACCAACGCCTGTTGTGCCGCAGCGGCGACGCTGTCCACTTCCGAGGCATCGGCGCCCTCCAGGTTGCCGGTCTCGGCCAGGAAGTTGGACGCGATCTGCTGGATCTGCGTCATCGCGGTCTGCGTCACCTGCATGGAGCTGGCGGCTTGGTTGATGTTGTTCTGCCACGTCTGCAACGCGGCGATCTGCGGATTGAGGTTGAGCGACACGGCGGTGCCGGAACCGAGCCCGGCATAGGTGTTGGACACCAGGCCGGTGCTGATCTGGGTGGTGAGCAAGTCGAGGTTCTGCTTCACCGTTGCGCTGTCGCTGATCAGGCTGGCCATTTGCCCGTAATCGGCGGGTCCAGCCGCGGCGATGCTCATCTTGAGCACTCCCTCTCCCGCTTCGCGGGAGAGGAATCGTCGGAAGTCCTTCACTGCACCGCACCGATCAGTTGGGTAAACATCGACTGGACCGCGGCGATGATCTTGGCGTTCACGCCGTAGTCGTTCTGCAATTGGATCATCAGCGACATCTCCGTATCCATATCGACGCCGCTACTGCTGGAGAGCGTGTTGTTCAGCGTCGTCTGCACCGCCTGCTCGGTGGTGAGCTGGCTCGTCGTGTTGGCACTGTCCTGCGCCTGCGCCGCGACCAGATCCGTCGCCTCGTTGCCCAGGGTGGCGGGGGTGGCATAGGGCGCATCAAGTGTGCCGGAAGCGCCGAGGCCGGTGGTGTTGGACGCCGATTGCGGCACCCCGTCCTGCGCGTCGGGCCCAAGCGCGTAGGTGAGCACGTTGTCGATCAGCGCGCTGAAGCCGGCCGGCCCGCCGGGCGGATTGGGAGTGAACGGCGCGGCCGGCGGCGTGCTGGCATTGGTGCCGTCGCGCACCAGCGAGGGATCGGCCTGCACCGCCGGGTTGACCTGGATGATGCCGGCGAAGCCGACATAACCGCTCTGCACCGGCACGCCGCCACCGGCCGGCACATTGCCCTGCGGATCGGAAAACAGCGTCAGGCCCTGCGTCGAAAAACGGCTGGCCAGGTTTTGCGAGAACTCGTCCAGCTCG
>DATHNI010000159.1:0-6715 GCA_035486135.1 Acetobacteraceae bacterium
AGTGTTGGGAATCACGGGAAAAGTTGGCGGCGCAACGGCAAAACATCTGTTGGCGCACGGCAAGGAGGTACGCGCGCTCGTCCGCAATCGCGAGAAGGCGGCTAACTGGGCGAACCAGGGCGTGGAACTGGTAGACGGCGACTGGAATGATTCGGCAGCCATCGAGCAAGCGCTCAAGGGCGTCGAAGGCGCGTTCGTCATGTTGCCGGCTGTCTGGGCGCCCTCGCCCGATTACAAAGAAGCAAAGGGCGTGATTGCAAACTATGTCGAGGCGCTCACCAAGGCAGCGCCACTGCGAGTGGTCGCACTTTCGTCGATGGGTGCGAACAGAACCAGCGGGGTCGGGATGATCACGGCCTTGTCGCTTCTGGAGCAAGGTTTTCGCAACCTGACATCCCCAATCGCATTTGTGCGCGCAGGCGGTTTCTTCGAAAACTTCCTTTACGGCTTGCAGGTCGCCCAGGGCGGAACGCTACCGGTCTACTACAATCCGACAAACCGGAAATCGACCATGGTCGCGACGAACGACATCGGCGCGGAAGTCGCAACCCTTTTGGCCGGGCCAGCCTGGTCAGGACAGCGCGTCGTCGAGCTTGGTTCGATGGTCAGCGCGGATGAAGTCGCGGAGCAATTGGGTGACGTCCTGAATCTCGACGTGAAAGCCTTTGCGGTCCCGCGTGCAGGGTGGGCGGAAGCGTTCGAACAATTCGGCATCCCGAAGGGCCACACCGGACCTGCCGAAGAAATGTTTGAGGCCGTGAACGCGGGATGGATGGACCTCGGAGCCGAGGATACGGAGCACGTGGCGGGTACGACGTCCGCACGCGATGTATTCGAGGCTGCACAGAACGCCGCCAAGGCGTAAGTCCGGGACGGATCAGGCATGAGATGGAGACTGCCCGCTTCTGCGTCGGACGCGTCGCAGGAAGCGCTCAACAGTTCAAAGCAACGCGGAGCGCCTCCGCTCTTGCCTGACCTTTCTGAATCTCCGGGAGGATTTAGTAGTTTCTGTTTCATGATGCATGCGTCCGGCGGTGTGAAATTCAAGACTTCTACAAGCTGAGCCGGAACCAATGTTATCAATAGGTCGCGGCTGTCGGGACACCGGTCGCGAAAGCCCGCTTGGGGTCGAGAGTGCTATACCTCGGCCGGTACCAAGTGCCGGATTTCATCCATTAAATCCGGCCCCAGCCCGTGGCGCGTTCGATACGCAGCGCGATCACCGGCAGCGGCGCCAGGTCCATCGTGCGATATTGCGGATATCGCTCGCGCAGCAGCGCCTGGGCACGGTCATGTTCCACGCCGTCATGCAGGATCTCGGCGCGCCCGCGCAGCATCACCCAGGCGAGCCGGGTCCAGTCCTCGTCCCACCGGTCAACCGTCACCGCAACGGTCGGATTGGCCAGTATGTTGCGCAGCCGCTTCAGCGGCACGTCCTGCCGCTTCGGCTTCTCGTCGATCGTGATGTACAGTGAAGCGCCGGCGACCGCGTAACACACCGGCACGACATGCGGCGTGCCGCGCGCATCCGCCGTCGCCAGGTGGGCCACGCGTCCGGCGTCGAGGAAGTGACGTTGTGCGTCGCTGAGCATGCGGCCGCAGCATATCGTGCTGCGCACGCGCCGCGCCATCCGGTGAAAGAAGCAAGGCCAGGGGCTTTGCCCCTGGACCCCACCAAGGGCGGAGCCCTTGGGACCCATTCGCTGGAGAGGCTGGACGGGAGGGGGGGACGGTCGCCGCGATGGGTGCTGCCCGGACGACTGCCGGGCGACATGGAAAACCGGCCCCCCGGGCGTCGCCAGAACGGAAGATGCCATGGAGTGATGGCCAAACCCACCGCGCCACCCCATACTTACACCAACCATCACCGGCTGACCGCTGACCAGGAGGGGCCATGACGCCGCTCGCCGAGACCGACAAGCTGTTCTTTGAACGCGCCGACGCCACGCTGGACCGCGCCGCCGCGGAACATGTGCTGGGCGAGGCGCTCGCCGCCAGCGACGATGGCGAGCTCTACCTGGAATACCGGGAGAGCGAGAGCATCAGCCTGGACGATGGGCGCATCCGCAGCGCCGGCTTCGACACCTCGCTGGGCTTCGGCCTGCGCGCGGTGGCAGGCGATGCGACCGGCTACGCCCATGCCGGCGAACTGTCCGAGCCTGCCTTGCGCCGGGCAGCAGCCAGCGTGGCGGCGGTGGCATCCGGCCACTCCGGCACCGCGGCCGAGCCGCCGCGCGCCACCAATGCCCGGCTGTATTCCGAGGCCAACCCGCTGGGCGCCGCGGAATTTCCCGCCCGCACGGCGCTGCTGTCGGAGATCGACGTCTATGCCCGCGGCAAGGACCCGCGCGTCCGGCAGGTGATGGCCTCGATCTCCGGCGAATGGCAGGCGGTGCAGATCATGCGCGCCGACGGCACGCGGGTGGCCGACCTGCGCCCCCTGGTGCGGCTGAACGTCGCGGTGGTGGTGGAGAAGGACGGGCGCCGGGAGACCGGCAGCTACGGCACCGGCGGACGGTTCTCCTACGACAAGGTGACCGACGCCTCGGTGTGGCGCGCCGCGGTGGATGAGGCGTTGCGCCAGGCGTTGGTGAACCTCGACAGCGTGCCGGCGCCGGCGGGCGAGATGGAGGTCGTGCTGGGCGCGGGCTGGCCCGGCATCCTGCTGCACGAGGCGATCGGCCACGGGCTGGAGGGCGACTTCAACCGCAAGAAGACCTCGGCGTTTTCCGGGCTGCTGGGGCAGCGCATCGCGGTCCCCGGCGTCACGGTGGTGGACGACGGCACGCTGCCGGACCGCCGCGGCAGCCTGACGGTGGATGACGAGGGCACGCCGACCAACCGCACCGTGCTGATCGAGGACGGTATCCTGGTCGGCTTCATGCAGGACCGGCTCAACGCGCGGCTGATGGGGATGGCGGCGACGGGCAACGGGCGGCGGCAGTCCTACGCCCACTCGCCGATGCCGCGCATGACCAACACGGTGATGCTGGGCGGCACCTCGTCGCCCGACGAGATGATCCGCTCGGTGAAGCGCGGGCTGTACGCGGTGAATTTCGGCGGCGGCCAGGTGGACATCACGTCCGGGAAGTTCGTGTTCTCGGCGTCCGAGGCCTACCTGATCGAGGACGGCAAGGTGACCGCCCCGGTGAAGGGTGCGACGCTGATCGGCAACGGGCCTGACTCGCTGACCAAGGTGACCATGGTCGGCAACGACATGGCGCTGGATCCCGGCGTCGGGACCTGCGGGAAGAACGGGCAGGGGGTGCCGGTCGGGGTGGGGCAGCCCACGCTGAAGCTGGCGGGCCTGACGGTGGGCGGTACCGCGGCGTAGCGGGCCGGCTAAAGCTCGCGGCGGTGACGGCGGCAGTCGTTGGCGCGAGGCATGACGGCGTGGGGCATGACGGCGCGGCCTCCGTCGCGGTGACTGCCGTAATGATCTCGGCTGTGGGGTTCGAAGGGGCCACCGCCATGGTAGTCCCAGGTTGGTTAATCGAATCCTAACGGGCGGGCATCGTGAGCAGCATGTCTATTCCGCGTTAATTTTCCTGGACAGGCGGGCGGCGGTGCGGTGATATCGCCACCATGTGCTTCACGGCATCTTTACCCACCAGGCTTTCGCGGCTTCTATTCGGAGTGCTGCTAGGCAGTGCGGTAATACTGGGTGCCCCGGCCACTGCTCTTGCCGACGCACCCTGTCCGCCGGAACCACCTGCCCCGCTGTTGCATCTGCGGCATCTGCGGGACGCGTTGCGGCATGGGACGGAAGCCGTCGTGGTGGCGATCGGGTCTTCCTCGACCGAGGGCGTCATGGCGTCCGACCGGGCGCATTCCTACCCGGCGACGTTGCAGGCGGACCTGGAACGAGCCCTGCCGAGCATGCACATCGTGGTGCTGAACCGTGGCATCGGCGGCCAGGACGCGCCGGAGGAACTGGCCCGGATGAGGGCCGACGCGATCGCCGCGCACCCGCAGTTGGTGATCTGGCAGGTCGGCGCCAACGGCGCTCTGCGCAGCGCCAATCCGGAGGTGTTCCACCGAATGGTCACCGACGGCGTGACCCGGCTGCAGGAGGCCGGGATCGACGTGATCCTGATGGATAACCAACACTCCCCTCGGATCGACGCTGCGCCTGAGCATGGTGTGCTGAACGCCGTACTGGCCGAGGTTGCCAAGGAGACCGGGAGTGGTCTGTTTTCCCGTGCCGGCCTGATGGCCACCTGGGCCCAGGAGGGCGCGCCAAGCGCAACGTTCATCGCCACTGACGGGCTGCACCACAACGACCGCGGCTATGCCTGCGTGGCGAGCGCCTTGGCGGATGCGATCCTCGATGGACTGCGTGAGCCGAGCTCGTTGTCGGCGCATCGGTAAGGCTTGGGGCAGATCGGCGAACCGACGATCGCCATAGGCTGGACCTCTCGCGACCGGGCAAGGGGCGCTACCGCCGCGTGCCCCGTCCGACGCAGCGGCTGACGGGTCTCCCCGGTGACGCCACGAACGACGCCAACTACTTGCCGCGCATGGCACGTGTCACCGTGAACTACTTGCCGCGCACGGCACGTGTCACCGTGTCCGCCGCCTGCTGCCCGCTGAGCCACGCCCCGGCGACGGTGCCGGCGAAGCCGTCATGGCAGGCCTCGCCGGCGAACAGCAGATGTCCGTCACTGAGCGGCTGACCCAGCCGCACCCTCGCCTCGGCGTTGCCGACGGTGACATAGGAGTAGGCGCCGCGGACGAACGGATCGGCCTCCCAATGCGTCACGAAATGCGCGCCGCCGGAGAACAACGCGTCGACCCGCCCGCCGAAGACCGCCCGCAGTTGCGCCAGGGCGAAATCCACCGCGGCGGCGTCTCCGGCGCGCGCCAGGTCCCAGGCGACAGCGCCGCCGATCCAGCCTTGCACGTAGTCGCGGCCGTAGGGCCAGCACTGGAATGGCACCAGCCGGTCGCCGCGCCGGGCCACCTGGCGATCGACGGAGCAATGCAGCGGCAGGTCCAGCCGGTCTGGGCCGGTGGCGCGCAACGCCACCTTCATTGCCAGGCCCATCGGGAGTTTCTCCAGGCAGTCCTGCGTCTCGGCGGGCAAGGCGGGATCGAACACGAGCGCGCCGGCCGCCAGCACCCCAGTGGACACCGTGACGATGGCGGCGCGCGCCGACAGGGAGCCTCGGGGGGTTTCCACGGTCACGCTGCCGCCTGGGCCGTTCCACCGCAGGCGTGTGGCCGGCGTGTTCAGGCGGATGTCCAGGCCGGCACCCAGCCGGCGGGCAACGAACGCGCCGATGCCGCCTTGGGGCACCAGGTTGCTGCCGTCCAGCACGTTGCTTCGCCAGTCGCGCAGGCTGAATTCTTCGGCTTCCGCGACGCAGATCACCGGGCCTTCGAACGCTTCCACGGTCAGTGCCCAGGCGTCGCCGGGACGGTGATCCGCTACCGCGGCCAGTGGAGCGTCGGGCAGCACGCGCAGCAGGTCGTCGGCGGTGGCTTCGTAGCGCGCCCAGGATTCGTCGTAGTCGGTGTATTCGGCGGGCGTTGCCTCGCGCGTGCCGACGAACGTGCGCTTGCGGCGGAGTTCGTCGGAACGGAGCAGGACGTCGCCGGCGGCCTGGGCGATGGGGACCAGGGGGTTGCGCTCGGCCCAATGGAGCCAGACCGCGCCCATGTCGAACCATACGCCACCGAGTGCTTCGGGATACGTGGTCCAGGCGCGGCCGCCGATGTGGCCGGCGGCTTCCAGCACAATGGCGGAGAGGCCGTGGTCGCGTAGTGCCGTTGCGGCGCCCAGGCCGGCGCAGCCGGCGCCAATCACCAGGACATCGGTGTCGGTGGGCGTGGCGGGCATCAGGGGTCCTCCGGGGAGCAAGTGCACCAAGGTCCACGGGCCGGGCGCCGGCGGCAAGAGGAAAGGCCAGGGCTCTGCCCTGGACCCGCCAAGGGCGGGGCCCTTGGAACCCTTTACTGGAGAGGTTGGACGGGAGGGGGGAACTGGCCCCGGTAGGGTTGCGGCACGACCGACGACCGTGGGTCGTGCCGCAACCCTACCGGGGCCAGTTCCCCCCTCCCGTCCAACCTCTCCAACGAATGGATTGCTAAGGCTACGCCTTAGCTGGGGGTTCAGGGGGCAAAGCCCCTTGGCGGGTCCAGGGCAGAGCCCTGGCCTTGCTTCGCTTGATCCGGCCCGCGCCGCAGGGTACGGGCACGTATGGCAGACGATATCGTCACAGACGTGGCAATTATTGGCGCCGGGCCGGTCGGCCTGTTCGCCGTCTTCGAACTCGGCATGCTGAAGTTGTCGAGTGTGCTGATCGACGCGCTCGGCGAGGCCGGCGGGCAATGCGCCGCGCTGTATCCGGAAAAGCCGATTTACGACATCCCGGCGCATCCCGCGATCGAGGCGGGCGAACTCGTGGCCCAACTCGAGCGCCAGATCGCGCCATTCCACGCGCCACGGTTGCTCGGACGCCGTGTGTCGGGCCTGGCCGGCAGCGCGGGCGCGTTCACGCTGACCACCGACCGCGGCGACATGGTCCGCGCCAAGGCGGTGATCGTCGCGGCCGGCGCCGGCGCATTCGGGCCGAACCGGCCGCCGATCGACGGGTTGGCCGCCTACGAGGCAACCGGCGCCGTGCAATACTACGTCCGCCGGCGCGAGGATTTCCGCGGCAAGCGCGTGGTGATCGCCGGCGGTGGCGATTCCGCGGTGGACTGGGCGCTG
>DATHNI010000160.1:0-12273 GCA_035486135.1 Acetobacteraceae bacterium
TTCGTCGATGAAGGCGAGAGCTATCGCAATTACACCTATGCCAAATACGGACGCGAGGTGATGAAGCAGCCGCAGCGTATGGCTGTGCAGATATTTGACAACAAGACGAACCACCTGACGCGCGATGAGTACCGCATTCGCCAGGTGACCAAGGGACAGGCCAATACGCTGGAAGAGTTGGCGGCGCAGCTCGAGATCAGCCCGGCGGGCCTGGTGCGGACTGTGCAAGAATTCAATGCCGCGTGCCAACCTGGCGAGTTCAATCCGGCAATTCTGGACGGCAAGTGCACCAAGGGCATCACGCCGCCGAAGTCGAACTGGGCGATCCCGATCGATGAACCGCCATTCCACGGCTACGCCGTGACCTGCGGCATCACGTTCAGCTTTGGCGGGCTGAAGATCACCACCAGCGGCGAGGTTGAGGACACGACGGGCCGCGTGATCCCCGGCCTGTTCGCAGCAGGCGAACTGGTGGGTGGAATCTTCTACCAGAACTACCTGGGCGGCGCGGGCCTCGCATCCGGCTCGGTGTTCGGAAAGCTGGCGGGCGGTTCGGCGGGGAAATACGCGAAGGCGTAGTTCAGTAAGAAAACCTCTCCCGCCTCGCGGGAGAGGTTATACTATTGCTCCGGCCGGAATCCCATGATGCGCTCGAAACGATCGCAATAGGCTGGCCACACCTCGGGGTTCAACAGCCGCGGCGGCCGCTTTCCATCCAACACCCCCATCAATTGCTCCGCCGCGATCTTCGCAATGTTGTGCCGCGATTGCCGGGTGATCCCGGCGATGTGCGGGCTGACCAGCACGTTATCGAATTTCAGCAGCGGATGGTCTGTCGGCGGTGGCTCGTCCTCCCAGACATCCAGGCCCGCGCCGGCGATCTGCCCGGCGCGCAGCGCGTCTGCCAACGCCGCCTCGTCATGGATCCCGCCGCGCGCGGTGGTGATGAAATAGGCGTGCGGCTGCATCAGCGCATACTGCCGCGCACCGATCATGCCGCGCGTCTCCGAGGTGTGCGGGCAGTTGATCGACACGTAATCCGCCTGGCGCAGCAGATCGTCCAGCACCTCCATCTTCTCCGCCCCACGCGCCGCCACCATCTCTGCGGTCAAATAGGGGTCGTAGGCCAGCACACGCATCCGGAACAGCCCGCGGCATAGCTCCGCCACGCGGGAGCCGACATTGCCCAGGCCGATAATGCCGATCGTCCGTCCAACCACGTCGTCGCCCATGAACTCCCGCCGCGGCAATTGCTCGCCGCTGCGCATCGAATGATCGGCCAGCATCAGGCGCTTCGACAGCGACAGCATCATTGCCATCACGTGCTCTGCCACGCCCTCCTTGTTGCCACCGGCCTGGTTCACCGCGGCCACGCCGGCCCTGGTGCAGTCCTCGAGATTGACCGTGTCGTAACCGGCACCCGTGGTGGACAGCACCACGATGTTGGGCATGCGTTCCAGCAACGCCGTCGTGCCGTGAAACTTGCGCGCCAGTTCCTGCCGCGCCGAGCTGATCTGGTAGGCATGAGCCCGCGCCAGCACTGGCTCGACCTCGTCCGCCGGGCTGTCATTCACCAGCTTGTCCACCTGGATATCGGGACGCTGGGCCAGCATCTCCAGGAAGATCGGCGCGGAAACATGATTGACGTAGAACACGCGCTTGATGTTGGGGGCCATCGTCAGTCTTTCCGGTTCGTTGGCTACAGCGTAGGGACGCGATGTTCGCGCCGCAAGATAGCCAGGCGCGGCTTGACCCTCCCTGCCCCCTCTGCGACGCTTTTGCCCAAAGCACAGGTGCAGCATGAAATTCGGCATCTTCTACGAACACCAGTTGCCGCGGCCATGGACCGCAACCAGCGAATACGACCTGTTCCAGCAATCCCTGGCGCAGCTCGAACTCGCCGACCAGCTTGGCTACGACTATGTCTGGGAGGTGGAGCACCACTTCCTGGAGGAGTATTCGCACTCTTCCGCGCCCGAGGTGTTCCTCGCCGCCGCGACGCAACGCACGAAGCGGATCCGGCTGGGGCACGGCATCGTGCAGCTCACCACCAACCAGCCACATCGTGTGGCGGAACGCATTGCGACGCTGGACCTGCTGTCCGGCGGGCGGGTGGATTTCGGCATGGGCGAAGGCGCCGGCCCGGCGGAGCTGCATCCGTTCGGAATCCGCGTGCGCGACAAGCGCGAACGCTGGGAGGAAGCGGTGCGCGCCATCACCCCGATGTTCACTCGCGACTCATGGGAATTCCACGGCCAGTACTACGACTTTCCGGCACGCAACGTCATCCCCAAGCCGTTCCAGAAGCCGCACCCGCCGCTCTGGGTCGCGTGCTCCAACATACGCACCATCGGCGACGCGGGGCGCTGGGGCATGGGTGCGCTGGGCTTCAGTTTTGTTTCCCCGGACGCGGCGCGCGCCTGGGTGCATCGCTACTACAATACGCTGCTGCACCACGCGCATCCCTTGGCGGACTACGCCATCAATCCCAACATCGCCATCGTCAACGGCTTCATGTGCGCGGAAACGGATGAGGAGGCGCTGGAGAAAGCGTCCGGCTGGACCTTCTTCATCTTTGCGCTGTCGTATTACGGACGGATGGGTGTCGATGCACCGGGCGCCGGCAATCTATGGCGCGAGTACCAGGACTGGCGGAAGACGGAAAAGGCGCAGCAGGCCTTGCGCAACGGCCTCATCGGTTCACCGGAGACGATCCGCAAGCGGTTGCGGTTGTTCCAGGACGCGCATGTCGATCAGGTCATCCTGCTGAACCAGGCCGGCAAGACGACGCACGAAGACATCTGTGCCAGCCTGGATCTGTTCGCCCGCGAGGTGATGCCGGAATTTCATGCGCGCCAGCCGGCGCAGGACGCGTGGAAACAGGACGTGCTCGCCGGCCGCATTGCGCTGGAGGAACTCGACACGGAACCGTACGACCTTTACGCCCACCAGAATGAGGACATTGTGCGGCTGACCCCGGAGCAATTGAAGCAGCGCATGGCAGAAAAGGAACGCATGGCCGCGGGTGAATGACACAAGACACGGCGGGGGAAACGAGCAATGCGACAGATGGTGATGGTGGGCGTTTTGCAGGCGCAGAACTGCACCAACCTGGTAAGCTCCTGGCGGCATCGTGAATAACGCAGCGGTTCCACCTCGGCCGACTACTACCAGACCATCGGCCGCGTGCTGGAGGAAGGTAAATTCCACGTCGGGTTCTTTGACGACCGGCTGGCAATACCGGACCGTTATGGCAACAACCATCGCCACACGGTGGGGTATGGCGTACGCTGCGAGAAGTGGGAATTCCGATTCCAGGAGCGCAGCAATGAGCCCTGCCCTCCACGTCATGACAGGT
The DNA here is from genome assembly GCA_035486135.1 of Acetobacteraceae bacterium. Lineage (GTDB taxonomy): Bacteria > Pseudomonadota > Alphaproteobacteria > Acetobacterales > Acetobacteraceae > JASHVB01. The sequence goes on from DATHNI010000160.1 coordinate 3,359, forward strand.
GCTCGGAGGAAGTGCCGGTTGGCAGACTCCGGCCCGCCATCCACGCCTACGCCAATTTGCACGGCGGAGGTCGTACATGCCGGCCCGCTCCGGGATGCCAGAAGTGGTGACGAAGCCACAACATAACAAGGGGGACAAGATGATCTACGAACTTCGCACCTACACATTCCACGCCGGCAAGCTGCCCGCCTACCTGAAGCTGCAGGAAGAGGTCGGCCGCCCCGTGCGCGGCGACGACTATGGCACCTGCCACGGCTACTGGACCGCCGAATTCGGTGCCCTCAACCAGGTCTGGCACCTGTGGAGCTACGCCAGCCTCGATGACCGTGCGAAGCAGCGTGACGCCCTGGGACAGAACAAGCGCTGGACGACCGAATACGTGCCGAACGTCCGCCCGCTGCTGATGCGCCAGGACATCCGCTTCCTCAACCCGGTGAAGGACATCAACCCGCCAAAAACCCCGGGCGGGGTCTATGAACTGCGCATCTATCGCATGCATCCCGGCGCCGCCGGCCCGTGGGCACAGTCATTCCGCGACATCATGCCGGTGCGCGAGAAATACTCTCCCAATGTCGGGATCTGGACCGGCGAGGCGCCGCAGCCGAACGAGGTGGTGCATATGTGGAACTACCCCGATCAGAACGCCCGCATGACCACCCGCGCGGCGGTGTTCAAGGATCCCGACTGGCTGGCCTTCGTCGCCAAGGGCTCGGGCTCGATCGTGGAGATGCAGTCCACGCTACTGCTCCCCACCGCTTTCTCGCCGATGAAGTGACATGAAGCTCGGCCTGTCGATCGGCTACTCCGGCGCGCAGCTCAACGTGCCCGTTGCGTTGGTGCAGCGCGCCGAAGAGCTCGGCTACGATTCGGTATGGACCGCCGAGGCGTACGGCTCGGACGCGGTGACGCCGCTGGCCTATCTGGCGGCGGTCACCAAACGCATCAAGCTTGGCACCGGCATTATGCAACTCGCCGCGCGCTCGGCTGCCAACGCGGCGATGTGCGCCGGCACGGTGGACGCGCTCGCCGGCGGCGGGCGCTTCATCGCCGGGCTCGGCGTGTCCGGTCCACAGATCGTCGAGGGATGGTATGGCGAGCCGTGGGGCCGGCCGTATTACCGGCTGCGCGACTACGTCACCATCATGCGCAAGATCTTCCGGCGCGAGGAACCGGTAACGCACGAAGGACGCGAGATCAGCCTGCCCTATACCGGCGAAGGCGCGCTTGGCGTCGGCAAGCCGCTGAAGTCGATCCTGCACATGAATCCGTCCATCCCGATCTACCTGGCGACCGGCAACGAAAGCACCGTCAAGCTGACAGCGGAAATCGCCGATGGCTGGCTGCCGAACGGGTTCGTGCCGGGCTCGCTGCCGGAGTATCTGCCATGGCTGGAGGAAGGCTTCCGGCGTGCCGGCGGCGGCAAGACCCTTGCCGATTTCGACATTCAGACCTCGGTGCATGTGCGGGTACACGACGACGTCAAGGAAGCGCTCGCCGCGTTGAAGCCGGAGGTAGCGCTCTATGTCGGCGGCATGGGCCATCGCGACAAGAATTTTCATAAGGACATGATGACCCGGCGAGGCTTCGGCGAGGCTGCGGACCGGGTGCAGGAACTCTATCTTGCGCATCGCAAGGACGAGGCCGCGGCGGCGGTGCCGGACGATTGGGTGGACCTGAAATCCCTGGTCGGTCCGCCCGCGCGCATCCGGCAACGCTACCGCGCCTGGGAGGAATCCGGCGCCACGGGACTGACCGTCCGCTCGCGCGACACCGCGGCAATCGACGTCATGGCAGAGGCCGCGCGGCTCAATCGCTAGCACCACACCCTGTCATTGCGAGGAGTGAAGCGACGAAGCAATCTCCTGCCCACTCAGCCCGCGGTTCGTCAGGCGGAAGGTTGCTTCGTCGGTTCGCTCCTCGCAATGACAGCGGATAGGGAGGTCAACATGCGGTTCAAGGACAAGGTTGCGCTGATCACCGCCTGCGCCAGCGGCATAGGCCGCGCCACCGCCGGGATCATGGCCGCCGAAGGCGCGTTCATCGTCGCCGTGGACAACGATCAGCGCCGGCTCGACATGACGGTCGAGGAACTGAACATGACCGGCGGCCGCGCTGTCGGCCACTGCATCGATGCGCTGCAAGAGCAGGAGGTGACGGCGGCCGTGGAAGATGCGGCAAAGAATTACGGGATCGATATATTGGTCAACGCGGTGGGCGGCAGCACAATCATTGCCAAGCCGGGAGCCACCGTGGACGAGCTTTCGCTCGACGACTGGCAACGCATCATCGCCTTCAACCTGCAGGGCACATTCCTGTTCTGCCATGCCGTCGTGCCGGTGATGAAGCAGCAGAAATCCGGCAAGATCGTCAACCTTGCCTCGATTGCCGGGCGCGGGTTGTCCGTCACATCGTCCAGCGCCTACAGCGCGGCAAAAGGCGGCATCATCGCGTTCACCCGAAAACTGTCGTTCGAGCTTGGGCCGTTCGGCATCAACGTCAACGCGATCGCGCCCAGCCTCACGCTGACCGAGCGCATCCGCCCGCATTGGAACCAACGCCCGCCTGACGCACAGGCGGCCGAGATCGCCCGCACGCCGCTACGGCGCGTCGCCGAGGCGGCTGACCAGGCGAAGGTCATCTGCTTCCTGGCCTCGTCGGACGCGGATTTTGTGACGGGCCTGACGATCGACGTGACGGGAGGGTTGTAGCGGGGAACGTGGCACTGCTGCCGGACCCCAGGGACCTGCCTGCAGGACGATCGGCAGAACCCGTGCGGTCGCACGGGACCAGCACAAATCCGGAGTACATCTTTCCGCGGTATGGCGGAATTTGACCCCCTGCTCGCGCCCCGTATACCCCTGCCGGACATGACAACCGCGACAGCACCATGACCACGCTGCTGACCGGCGCCACCGGCTTCGTCGGCTCCGCGGTCGCCCGCGTGCTGGCCGCGCGGGGCCACAGCCTGCGCGTGCTGACCCGCCCCACCAGCGACCGCCGCAACCTGGCGGGGGTGGAGGCCGAGGTCGTGACCGGCGACCTGACCGATCCCGACTCGCTGGCCCGCGCCGCCGCCGGCTGCCGTTACGTTGTGCACGTCGCTGCCGACTACCGCTTCTGGGTGCCGAACCCGGCGGACATGCTCCGCGCCAACGTCCAGGGCAGCATCGCGATGATGCGCGCCGCGCAGCGGGCCGGCGCCGAGCGCATCGTCCATTGCAGCTCGGTCGCCGCGCTCGGCCACAGCGCCGATGGCAGCCCGGCCGACGAGGCCACCCCGGTGGACGAAGCCGGGCTGATCAGCACCTACAAGCGTTCGAAATACCAGGCCGAGCAAGCGGTGCTGGAGCTGGTCCGTGCCGAAAGCCTGCCGGTGGTGGTGGTGAACCCCGCCGCGCCGGTCGGTCCGCGCGACATCAAGCCGACCCCGACCGGAAAGATGATCATGGACGCGGCGAACGGCCGCATGCCGGCCTACCTGGATACCGGCCTGAACGTGGTCCACGTGGACGACGTGGCGGAGGGCCACGTCCTGGCGCTGGAACGTGGCCGGATTGGCGAGCGCTACATCCTGGGCGGCGAGAACCTCGACCTGAAAGACCTGCTGACCCTGGTCGCGCAGGTCGCCGGCCGCCGCCCGCCCGCCATCCGCCTGCGCGAGGCGTGGCTCTGGCCTGTGGCGGCCGGCATGGAGGCGTTCGCCCGCCTCACCGGCATCGCCCCGATGATGACCCGTGACGTGCTGAAAATGGCACGCTGGAAGATGTTCTTTTCCTCGGACAAGGCAATCGCCGAGCTGGGCTACGCCCCCCGCCCCGCCCGGCAGGCCGTCGAGGATGCGGTCGCCTGGTTTCGCGCCAGCGGGATGGTCCGATGAGGGAGCCTCGCGAAGAGTGCGTTACGGGAACCGCGGCGCCGTCATTGCGAGTTGACCACCGGCCTGGCGGCCGACCCGCCCTGAATGTAACTGTGAGGCCGTCGAGCGAAGGACACTCCCCCTCCCCTTGTGGGAGGGGGTTCGGGGGAGGGGTCCGTGCGGCGCGAGACCCCTCCCCCGAACCCCCACCCACAAGGGGAGGGGGAGTCTGTTTCTTGCGAGTTGACCACCGGCCTGGCGGCCGACCCGCCCTGAATGTAACCGTGAGGCTGTCGAGCGAAGGACGCTCCCCCTCCCCTTGTGGGAGGGGGTTGGGGGGAGGGGTCCGTGCGGCGCGAGACCCCTCCCCCCTACCCCCTCCCACAAGGGGAGGGGGAGCAGCTGGTTTCTTGTTAGGAGCACAGCGACGCGGCAATCCCCCGCTGGCCGAATCGCGGATTCTCCCGCTGGGGGTTGCCGCGTCGCTGCGCTCCTCGCAATGACGGCGACAATGCTTGTCCTGACCGCCCTCGCCTGCCTCGCCTGGCTCTACCTCGGCTTGGGCCACGGGCGGTTCTGGCAATCCGGACCGGAGCTGCCACCGGCCCGGGCCATCTCCACGCCAGCCCCCGCCGTGGCCGTCGTGGTGCCCGCCCGCGACGAGGCACCCGTCATCGCGGCCACGCTCCGCTCCCTGCTGGCACAGGACTACGCCGGGCCGGTCCGCATCATCCTGGTGGACGACGGCAGTGCCGATGGCACCAGCACGATCGCACGGTCACTGGCTGCCCAGCCCACGGGACCGCGTCTGACCGTGCTGACCGGCGCCCCTCGCCCGCCCGGATGGAGCGGCAAGCTGTGGGCGGTGGCCCAGGGCGTGGCGGAGGCCAGCGGTGCCGACCTCATCCTGCTGACCGACGCCGACATCCAGCATCAGCCGGGCCATCTTGATGCTCTTGTCGCGCAGCAACAGGCAACGGGCTGCGACCTGGTCTCGGAGATGGTGGCGCTGCGCTGCCAAAGCCTGGCGGAACGTGCGCTGGTCCCGGCTTTTGTGTTCTTCTTCCAGTTGCTCTACCCATTTTACTGGGTCAACGATTCGCGGCGCCGGACGGCGGCGGCCGCGGGCGGCACGATCCTCTTGCGCCCTCACGCCCTGGCGCGGATTGGCGGAATCGAGGCGGTGCGAAGCAAGCTGATCGACGACGTGGCGCTGGCGGCGGCGGTGAAACAGGGCGGCCCCATCTGGCTCGGCCACAGCGCGCTGGCGTGCTCTGTCCGGCCCTATCCGGGCTTCGCCGACATCTGGCGAATGGTGGCGCGCACCGCCTATGTGCAGCTCGGCTTTTCCCCCCTGCTGTTGCTGGGCACCACGCTGGCCATGGCGCTGGTCTGGCTGCTGCCGCCCGCCGCCGCGCTGTTCGCGCATGGCACAGCGCGCTGGCTGGGCCTCGCGGCCTGGTCGATGCTCTCGGCCAGCTACCTGCCCACGCTCCACCGCTACCGCCGCGCTTACCTGTGGGCGCCGTTGCTGCCCATGGTCGCCGCCTTCTACATGGCAGCGACAATCGGCTCGGCGCTCAATCACTACCGCGGCCGCGGCGTTGCCTGGAAGGGGCGTGCCTACCAAGAGGCCGACCAGGGGGAGGCCGGGTGAACGACATCGCCAACGTCGAGACCTGGTCGGGCAAGGACCGCAAGGACGAGAACTTCCCGGTCGGGTCGCGGCTGATCCGGCCCAAGCTGCGCGTCCATGTACACGCCTTCTACAACTTCGCCCGCAACGCCGACGACATCGCCGATTCCCCGACCCTGACGCCGGAGGACAAGCTCGCTCGGCTCGACGTGATGGAAGCCGTCTTGCTCGGCCGCAGCGATGACGGTTCGCCGAGCGCCCTCGCGCTGCGCGACAGCCTGGCCAAGACGCGCGTCACACCGGTCCACGCCACCGAATTGCTGATCGCCTTCCGCCTGGACGCGACCAAGCAGCGTTACACCACCCTGACCGAGCTGTACGAGTACTGCCGCTATTCCGCCGCCCCGGTCGGGCGGTATGTGCTGGACCTGCACCGCGAGAGCCACAAGACGCACGCGCCATCCGACGCGCTCTGTTCTGCGCTGCAGATCCTGAACCATCTGCAGGACTGCGCCGTTGACCTGAAAACCCTCGATCGCTGCTATCTGCCGGAGGATCTGCTGGCCGAGTTCGGCTCGGGCACCGGCGATCTGCGCAAGCGGGCCATGACGCCCGGCCTGCGCAAGGTCTTCGACTCCCTGCTCCACCGCGTCGAGCGCATGACCCGGTTTGCCTCCGAGCTGCCGCCGCGCACCCGCGACCGGCGGCTGCGGCTGGAGACCGCGGTGATCGTTGGCCTGGCCAAGCGCCTCGCCAACCGGCTGGCGAGGCAGGACCCGCTGGCGGCGCCAGTGAAGCTGACGAAACGCGATTTCGTCACCAGCACCCTCGTGGCGCTGCGCCATCTGTGAGAGCAATACCGTGATCGAGACCGTCCGATGAACACGCCCGCGCTGACCGGCGCCACGCCGGAGGATCTGCGGGCGGTGGAAGCGATCGTTCGCGCCGCCGGCACGTCGTTCTATCGCGGCATGCGGGTGCTGCCGCCGGACCGGCGCCAGGCCATGTATGCGATCTACGCGTTCTGCCGGATCGTGGACGATATCGTCGACGAACCAGGGGCGTTGGACGAGAAGCTGTCGCGCCTGGCCGCCTGGCGTGCCTGCATCGCCGGCCTGTACCGCGGCGAGGCGGACGGACCGGTGACGCGTGTGCTGGTCGCCGCGGTGGCGTGCTTCGACCTGCGGGAGCCGGACTTCATCGCGGTGATCGACGGCATGCAGATGGATGCCGAGACAGTCATCGTCGCGCCGGACCTGGCCACGCTGGACCTGTATTGCGACCGCGTCGCCGCGGCCGTCGGGCGGCTGTCGGTGCGCGCGTTTGGTGACGCCTCGCCCGCGGCCGATCGGGTGGCCCATGCGCTGGGCCGCGCGCTCCAACTCACCAACATCCTGCGCGACCTGCGGGAGGATGCGGAACGCGGCCGGTTGTACTTGCCGCGGGAATACCTGGACGATGCGGGCGTGCCGCTCGATCCGGAGGCGGCGCTGGCGTCGCCCCGGCTGGGCGAGGTGTGCGGGCGGCTCGCGTCCCTGGCGCACGGATATTTCGCCGAGGCCCGCGCAGCGATGGGGGCGTGCGACCGGCGGGCGATGAAGCCGGCGCGGCTGATGGCCGCCACCTACGCGGCGATCCTGTCGCGGCTGGAGCAACGCGGGTGGGGCCGGCTGGATGAGCGGGCGGGACTCGCGGCGTGGCAGAAGCTGTGGCTGGCGCTGCGTTACGGTCTTTAAGGTCTTTAACCTCTCCCGCTTCGCGGGAGAGGTCGATGATGCGAAGCACCGAGGGTGAGGGTGAGGGTGAGGGCGATCGGGTCGGCGCGTAGCACCTTCGGCACGTAGAAGTCAGAGCGTGCCGACCCGATCGCCCTCCCCTCGTCGCTTCGCGACCTCGACCTCTCCCGCGAGAGCGGGAGAGGTTTTTCGTCAGCCCCTTCCCGTAATCCGGATCGACCCTATGATCTGTCCCGGCCAACAAACCACGGGGAGACCACCGCCGATGCTCGCACGCACCCTGGCGCTGATATGCGCCTGTACGCTCGGCTTCACTGCCGGGGCCGCAGCCCAGACGCCCGCCGCACCACCGGCGACGACCGCCCCGGCAGGCACGCCACCCGCCGCCATGCCACCGGCCACGGCACCAGCGGCAGCGCCGACCACCGCCGCGCCACAAGCCAACACCGCCCCCGCCGCGGCCGCGGTACCCGCGACACCCCCGACCCGTATTCGCGGGACCATTGCCGCGGTGGCCCCGCACATGCTGACCGTCAACAGCCGCGACGGCTCGAAGCTGGAGATCGCCCTGGCCGATCCGCTGACCGTCCGGACCCTGAAGCGTGTGCCGCTGTCGTCGGTCGCCAACGGCGCGTATCTCGGCATCGCCAGCCGCGAGGGCCCCAACGGCACGCGGGTTGCGCTGGAGGTGCTGGTGTTCCCCGAGGCACTGCGCGGCGCCGGCGCAGGGAATTACGGCTGGGACCTCCAGCCCGGCAGCATGATGACCAACGCCCCAGTGACCGGGGTGGCGTCGCAGAAGTCGGGCCGCGACCTGACGCTGACCTACCAGGGCGGCAGCGTCACCATCCACGTGCCGCCGACGGCGCCCGTAGTGACGTTCGTGCCGGCCACGGCCGCCGACCTGAAGCCCGGGCGCAAGGTGTTCCTGGCCGCCAAGAAGGACGCGGACGGGCATTTCTCAACCGGCGCCGTGACCGTCGGGACGCATGGCGTCAATCCGCCGATGTGACGTTGGGTTTGCTCGGCCTGGACAGGATTCGGGGCCGGGCTTGGATCTATACTTCGTCGTCAAGACGCTCCACGTCCTGAGCGCGACCGTACTGTTCGGGACCGGCGCGGGCATCGCCTTTTGCATGCTCGACGGGCACCTGGGCGGCGTGCCGGCGGCGCGCCGCTTTGCCGCCGCGACGACAGTCCGAGCCGATTTCCTGTTCACGCTTCCCGCCGTGATCGTCCAACCGCTGAGTGGTGCCTGGCTGGTACGGCAGGGTGGCTTCGACTGGTCCGATCGGTGGCTGGTCGTCACCTACGCGCTCTACCTGCTTGCCGGCGCCTGCTGGCTGCCCGTCGTGGCTATCCAGATGCGCGTGAAGGCGATGCTTGAGGCCGAAGCGATCACCGGGACCCTGGACGAGGCCAAGCTGGCGCGATTGCTGTGACGCCGGACATCATGCGGCTCGATTCGGGCGCGGACTTGCTGGTTAGCGGAATCAGTCAAAGCGTGAGTGGGAGTGCGATCAGGTCGATCGACCTGAATTTGTCTGCCACGCCTGGACTGACGCGGAATTCTCGGCCGGCACGAATCAGGACGGCGGGGCTGGCCATGCTCCGGCCCCGTGCGTCAGACATGATAAAGTTGGCAGTCCCGGGCAGCCTGGTGGCCCGGTGGATGGGCCGGGACCGG
>DATHNI010000161.1:0-17507 GCA_035486135.1 Acetobacteraceae bacterium
TTGAGCTTGTTGACGGTGGTGATGGTGTTGCCATGCATCGGATCGCACAGCCACACCACCTTGTGGCCGCTGCGCTGCACCGCGCGCACCAGCGGCGGCAGTTTATCCCGCACCTTATCCGCGCCCATGCGGGTGATCAGCGTGATCCGCCCGGGCTCGTTGGCGGGGTTCAGCACGTCCAGGATGCGCAGCAGGTCGTCCGCCTCCTGCGTCGGGCCGACCTTCATGCCGATCGGATTCTTCACGCCGCGCAGGAATTCCACATGCGCGCCGTTCAGTTGCCGCGTGCGGTCGCCGATCCACAGGAAATGCGCGCTGCAACCATACCAATCGCCGGTCGTCGAATCGATGCGGGCCAGCGCTTGCTCGTATGGCAAGAGCAGGGATTCGTGGCTGATGTAGAAGTCGGTCTCGCGCATGTCGCGTGTTGTGCTGCTGGTCATGCCGCACGCCGCCATGAACGACAGCGTCTCATCGATGCGATGCGCCAGGTCGCGATATCGCTCGGCCAGCGGCGAGCGTTCGACGAAGTCGAGATTCCAGCGATGCACCTCGTGCAGGTCGGCATAGCCACCGGAGGCAAACGCGCGCAGCAGGTTCAACGTGCTGGCCGACTGGAAATAGCCGAATTCCATGCGTGCCGGATCGGGAATGCGCGCCTCGGCGGTGAACTCCGGGCCGTTGACGATGTCGCCGCGGTAGGAGGGCAGCGTGACGTTGCCCTGCGTCTCGTTGTCCGACGACCGAGGCTTGGCGAACTGGCCGGCCATGCGGCCGATCTTCACCACCGGCAGCGAGGCGCCGAAGGTCAGCACCACGGACATCTGCAACAGCACGCGGAACATGTCGCGGATGACGTTGGCGGTGAAGTCGGAGAAGCTCTCAGCGCAGTCGCCGCCTTGCAGCACCAGCGCCTTGCCCTCCGCCGCGAGCGCGAGCTGCGCCTTGAGCCGCCGCGCCTCGCCGGCGAACACCAGCGGCGGATAGCGGCCGATGCGCGCTTCCATCGCGGTCAGCTTCGCCTCGTCGGGATAGGCGGGCACCTGGCGGATCGGGCAGGCGCGCCAGCTATCGGGGGTCCAGGCGCGAGGGGTCGTGGCGGTCATGGCAATGCTCTCCTCCGGCGCCGTTATGTCGCGATTTCGCGGGAATGGCTACCGGGGCAGGCGACATGGCAGGATGCGGGCCCCTGATCCGCACGCTTCGACCCGGGCCGCTGCCGGTCCGCCATCGGATTCACCGCGAAGGCACAAAGGCACAAAGGTTCATTCACAAACGGATATTCGTGGCCCGTGGGCCGCCATGACTCTTGCCGGCACCGGCCTCTCGGTGAACCTTTGCTCGCCTTCCTGAACCTTTGTGAGACACTGGCGCCGCCACGGCCGGCACGAACGGTCCGAGTGAACCGCTGAACATAGGTTCCACCGGCGCCATCCCCAACCAACAGGCCGACTACGTCCGCGCCCGTCTCGCTATCCGTCCAGCACCTCGCGGATCTTCCTTGCCAGATCCGCTTCAGTGAACGGCTTGATAAGCAGTTCCACGCCGGGGTCCAGACGGCCCTGACGCACCATGGCGTCACGCGTGTAGCCGGTCGTGAGCAAAACCCGGATCCCCGGCCAGCGCCGGCGCACCTCGTCCGCAAGTTGCCGGCCATTCAGCCCGCCGGGCAAGCCGATATCGGTGAACAGCAGGCGCAGCCCGGGATTACGCTCCAGCGCCTCCAACGCCGCGGGACCATTGGCCGCCTCGCGCACGTCGTAGCCAAGCTCCCGCAACGTATCGCGCGTGAAGTTGCGTACGTCGTCCTCATCCTCGACGACCAGGATCGCTTCGTGCCGGTTGCCGAGCGGCACCGGCTGCGGCGCGGGCGCGGGTGTGTCCAGCGCGTCCAGCGGGTCCAGTTCGAAGAACCGCGGCAGATAGAGTTTGATGCTTGCCCCCTGCCCCGGCGCACTGTCGATCCGCACATGGCCGCCGGACTGCCGGACGAAGCCATACACCTGCGACAGGCCCAAGCCGGTGCCCTGGCCGACGTCCTTCGTGGTGAAGAACGGATCGAACGCCCGCGCCAGCACCTCCTTGGTCATGCCGACACCGGTGTCGCTCACCGACACCATCACATAGTCACCGGCCCGCACTTCCTGGTGCCCGCGCGCATAGGCTTCATCCAGCCGCGCGTTCTGCGTCTCCAGCGTAAGGTGTCCACCTCGCGGCATCGCGTCGCGTGCGTTCACCGCCAGGTTCAGCAGCGCATTCTCGAGCTGGTTCTCGTCGGCGAACACCCGCCACAAACCGCCGGCCAGCACGGTCTCGACACGGATGGCTTCGCCCAGCGTGCGTCCGAGCAAATCCAGCAGGCCGGCCATCAGGCGGTTGAGATCGAGCGCCTTCGGTGTCAGCGGCTGGCGGCGCGAGAATGCCAGCAGGCGCTGGGTCAGCGTTGCCGCGCGCCCCGCTGCCCGCGACGCCGCCTCGATCAGGCGGTGCTCAGCGGCCGCCGCCGGCGAGCCACCCGGCCGGCGCCGCCCGAGCCGTTCCAGATTGCCGAGAATCACCTGCAGCAGATTGTTGAAGTCATGCGCGACCCCGCCGGTGAGCTGGCCGATCGCCTCCATCTTCTGCGACTGGCGCAGTGCCTCCTCCACCTTCTCGCGCTGTTCGATCTGCACCTCGAGCGCCTGGTTGGCCATCGTCAATTGCTCCGCGCGGCGGCCCAGTTCCTCGTTGGCGCGGCGCTGCGTCAACTGCATGACCCCGAGCACGGCAACCACCACCGAGGCCATCGTCATCAGCAGGCCGATCACACCGTAGCGCTGCAGGCGCAAGGCGAACGGCTCGGTGAAGCTGCGCAAATACACGGTGCCGAGCGATGTGCCATCCGCGGTCACCGGCACCGCGACGATCAGCCGCCCGCCGACGAAACGCGGATCGCCGGGTTGCGCATCCGCCGGCAATCCGACATCTGGGCTCTTTCTGTAGCCGGCGAACAGCTTGCCGCCGGCATCGTAGATACCCGCCGCCTCGATCTGCGGATTGGCACGAATCGCGTTGACGTATTCCTGCGCTGCCCGGCGATCGTTGAACGACAGTGCGGCGGTGACGGTGGAAGCCAGCACGCGCGCCTGCGCGCTCACCTCGTCCTGTTCCTGCCGCGCGTTGGCATGATCGACGTAGCGCGCCATCAGCCCGCCGGCGGTGAGCAACACGATCACCGTCGCGAGCGCGATGGCCGGGACCAGCCGCCACAGCCGCGATGCACCGCGCGGCACCAGAGCAAGGTCGCTCATCGGCTGCCTCCCGTGACATGCACTGCCAGGCTGAGCAATTTCGAGCTGATGGTCAGACCGTCGGCGGCGGCGATGCTGTTGTCGATCTCGAAGCGGACACGGTCTTCCTGGATGACGAAGTTGATGATGCCCTTGGCGGCGGGATCGGTAACAGCGTCAGTCACCGTCAGCACAGGCGCACCGCGCACGGCTGCCAGGATGGCAGCGACCGGCTCGGTGTCGGAGCCGATTGCATACAGCACCGCGCAGCCGGGATTGCCGGTGACCGTGGCAAAGCGACGGACCACGATCGGGCGTCCGGCAACCTCCTGCCCGCTCACCGCGCGATCCAGTACGGCGCCCAGCGGATCGTCGCCGACGACGCACACGGTGAACGCGCCGCCGGGAAACTCCGCCGCCGGGCTGGGCCATTCGACGAATGGCGCGAACTTATGGAGGTAGGTCGCCTTGACGGCATATTCGAGCGGAGCCCCCTGCGTGGGAGCGGCGTGCGGGACCGCGAAGGCGATCAGCCACACGGCTGTCCACCCGGCCGGGCGATACCAGAATTGCGAGGCGGGACGGCGCGGCATGGTCAGTATTTCCAGCGCAGGCCGAGATAGATGCTGCGCTGAACCTCGAGCGGCGCGGTGCCGGCCACCGCGGTTTCCACATGGTACGCGGCGAGCAGGTTGTTGCCCGCGAGGGAAAGCTCGATTGCCGGCGTCACTTGCCACGCGATCCGCGCCTCGGCTTGCACATAGCCTTCCACAATCGGGTCGGGCAGCCGGTCCACCACCTGGAATCCGAAATCGAATTGCACGTTGTGCGGCAGGTCCATGAAGGAGTGAAGGATGAATTGGTAGCCGGGATTGTCGCCGCTGGAATAGTCCTGGGCGTTGGAACCGGGGGCGACGTGCAGATCCTCGTGCATCAGGTTGACGCCGGCGCTCAGCTTCCACCACGGCAGGACTCGCCAGTCGCCCCAGGCCTCCAGGCCGTAGGTGTTGCCTGCCTCCCGGTTGCCCAGGATATACGGCGTCGCCTTGTTGCCGGTGTAATCCAGCGTGCGCAGGTCGGTGTACTGATTCCAGTAGATCGATGCCGACACCGAGGTCTGCGGCGTGGGCTGCCCGCGATAGCCGGCCTCGTAGGCGACCAGCTTCTCCGATTCGAAATCCGGCGCGAGCGCCAGGAGATGCGGCTCTTCCAGATCCCGGTCGAGGCGCGACGGGTCGCGCACCGCGCGCGAGATCGCCGCCCACAGAAAGTTGGTATCGGTCAATTTCCACCCGAGGCGAATGCTCGGCAAGTAATCGAAGTCGCTATAGCTGCTGTACTGCACCTTGGTGCCGAGGTTCAGCTTCAGGGCGCCGGTCAGCGCGATGGTATCCTGCGCGAACGCATCGCCGATCTGGATCCCGCTGCTGCCGGGTATGAACTGCGCCGCGGATGAGGGCAAAACGATCTTGTCCTCCATCGCCTGGAATTCGCCGCCCCAGACGATCAGGTTGCGGCCGGCACTGAACGTATGTTGCGCCTGAAGATCGTAATTCTGATCGTAATCGCTGCCGCCGAGGAGGTAGCGTTGCTCCTGGTCGTACGAGGTTTGCACCTCCAGGCTCGATCCGTCGTCCAGCGGGTGGTCCCAGCGGCCGACCAGGTCGCCGCCATATTGCCGGCCGTTATCGAGCTGGTCGTTGTTGCGGTAGAAGTCGCCCTCGATCATCACCGCGTCGTTACGGCCCTGCCAGTCGGTGCGGAACCCGGTCTGGCCCCCATGCCAACCGTCGCCGGCGCTGGCGCCACCCGGGCGAACCGCAGGGCCGACGTCCAGGCCCTGGCCATATACCCGATACGTCCCGCCGGCGCCGAACGTTCCGCCGTATCGCACCAGGCCGTTCTGGTCCACCGTGCCAGCCTTCAGGTCGACCAGGCCACCCTGCGTGTCGCCGGCTTTCTTGGTGATGATGTTGATCACGCCGTTGACCGCGTTGGCGCCCCATTGCACGCCGCCGGGTCCGCTGATCACCTCGATCTGCGCTATGTCGTCCAGCGGAACCTGCAACTGGTCCCAGAACGTCTCCGAGTGGATCGGCGAATAGATGCTGCGACCGTCGACCATGACAAGCAGCTTGTTGGCATCGACGTTGGAATTGAATCCGCGGGCCGATATCGCATAGGTCTGCCCGTTCATCTGCGCCACTTCCAGGTTCGGCGCCAGGCGCAGGACGTCCGCCAGGCGGACGTAGCCGGAGCGGCGGATGTCCTCGGCGGTGATCACATAGATCGCCGCGGCCGCGTCGCTGAGGTTCTCCTGCCGGCGCGACACCGACGTGACCGAGAGATTGGCGAGTTGCTCGATCGACATGCTTTGCAGGTCTTCGACCGACTGGGCCTGGGCCGCACGAAAGGCCTGCGTGCAGAGGGCCGCAATCGCGAACGACAGCAGCGCCATCGATGCGCTGCCGGACCGTCGATCGCGACGGTTCCACCTACCGCCTGCGCGATGCACCCGGCCCAATCCCCCTCCCCGGCCGCGGCGGCGCTCTGATGACGGACGGCGCCGATGGCGGACGCACTGTGCGCGCCGTTACGGCAGCAGGGCGGGACCGTTATAGTAACAATCCGTTGAACGATCAACCTGTGGCGCGGAGTGCCGCCTGATCAGTCCAGGCCGCGGCAACGGCCCTGGGGTTCGGTGGTCCGATCCAGCCGGGCATCCATACCGCGCTTGCCCCGACGACCCGCCGGGCCAGGCGATATCTCAGAGTGTTTCGAACCCGTGGCCGAGGGTTTGTTTGGTGCCAGTAACGGTCCCGAGATCCTTGATGAAACTGCGCCCGATCTGCAACAGAAAGGCTGCATCGTCCTTGCCGACGTCCTGATGGGTGAATTTCCCCTTTTGGCGGTCTTCGGACTGCCGGTGGGACCAGGCCGGGTCCCACACGCCCGCGCCCACCATGGTGAAGCCCATGTAATCGTGGACAGACTCCACGTCTTTGAGCTTGACGTGAAAACCCGTCATTTCAAAGTTGTAGATCGCCGTGCTTGGACTGTCCCCGGTTACGCGATAGTACTTTCCACCCTGCATTTTCTGAAGTTCAACGTGAACGTGGTTGGCTCGATTGTCCCATTCGATCAGCACATAGGGTTTTTGCTTGGCAGTGCCCGCGACGAAGGAATAGCGGCATGGCACCTTGGCGTCCTGGCAGATGTGCTTGAACTGATTCTCATTGATCTTCAATGACGGCATGACCTTGTCCCCCTTCTAGACACTCGTCCGGGCGCGTTTCACGGGTTTGGAACTGGTGCACGTCGCCCGGCCGGGCGCGGCGCACCGAACACTGCCACGGAACTCTTTGCACCTTCAAGCAGAAATGGCCAACGCGAATGTCCCGAGGGCCGCGCGAGGACGCTGACTCGGAGCCGTCATCGACCTGCAACGGCCGTCCAATCGGCGATCCACCTGCGGCATTCAATCGCGTTATGAGTGCCGATGCAGTACGCAAGGCCGAGCAATACCGCCGCAGTGATGATTGGATGATCGCAGTGTCACGCCACGGCACGGAGTGCGGCCTGATAGGCCAGCAGCACGTCGTCTCCGAAGCAGGCAAAGATCACCGCGGTTATGGACGGTTCAGCTTGCAGGCATGCAGAGGTTGATTGCACGGCGATGTGCGCGGCGTCGGGAATCGGGTAGCCGTAGATGCCGCAGCTTATCGCCGGAAAGGCAATGGAGGTGATTCCATGCTGCACCGCGAGTGTTAGGCTGGCGCGATAGCAGCTTGCCAGAAGGTCAGGTTCGCCATGGCGGCCGTCACGATAGCGCGGGCCGACCGCATGGATCACGTATTTTGCCGGCAGCCGATAGCCTTTCGTTAGTTTCGCCTGCCCTGTAGGACAGCCGCCGAGGGTTCGGCACTCGGCCAGCAGGTCCGGTCCGGCGGCGCGATGGATCGCGCCATCCACGCCACCGCCGCCCAGCAGCGATTGGTTCGCCGCGTTGACGATGGCATCGACGGCGAGTGTCGTGATGTCCGCCTGGATGACCTGCATTGTCTTCCCCTCTCCCGCGCTTGCGGGAGAGGAAGGGTGAGGGTGATGCGTGCGGCACGCATCATCCTCACCTGACCTCTCCCGCAAGCGCGGGAGAGGATTCATTAATTCCTGGTCTTGTCCACCAGCGCATTCTTGCCGATCCACGGCATCATCGCGCGCAGCTTCTCGCCCACTTGCTCGATCGGATGTTCCGCCAGCCTCTGTCGCATCGCCTTGAAGCTGCTCTGGTTCACCTTGTTCTCCAGCATCCAGTCGCGGGCGAAACGGCCGCTCTGGATGTCGTCCAGCACGCGCTTCATCTCCGCCTTGGTTGCGCTGTTCACAATACGAGGCCCCGACACGTACTCGCCATACTCGGCGGTGTTGCTGACCGAGTAGTTCATGTTGGCGATGCCGCCCTCATAGACCAGGTCGACGATCAGCTTCACCTCGTGCACGCATTCGAAATACGCCATCTCGGGAGCGTAACCGGCTTCCACAAGGGTCTCGTAGCCGGCCTTCATCAGCTCCACCAACCCGCCGCACAGCACGGTCTGTTCACCGAACAGGTCGGTCTCGCATTCCTCCTTGAAGGTCGTTTCGATGATGCCGGCCCGCCCGCCGCCGATCGCGGACGCATAGGACAGCGCGACCTCCATCGCATTGCCGGAGGGGTTCTGCGCCACCGCCACAAGACACGGCACGCCGCCGCCGCGCTGGTATTCGCTGCGCACCGTGTGGCCGGGGCCCTTCGGCGCGATCATGAACACGTCGATATCCGGCCGCGGGTCGAGCAGGTTGAAGTGCACGTTCAGGCCGTGCGCGAAGGCGAGCGCCGCACCGTTCTTCATGTTGGGGCCGAGCTTTTCGCGATACAGGTCGCCCTGCCCTTCATCCGGTGTCAGCACCATCACCACGTCCGCCCACTTGGCGCACTCGGCGGGGTCCATCACCTTCAGCCCCGCGGCTTCCGCCTTCGCCACGCCGCCGGAATGCGCACGCAGCCCGACCGCGATCTGCGTGACGCCGCTGTCCTTCAGGTTGTTGGCGTGAGCATGGCCCTGGCTGCCATAGCCGATGATGGCGACCTTCTTGCCCTTGATCAGGTTCACGTCGGCATCGCGGTCGTAGTAGACGCGCATTACACACTCTCCTTGATGTTGGTTTCGGATTCCAGCAGAGGCTCGGGGTCAACCGGGTTAGCGAGTTCATCCTCGAACGCACGCGGGTCGTCGGGAACTATCTGCCAGGTTTGCTCGACGCCGGCGATGCAGGCTTCCACCTCACGGAGCCCAACGTCGATGAACGCCTGCAGCTCCGGCAGATGCCTGATGGTGGGCAGCGCGAACATTGCGTTCAGCAGATCGTTGTACTTCATCGATCGGCCGATGCACTTTTGCACCTGCGGTCCGATCGGCTCGCCGAGCAGGTAGAAATTGGGAATCAGCCCGCGCAGGACGTCGCTAATCGGGATCGTCAGACGCTTGCTCTCGTCCGCCAGCTCAGCGCCGGAAATCGCGCCGCGGGACGGGTGACCCCCGGCGTGCCTGCCGATCAGTTCCTGCAGCCCGCGCCTGATGACGCGGTGCGCCACGCGGATGTGCAGCAATTCGGGGTAGATCGCGATGGCGAGGCTTTTCGCGCGCACCCGTCGATCCGCCGCCAGTTGCCGGCTGGCATTCCGCGACTGCAACGCAGGCATCAGCACCGCGGCCACCACCGCAAGCGTCGCGCCAACGGCTTCTGCCCACGAGGCGGTGCCGGGGTGGTGCTCCATCCAATATCCGATGCTGGATGGCCAGTCGCTCACGTCAGCGTCGTCGATATCGTGCGTTTGCCGCGCGCCAGGGCGGCCACGCCGGTGCGCGCCACCTCGGCCAGGCCGAGGTCGCGCATCAGGTCGATGAACGCATTCAGCTTGTCGGTCGATCCGGTCAGCTCGAACACGAAGCTTTCGGTGGTGGTGTCCACCACGCGCGCGCGGAAGGTGTCGGCGATGCGCAGCGCCTCGACGCGCTTTTCGCCGCTGCCGACCACCTTGATCAGCGCCATCTCACGCGCGACATGCGGACCCTCACGCGACAGGTCGGACACGCGGTGAACGGGGACCAGCCGGTCGAGTTGCGCCTTGATCTGTTCGATCACCATGTCGGTGCCGCTCGTCACCACGTTGATGCGGCTGAGCGACGCGTCACGCTCCACCGGTGCGACGGTCAGGCTGTCGATGTTGTAGCCACGGCCGGAGAACAGGCCGACGACGCGGGCGAGGATGCCGGCCTCGTTGTCCACCAGCACGGAGATCGTGGCACTGCGTAATGGGCTGTCGGGCATGTTCCACCAATAATGACAATAATGATTCTCCCCCTCCCCTTGAGGGAGGGGGTTGGGGGGAGGGGTGCGAACATCCGTTGGCAATCGGATGTTCGCACCCCTCCCCCCGACCCCCTCCCACAGGGGGAGGGGGAGTAGACTTTCAGACCAATACCAGCCCCTCATCGGTAATCCCGGCAGCGCTCGCTTCATGCTCCGGACCGAGGATCATCTCGTTATGCGCTGCGCCGGACGGGATCATCGGGAAGCAGTTCTCCTTCGGGTCCACCGCGATGTCGGCGATCACCGCCGTGTCGCTCGCCAGCATCTCGCGGATCACGTCGTCCAGTTGATCGACGCTCGCCGCGCGCAGCCCCTTGGCGTGGAACGCATCCGCCAACTTGACGAAATCCGGTAGCGCGGCGCTGTAGCTTTCGGAATAGCGGCCGCCATGCAGCAGTTCCTGCCACTGCCGCACCATCCCCATGTATTCGTTGTTCAGGATGAACACCTTCACCGGCAGTTTGTATTGCGACAGCGTGCCCATCTCCTGGATGTTCATCAGCACGCTGGCCTCGCCGGCGATATCGATCACCAGAGCGTCGGGATGCGCGATCTGCACGCCCATGGCGGCCGGCAGGCCATAGCCCATCGTGCCCAGACCGCCGCTGGTCATCCAATGGTTCGGCTGCTCGAATTTGAAGTGCTGCGCGGCCCACATCTGGTGCTGGCCGACTTCCGTCGTGATGAAGATGTCCTGCTTCACCGCGCGGGTGATCTCGTACAGCCGCTGGATGGCGTATTGCGGCTTGATCACCGCGCCTTTCGCCATGTCCTGGGTGAACTTCAGGCTGTCCTTGGCCCGCCACGCATCGATCTGGCGCCACCAAGCGGCGAGCGCCTGGCTGTCGGACCTGGCGGCATCGTGGTTCCACTGGGCGATCAGCGCCTCCAGCACGCGGCCGGCGTCGCCGACGATCGCCACATCCACTGGGACGTTCTTGTTGATCGAGGACGGATCGATGTCGGCATGGATCTTCCTTGACCCCGGGCTGAACGCGTTCAGCCGGCCGGTGACGCGGTCGTCGAAGCGGGCGCCGATGTTCAGCAGCACGTCGCAGCCATGCATGGCCAGGTTGGACTCGTAGGTGCCGTGCATGCCCAGCATGCCGAGGAACTGGGGATCGCTGCCTGGATATGAACCCAGCCCCATCAGTGTGTTGGTCACCGGGAAGCCAGTCATCCGGGCGAACTTCGTCAGCGCCGCGGCGGCGGACGGGCCGGCGTTGATCACCCCGCCGCCGGCATAGATCACCGGCTTGCGCGCCTGCTTCAGCAGCGTGACAGCCTCGGCGATCCGCTGCGGGTCCGGCTCGGTCCGCGGGCGGTAGCTGGGATGGCGGCGCTCGGCGTCGGCATAGGGCGCCTTGCCGATCACCACGTCCTTCGGCAGGTCGATCACCACCGGGCCGGGGCGTCCCGAGCGCGCCACGTAGAACGCCTCGTGCACCACACGCGCGAGGTCTTCCGGCCGCTTGACCAGGTAGTTGTGCTTGGTGGCGGGGCGAGTGATGCCGGTGGTGTCCGCCTCCTGGAACGCGTCGTTGCCAATCAGGTGGGTGGGCACCTGGCCGGTCAGGCAAACGACCGGGATGCTGTCCATGAGGGCGTCGGTCAGCCCGGTGACGGCGTTGGTCGCGCCGGGGCCGGAGGTGACCAGCACGACGCCGACCTTGCCGGTGGAGCGGGCGTAGCCCTCGGCCGCGTGCACCGCGCCGCCCTCCTGGCGGACCAGGATGTGGCGGATGGCGTTCTGATTGTACAGCGCGTCGTAGATCGGCAGGACGGCGCCGCCGGGATAGCCGAAAATGGTGTCTACGCCCTGGTCCTTCAGGGCTCGAAGCAGGATTTCTGCGCCTGATTGGGTCCATTCAGCCGGCATGGCGGGCGTCCTTGGTGCGAGAGGGTCGCAGGACTAGGGCGGATGTTGCGGCGCGTCAACCCGGGGATTGAATAAATGCGATAATTTCGTCCAGTTTTCTTTCCGAAAATTGCGTGAGCCCTGCGAATCGCGCATGGATCGTATGCATGCACTCCGCCAGCCTGTGGTGGCGGAACCAGGTGGCCTGCCGCTTGGTGTATTGGCCGGTCACCAGTTCGGTGCGGCGGCCGGCTTCCTCCAGGGTGATCTCGTTGCGGAGGTAGGCGGACAGCTCCGGCACGCCGTGCGCGCGCATGGCCGGGAGCGCCGGGTCGAGGTTCTGCGCCAGCAGCGCGCGAACCTCGTCCAGCGCGCCCTCGGCCCGCATGGCGGCGAAGCGGGTGGCGATGGCGGCGCGCAGTTGGTCCCGCGGGGGATCGAGCAGGATGGCGGTGAAGCGCCAGGCGGCGGGGGTGGCGCGGATTGGGTCGGACTGGGACTGCGGAGACTGGGCCGTCAGAGATTGGGCCGTCAGAGATTGGGCCGTCGAAGACTGGGCCGTCGAAGACTGGGCCTGCCAGGCGGCGAGGCCGGTGCCGGTGCCGCGCCACACCTCCCAGGCGCGGGCAATGCGCTGGCTGTCGTTGGGCTTCAGCTTCGCCGCGGTGGCGGGATCAACCGCGGCCAGGCGGGCGTGCAGCCCCGGGGCGCCGAGGTCGTGCAGCAGCGCGCGGGCCTCGGCACGGGCCTGCGGGCCGGGGTCGGGGACGTCGGCCAGGCCCTGGGTGAGCGACGCAAAATATAAGCCCGTACCGCCGGTGAGGATCGGCAGACGGTTGTTGGCGCGGGCCGCCTGCATGGCGCCGAGGGCCTCGGTGCGCCACCAGGAGACGCTGCCCGGCTGCGCGGCGGGCCGGACGCCGTAGAGGGCGTGGGGGACCTGCGCTTCCTCCTCGGGGGTGGGGCGGGCGGTGAGCACGCGCAGTTCGCGATACACCTGCATGGAGTCGGCGTTGATGATGGTGCCGTGGAGGCGTTGCGCGAGCGCCAAGGCCAGCGCGGACTTGCCACTGGCGGTAGGACCGGCGACCAGCAGGGCGTGCGGGAAGGTCACGCGGGGGCGCTCGCACGATGGCCTGCGCGACGGTCCGTTGCTTCAGAGCGCGACAGGGTGGCCGAGCGAGCCGCCTGGGCCGCAGCACCGCGTGTGCGGCCGGCGGCGTCTGCTGCCATTTTTTTCAAGCACGGAGGAAGCGCAGAGAGCGCGGTGAGCACGGAGGCCATGTGCGGCCGCGGCAGTTGCGGCCGCACATGGCCTCCGTGCTCACCTCGCTCTCCGCGCTTCCTCCGTGCTGAACCCTTGCACGGGTGCGGGCGCCCGGGACCCGGCTGGACGATGCTCATTCCGCCGCGGTGCGCTCATGAATGAACGCTTCTACCGTGTGAAACGCCGCGAGATGGGCCTCGCACGCGGCGACATGGCCAATCCGCAACCCGAGGATTGCCTTCGCATCGGCCAGATGCTGCTGCGCCGTTGCCAGCGCTTCCGCGGCTTCGGGAGTCAAAGATCGATACCCCCGCGACGAATTTCCCCCATCAGCATGGTGCGATCCCGGTAGCTGCCGGCGGGAAACGGCAGGGCAGAAATCACTACGCCAGTCTCTTGCAAAATCTCTGTCGTAATCCTGCCCAATAGCACGATTTCGGGCCACGCTCGCGAGTAATCGCGCAAGAAAATTGCCACGTCGTAGTCCGAGTCCGGCCGAGCGTCACCGCGGGCGCAGGAGCCAAAGAGCACCATGCGTTCCAGCCTGTCGCCATACAGCGCGTGCAGCTCGGCGCGGAAGCGGGCGAGCACGGCATCGGTCGTCAGGGCCGGTTGCTCGACTTGATCCATCAGCGAAGCTTAGCAGACTGGCGGGCGTCGCGCGATTGTTGCCCGCCTACCGGACCGCGATGCCTGGCCGATCGTCACGCTGGCGGACGCCGCACGAGAACGGCGAACAGGGCCACGAGGCCCCTGGGTCCGCCGGTATGAGATCATACAATGCCTGGCGAAAGGCGATGTCCCATGGTCTCCGAGGGAGCATTTTCGGCGAAATTATTCGCCGCGCTGCAAGCTGCGGGAATTCTCCGTCGCACTAACGCATCAGCGCATCCCGGCCAGCACACTCGAAGGCATCGCTCGCTTCATTCAGGTCTTTGACCGGGTTACCACGCGTGCGGCATGGCAGGAGGCAGCACGGCACGACGCACCCGCGATTGCACGCCTGCCACGGCCCGAGGTGCGCTTTTTCAGCGCGTGGAATTTTCACCTTCCCCCGGAAGGCGGCTACCAACCGATCGAGTTCAACGACAACGGCTCCGGTTGCCTATTTGGAGATATCATCATTGCTCTGTACTATGAAGCAGTCCCGCTCGACGAGGATCAATCGATCATGGCGCCGGTCAGTGTTTGCACGCTCACGCGCCACATAGAGGACCTGGTGGAACGGGAGGCCGGGGCATTCTTCGAGGCGGCGACTCGAAATGACCTGGGGCCGCCGGTGCATTGCTGCGGTCAGGGATAGCTGATCACCAGCACCTCGATCGTCTCCACGCCCCGGGGCGTATGCACCGCGACCTCGTCACCCACCGCTGCCCGAGCCTTGATCAGCGCCGTGGCAATCGGCGACGTCAGGCTGATCTTTCCCGCGCTCATGTCGGCCTCGTCGGCGCCGACGATCGTCACCGTGCGCTCGACATCGGCCTCGTCGATGAACGTCACCGTCGCACCGAAGAACACGCGATCCCGCACCACCTGCTGCGACGGATCGACCACCTGCGCGTTCTGCAGCCGCTTGCCAAGATAGTGCGCCCGCCGGTCGATCTCGCGCAGGCGTCGCTTGCCATATTGGTAATCCGCATTCTCGCTGCGGTCGCCGTTGGATGCCGCCCAGGAGACGATCTCGACAATCCGCGGCCGTTCCACCCGCATCAACTGGTCGAGTTCAGTCCGCAGGCGCCCATGGCCCTCCGGCGTCATGTAGAACCGGCCGTCCAATCGCAGCCGAGGCGCTTCGTCGTCGTCCATGCTCAACGATCGTCCAGGTGTCACCGCAACCGGTGGAACGCAAACCGCACGCCCCATCTACAATATGCCACGGACCGGCCTTCGCGAGCCATCAACCGCGCTGCGTTCGTTCCAGTGCCGCGCGATCCCAGTGACCGAGATCGGCCGCGGCAGCATACGTGCTGGTAAGGTAGTCCATCACACAGGCATCCGGCGATGCTGCCTGACGCACCGCGTCGTACGGTAGAATGAATTGCCCGAGGTCCTGGTCGTAATAGGTCGCCTCCGGACGCGTCGGCGCGGTGGCAAAGCCCTCTGGCTCAGGATAGGCATAGCTGAAGAACGCCGCCCGTCCGAACCCCCCATTCCCAGGCCAAAACCCGCAACTGCTCACCTCGTGCGAGTAGGCTTCCTGCATGACCCACGCGCCCACATTCGGCGAGGCACTCGTCAACCGAGGCGCCACGCGCCCGGAGAAGCGGGTCACCGCCAGGTCGAAGCTGCCCCAGAAGAAATGCACCGGGCTGACCTTGCCGATGAATTGCGCGCGGAACTGAGTGAAAATCCGATCCGCCTGCAGCAGAACGCGCCAGAACCGGTGGACGTAGTCGGGATCGTAGGACGCGTGCTCCACGTCCCGCTCGAACGGAATGGCGCCCTCGATTTCGACCGGCATGGTCCAGATACGGGTCTCCAATCCAAGACCACGCAGCCGGCCCATGACCTCGGTGTAGAAGTCGGCGACGGTTCGTGGGCCAAGCGGAATGGTTTCCGTCTCGCCATTGCTGGTCTGGATTTTCAGGCAGTGGTCGATGAAATCGAAGTCGATCTGAAACCGCCGGGCACCGTAGGGAACAGGCGAGGTCGTCAATCCCCGACAGGTTACGTACAGCGGCACCTGCCACCAATGATTGACCATCGGTGCGTGTGCAAGCCGGATCTTGCCGACCACCTGTGTCCAAAGATGCAGCGTCGCACAGGTGTCCGCCCAGGCTGCGAGGGGAAGCTCGGGCCAGTCCGTCATGGTGGATGGGTTCGGCGGATGCGCCATCGCGTGCACCTCCCGGTTGCCGCCAGCATTACCGGCGGCGGTTCCGCTACAGATTATTCACACACCGGCATCTCGCAAGCGGGCGGCCGAGCCAGCCCGGCCGCATTCGCTTCAATTCGCCGATGCGGCGCTGGTGCCGCCATCGAACCAGTGCGACGCGGCGAAGGCCGACATGCACATGCCGTCATGCCCAACCCCCGGTACCACCACCAGCCGCCAGTTGCATGGCACGCCGAGCGAAGCTGCCTCGGCCCGTCCGCGCTCCAGATAATAATGCGCCCGAGCGAAACGATGTGGCCCCTGCTCCATAGCCGCGTCGTGATTCGGCAGGTTGTCGGCGCCGGTCTCGATGTCGCGGTCGCCGGCGAAGATCACCAGCGGATAAGCCAGGAGTTTCACCACGTCGTCACGCGTCACGCCGATGCCGCCGAGGCCCTCCGGGAACGCGCGATCGAGCGTTGGCAGGCTGTACCAGCCGGCATTGGCGGCGCCGACCGCCTCGAACAGCGCGTGCGGCTGTGTCGCCAGCAGGCGATGCACGAACTGGCTGCCCGCCGAGTGCCCCCACAGATACGCCCTGTCGCGCGTCGTTACGCCGGCTGCACGCAACAACGCGAAGACCCGGCCGGGAATGGCGTACGACCACGCCTCGCGCGGTCGCACACTGTTATCGTCCGCCAGCACGTTGCCGTTGTTGTACGGACCAGAGCCGAACCAGGCCGGGCCGGGAAAGGTGATCGCGACGATCAGCAATCCGTGCCGGCCTGCGGCCGGCACCCAGGCGTCGCGGTATTCGTTGCCGTTACGAGTCATACCGTGCTGCACGATCACCACCGGCCTGCCGGGCGAGTGCGTCGCCGGGCGATGGCATTCCAACACCAGCGGCCGGTCCGGGTTGAACGCGTCGACGTACGGGATGCTGGCGGAACCGCCGGCCGGCAGGGCTTTCGTCAGGTCTTCCGGTGTCATCGTGCGGGCTCCAGCGATGGCGTCGATTGCAGTGTCCGCCTCGATCACCGGCACGGCAACCGCGTCAGCGCGCGTCCGTGCCATTCGGCCGAATCGCCAGCGCCGGCGCACCGGCCTATCGTTGGAAGCAACAGACTCCCCCTCCCCTTGAGGGAGGGGGTTGGGGGGGTGCGTGCGGCACGGCCCCTCCCCCCAACCCCCCTCAAGGGGAGGGGGAGTCTCCTATCTGCGTCGTCTCGCGAAGGAGATCGGCACGTGCGTCTTGGTCTGTTCGGCGGCGCCACATCCACTGCCGCTGATCCGGCGCGCGGTTACAACGACTATCTCGAATTCCTGCTGGAAGCCGAAGCGCTTGGCTATCACGGCTGCTTCCTGACAGAGCACCACTTCACCGGCTGGGGCCAGGTGTCGGCGCCGCTGCACATGCTGTCCTACCTCGCCGCCCGCACCACACGGTTGCGGCTGGGCACCGCCGTCATGGTGCTTGCCTGGCACAACCCGATGCTGCTCGCCGAGCAAGTCGCCACCGTCGATGTGCTGTCGGGCGGCCGGCTCGATCTTGGGATCGGCCGAGGCTATCGGCACAACGAGTTCCACGGCTTCGCCATGGACCCCGCGGAGGCCGAGGCGCGGTTCGCCGAATCGCTCGACGTCATGACGCGCGCATGGACCAGCCGCGAACGGTTCTCCCACCACGGACAGTTCTGGCGGTTCGACGACGTGATCCTGGAGCCGGTACCGGTGCAGTCGCCGCACCCGCCGTTATGGGTCAGCGCCGGCCGTGACGCGTCGATCCGCGCGGCGGCGGCACGCGGGCTGCGCCTGCTGCTCGATCAGTTCACACCCGCGGAAACGATCCGCCAGCGCATCGCCGTCTATCGCGATGCCGCCGGG
>DATHNI010000162.1:0-3350 GCA_035486135.1 Acetobacteraceae bacterium
ATGGCGCTCGGCGTCGTCGCCGGGGATGTTGCGCCACTCCATGCTGAATTCGGCATGTTCCGGAATGATGTTGAGGATGGAGCCGCCCTGAACGGTGCCCACGTGGATCGTGGTATGCGGCGGATCGAAGGCGTCGGAGAATGGGCCTTCCCTGGCCAGCCGCCTGGCTTCCGCCGCCACCCAGGCGATCGCCTCGGCGGCGGCGTGCACGGCGTTGACGCCCTTGGCCGGCTCGCTGGAATGGCCGGGCCGGCCGCGCACCCGCACGTTCAGGCTGATCCGGCCCTTGTGCGCATAGATCGGCTTCATGCCGGACGGCTCGCCGACCACGCACAGCGCCGGCTTCAGGCCGGAGTCGGCCACATCGCGCACCAATGCCTCGGCGCCGCCGAAATCGGTCTCCTCGTCGTAGGTGATAAACAGGTGCAGCGGGCGTTGCAGGGGTTTCGCCTGGAAGTCGGGGATAGCGGCGAGGCAGGCGGCGACGAAGCCTTTCATGTCGCAGGCGCCCCGCGCGTAGAGGTTGCCGCCGTCGCTGCGCAAGGTGAACGGATCGGCGCTCCAGGCCTGGCCTTCCACCGGCACGGTATCGACATGGCCGGACAGCGCGATGCCGCCGGCGGAGCGCGGCCCGACGATCGCGTGGATATTGGCTTTTTGCCCGGTCGGATCGGTGCTGACACGATACGGGACGCCGTGGGCATCCAGATAGCCGCGCACGAACTCGATCAGCTTCAGGTTCGAATTGCGGCTCGTAGTATCGAAGCTGACCAGCCGCGCGAGCATCTCGGCTGTCGTCATGCGCGGTTGGGTGGCCGCCGCAACGGAGTTTGGCGAGGCGTTTGATGCGTCCATGAGCACCAGTCTATACCCCTCGGCGACAGCGGCAACCGGAGGAACCTGCATGAGTGCACCGCGTGTGGCGATCCTGGGCTTGCATCTGGAAGCCAACGCCTTCGCCCCGCCCACCACGCGCGACGATTTCCGGCGCCAATGCTGGGAGGAGGGCGAGGCGATCACCCGCCTGGCGCGCGAGGTCAGCCACCTGCCGTCCGAGTTGCCCGGGTTCTATGCGCGCATGGACGCGACCGGGCCGTGGCAGCCGGTGCCCATCCTGGTGGCAGGCGCGCCGCCCGGCGGGCCGATCGAGCAAGCTCTGTTCCTGGATTTCTGCGACCGCGTGCGCAACGGGCTGGCCGCCGCGCTGCCGGTGGACGCGGTGTATGTGCCGAGCCATGGCGCGTCGTCCGCGACCGGCGACGAGGACAGCGACGGCACGCTGCTCGCGATGCTGCGGCAGATCGTCGGGCCGGCCGTGCCGATCGTCGTGTCGCACGACCTGCACTGCAACGTTTCGGAACGGCTGGTGGAGGCATGCGACGCGCTGATCGTGTATCGCACCAACCCGCATGTCGATGCACGCGAGCGGGCGGCCGAGTCCGCCGATCTGCTGCGCGAGATGCTGTGCGGTACCCGCACCTCCAAGGCCTTCATTCGCCTGCCGTTGACTCCGTCCTCGGTCACCTTGCTCACCGCCGAGGGACCGTATGCGGACTTGATGCAGTTCGGCCAGGAGTTCGTCGGGGTCGCCTCGGCGAACGTGCCGGTGGCAAACGGGCCGGTGGCGGATGTGTCGGTGGCGAACGTGTCGGTGGCGGGCGGATTCGTGTTCGGCGACCTGCCGAAATGCGGCATGACCATCACGGTGACGGCGCGGGTGCCGCCGGGCGCATCGCGCGAAGCCGGCCTGGCGGAGGCGCGCCGCACCGCCCTGGCCATCGCGCGCTGTGCCTGGTCAGAGCACCACCGCTACACACGGCGGCTGATGAGCGTGCCTGAGGCGGTGGCGATGGCGCGGCGCGCGGCGGCAGGTGCGGTGCCGCCGGTCATCCTGGCCGACGTCGCCGACAATCCGGGCGGCGGCGGGCGCGGCAACACCGCATGGCTGCTGGCGGCGCTGCACGAGGCGGGGGTGCCCGGGGTGGTGCTGGGGGTGTTCGTCGATCCGGCCCTGGCGGCGGCGGCGCATGCCGCAGGGGCGGGCGCCCGGCTGCATGCGGTGTTCAATCGGCAGGAGAGCGAATTCTCCAAACGCTTTGCGGCGGATGCGGTGGTTGAGCGCGTCAGCGACGGGGCCGGCGTGGGACGGCGCGGCGTCGCGGCGGGCAAGCGCTTCAACCTGGGGCCGTCGGCACTGCTGCGGCTGGACGGATCGGGCATCCGCGTGGTGGTCGGCAGCCTGCGGCGGCAACTCGCCGAGCCGATGATGCTGGAGATGCACGGCATCGACATCGCCGCAGCGAGTTGTGTCGTGGTGAAAAGCCGCGGACATTTCCGTGCCGGGTTCGACGAGTTCTTTCCGCCGGCCCAGGTGTTCGAGGTCGATGCGCCCGGACTGACCAGTCCGGTGTTGGGGAATTTCCAGTGGAAGCGCCTGACGCGGCCGGTGTTTCCGCTGGATGCGGAGGCGGAATGGCAGGAGCCGGCCTGGGCCTCTACGTTGTAGGTGGAAGTGCGGAGTTCACGCAGCCTCTGATGCGGAGAGAGGGCAAGCTGCCATCGCACGTGGCATTTAACGGACGGCGGCACCGCACGCGCCTGCGCCCGTGGCTTTTGTCGAACCCCCATCGGGGCAGATGCGATAGCTTGGGACGAACCGGCGCACTCGATACCGGCGGACCGAACCCCGGAGAGCCCTGAAATTCCTGCCCAGCCGCAAAATGACGACTGCTGGCGTTTTGGGATCAAAAATTGCCGTTGCGCGCCACGCGCAGACGGCCGGCCTCTTTCCAGGGATTCGCTGTCGGTACGCGCTCCAGGCTCAGCGCCGCGACACGGCCAACAGGAGCGAAAGCCGAGCCCCCGGCCCGATGCCGAACGACTGCGTCGTGCCCGCGCTCAAAGCGCGGAACGCAACGCCGCCAACAGCGGATCCCAGGAAAAAGGCCGACCCGGTCAGGCCTCTTTCCAATCTCGTCCGACGGCAGCTAGCTGCCACCGCCGGCAAGCGATTAACCACCCGCCGCGTCGTCGCTACAGCCGGGGTCCAAAATCGTTTGGCCATGATGGTTGATCACGGTCTAGGCAGCGTTGGCGGACCCGATACCGAAGCTCAGCGCGGCAAACGCGACAAGAACCAACTTCTTCATAGCGGACTCATATTCGTTCAATCCGAGGCGGGTCGATGACCCTCGTCGCTCTTGCAAGTGCCTCGATGGCGTTTCGGATTAGCTATTGGGGCGGCTGGAGATAACGCGGACTGCCGAGCCAAGACTTGTGCGCGCTGCACGCCAATTGCTGGAAAGACCGCCATCAACGCCCGGCGCATCAGCGGCGCGCCGATGCGATGG
>DATHNI010000163.1:0-6037 GCA_035486135.1 Acetobacteraceae bacterium
GACCAGCCGGCATTGCCCAACTGCCGCCATAGGTCGAAGTCCTGGTGTTGGCCGCGGATATAGATCAGGCCGTTGATCGAGGACGAGCCGCCCAGCACCTTGCCGCGCGGCCAGGGAATGCGGCGGTTGTTCAGTTCCGGCACCGGCTCGGTTTCGAAATACCAGGCGACCTTGGGATTATAGATGTTGCGATAGAAGCCGGCGGGGATGTGGATCCACGGATCGGTATCCTTGCCGCCCGCTTCCAGCAGCAGCACGCGGTTGCCGGGGTCAGCGCTCAGGCGATTGGCCAGCGTGCAGCCGGCCGAGCCGGCACCGACGATGATGAAGTCGAACTCCTCTGCAGTTGCCACGGCGTTTTCCCCCTGATGCTGCGGCGCAGGATGGCGGGAAAGCGTGCAGCGCGGAAGAGGGCGGTCGCACCACATGGCGTGGTCGCGCCACTTGTCATTGCGAGGCGCGCAGCGCCGAAGCAATCCCCCGCCTGACGAGCGGTGGGTGGTTCGTCAGGCGGGGAGTTGCTTCCCCGGGTCAAGCCCGGGGAGCGCTGCGCGCCTCACAATGACAGGTGCCAGCCTGCGGCTATATTTCACTTCATTGCAAGCTTGCGTGGCCCCGCCATCGGGTCGCCTCGTCTCGACCGGGCGCACCCGCGGTGGTAGGCTCCGCCGCATGTGGAGGGAGCCATGCTGACCAGGTCACAGATCGAAGAATACAACGAGATCGGCGCCATCGTCGTTCCCGATATCCTCAGCGACGCGGAAATCCAGCGCTTGCGGGCGGTGACTGACGAATTTGTCGAACGCGCGCGCGGCCTGACGACGCATAATGACATCTACGACCTGGAGGACACCCACACACCGGACAACCCCCGCGTGAGGCGGATCAAGGCGACGCATCTCCAGCATGCGGAATATGCAAGGCTGATGCGCCATCCGAAGATCATCGGCGTGCTGCAGGATCTGTGGGGACCCGACATCCGCTTCGACACCGCCAAACTGAACATGAAATGCGCCGGCTTCGGCGCGCCGGTGGAGTGGCACCAGGACTGGGCCTTCTATCCGCACACCAACGACAACCTCGCCGCGGTCGGCATCATGTTCGACGACATGGCGATGGCGAACGGGCCGCTGATGATCGTACCCGGCAGCCATCGCGGCCCGATCTTCGACCACCACGCCGACGGTATTTTCTGCGGCGCGATGGACCCGGCCAACCACGACGTCGATTACGCCGGCGCCATTCCGCTGACCGGGCGCGCCGGCTCGATCACCGTGCATCACGTGCGCGCGGTGCACGGCTCGGCGCCGAACGTTTCGGATCGCGATCGCCGCCTGCTGCTGTTCCAATATCGCGCGGCGGACGCCTGGCCATTGCTCGGTTTTCCGCCCGGCATCGCGGCGTTCACGGAACTGATGGTGGCGGGCGAGCATCGTGAGCCTCGGCTGGCGCCGGCGCCGGTGCGGCTGCCGCTGCCACCGGCGACCAAGCAAGGCTCGCTCTACGAAAACCAGAAGGGCATGCGGAACCGCTACTTCCAGACCGTTGCCGCGGATCGTGTGCCGGAGTTGGCGAAATGAGCGACCGGGCGGAGCCACAGGCCGTGCCGATCGAGCCCACCTTCGATCGCACGCCACAGCCGTTCGGCAACGGCCTGCCCGATCCGATCGTCTATGACGGTTCCGCGCGCGCGGTGCGCCAGCGCACGGTGAATTTCGCCGCCAAGCGCTATGCCGATATGCTGTATGTCACAGGGCTCGACCGCGAAACGGCGGACCGGCATTTTCGTTGGCGCGCGGTCACGCTGCCCGGGGGTTTGAGCCAGAGGCCGGCCGCCGGCGACCAGGCCGCGCTGGTCGCGGCGCGGGCGGGTCAGATCGGCATCGAGACGGACGCCACGGACCGGCGAGTCACCATCACCTGGAACGATCCCGCGTTCGGCCGCCCCATCATCGGCGCGGCGATCGCCCGGCCGAATTACGGCGGCATCCTGCTCGGGCCACATGCGGCACCGGCTTTCGATCCGAAGCCGATCGAGCGGCATTTGCCCGGCGCCGACAGTGCCTGGCCGTTGGGCGCGGCGGTCGAACCGCCAGCGCCGCCACCGGTCAAGCTGGTTGCCGCGCTCAAGACGTTTTTTGCCAATTCGACCGGCGCCTACGGCATCCTGATCGCATCGCCGGAACGCATCCTGGCCGAGCGCTACAGCGCTTTCGGCGGAGCGGATCGCGCGACGCCAAGTTGGTCGATGACCAAGGCGATCACCTGCACGCTGATCGGCCGGCTGATCCATGACGGCTGGCTCGCCTCGGTATACGACCCGGCGCCGGCACCATTGTGGCGCGATCCGCGTGCGATCCATCATCAGATCACGCTCGACCATCTGCTGCGCATGCGCTCCGGCCTGGCGTTCCCGGTGATGCACGACGACGGGCACATCACGCTGGGATTCGAGAACAGCGCGGTGTACCAGGATGCGGGCGATGCGTTCGAGGCAGCGCAGCGCTCGATCGTTGCGACGCAGCCGGGTTCGGTGTTCCGCTACGTCAATAGCGGGTTGAACGTGCTGGGCGCGGTGATCCGCGACCAGATCGAGCGCCGCGGATTGCCGTATTACCAGACGCTGTATGGCCTGCTGGCGGACCGGCTGGGCATGGCGACCTACCAGCACTCCGCCGACATCGCCGGCAACCTGATCGGTTCCGGCGCGGGCTTCGCCACGTTGCGCGATTACGCCAAGCTGGGCGTGCTGTATTTGCAGGACGGCATGTGGGATGGCGAACGGCTGTTGCCGGCAGGCTGGGGCGACTATGCGTTGACCGCGACCCATACCGGCACGAGTTACGCTGCCTGCTTCCGCTCCAACATCGACCGCCTGTTCCCCGACCTGCCGGTCGATACCGCGTGGGCCTCGGGCGCGTCCGACCAGCGGATTTTCATCCTGCGCGGGCATCGCCTGACCGTTGCGGTCAACAACGAGACCGACCATCCGATGGATCTCGCGGCATTGAACCGGGTCATTGCTGTCGCCATCGCCGAACTGAAATAGGGGAACCGCTATGACTGTCCGCAATGCCGCCCGCGAGAAACTGGAACAGGGCCAGTTGTCGCTGGGCGTTGGGGTGCGCCTGACGCGCAGCGTGGAGATCGGCAAGGCGATGGCGGTGGCCGGGTTCGACTGGCTGTTTCTCGACATGGAGCACGGCGTGATGTCGCTGGAGGCCTGCGCGCAGATCAGCGTGGCGGCGCTGGATGCTGGGATCGCGCCGATCGCCCGGGTGCCGAATGGCGAGTATTCCATCGCGACGCGCGCGCTGGACAACGGCGCGCTGGGCATCGTCATGCCGCATGTCGATACCGCCGATGAGGCGCGCGAGGTGGTGTCGAAACTAAAATATCCGCCGGTCGGGCATCGGTCGATGGGCGGCATCGGGCCGCATTACGGGCTGCGCTCGGCCAGCACCGGTGAGGCGGCGAAGGCGCTGAATGCGGCGAACCTGACGGTGGTGATGCTGGAGACGCCGACCGCGATCGCCAATGCCGATGCGATCGCCGCGGTGCCGGGGGTGGACGTGCTGCTGATCGGGTCGAACGACCTGTGCGCGGAGATGGGAATTCCGGGCGATTTCGGCAGCGAGCGCGTGGCGGAGGCGTATCGGGTCATGATCGCGGCGTGCAAGAAGCACGGCAAGTTCCCGGGCATGGCGGGCATCTACAACGAGGCGATCATGCCGCGCTATATCGAGATGGGCGCGCGGTTCATCCTGTCGGGTCAGGACGCGGCGTTCCTGATGGCCGGCGCCGCCCAGCGGACGGGGTTCCTGCGGAAGACTCTGGGGTAGGTCTGCCGCGAAGGCCCGTGCGCATCGCGACACGCCCGCCCGTACCTCGAAACCGGGGCAATGACGTGGGCGGGTAGGCGCAGCGAATGAAGGCCGATTGCGGAGCCTGTAACCGTGGCTGAAACATGTCGATCGCCGCATGAAAATCGGTATCACCGGCGCTGCCAGCCTGGTCGGCCAGAACTTTATCGCGAATGGCGACTCACCGAATCGCCTGCAGTTGATAGAGCAAAGCAGCCGTTGGAAATGCGCTCCGTCCCACCCGCACCGCAGTCGTGGCATCAACGAGAGCATGAGCATCGACACGACGTTGCATAGTCTGATCGGCGTTTCGAAAGCTTTCGCCAATCTGACAGTGCAGGTATGTGGCCGCCATCTCGGCATTTCGACTGTCCTGCTTTCGTGGCGGTTGTCTGATCGGGCCGGCGCATTTCTGGCGCGCTGTTGCATAGCTTCCTGAGTTGGCGGGTGAAATGCGCCATCACCGGCCGGCCGATGAACTGGAGCTATAGCGAGGAACATCGCGCCGGCGACCGCACCTGATGGATCTCCGATGTCCGAAAGATCCAAAGCGACTATCCGGACTGGGGCTATCGTTTCTATCTCGATCGGCTGTCGGTCGGGATTCATACCGCGCTGGCGGAATGCGCCAAGGTTCACTAGGTCTAACACGGCGGGCGAATCAGGAGTGGCGTGGAACGCGCATGGCGTGTAAAGAGTAGCAAGTCAACTGAGTTGCGTGTTCTGGTCGGTGATGCGTCGAAATCCTAATATTTCTGCCTTGTTGCTCATTGTGTTCGCTGGGCTGATCTCAAGTTGTGATGCACCGGTACGCATCGGCGTCGCCCAGGCGCGGGCGGCGGGTATCAATGTGACGACGATGCCGCAACCAGGATATCAGCAACCTGGACATCAGTTTGCTCCGACCGGCCCCGCACCGAGTCCGCCGGCATCCGGGTCCGGCCTGATCTTCCTGCCGTCGGTACCCCAGCCGCACGCACCTGACGACGTTGTAGGTGCGCTGTTGCAACGTGACGGGCCGTACGCCGGCCCTAGCCCGGTCACCTTCGGCCAAGTGTTCGTTCCGGGGCAACTCTCCGCCAAAAGCGGCTTGGCAGCAATCGTCGACGGTCACGAAGTGCCGGCCCAATTGGACGTGAAAACCACCAATGACGACGGCTCCGTACGGTTCGGGGTGGTCACGCTGGTTTCGGCGGTGCCGGCCAAGATGATGCTGGTGAAACGCCCCATGCCGATCGGTGGCGCGGTAGACCTGGCAGGGCTGCAGGGACGCTACGATCTTGCGGTGGATATTGTGCTGCATGGCGAGTCAGGTGACACGCCGCGCCACTTCGACGTTGCTGCCCTGCTGTCGCGCGCCCTGGCAGCCGGTAAAGTGTCATACTGGTTGCGTGGGCCGCTTGCGACTGAAGCCCGGGTCGATGTCCCCGTGGAGAGTTCACTTCACCTCACATTCGACATTCGCGGATACGCCGATGGCTCGACCTTGACCGATGTGCAGTTCAACAACGATATTGCAATGCAGCCGGTTGGTGGGACACTCAACTACGACGTAACCATCACGCAGCATGGCAAGCCGGTGTTTCAGCAGACGGCGGTCCAGCATTTCCATTACCAAACGTGGCACCGCAAGATCTGGAGCGACGGCGATCCTAATGTGAACGTGGTCCATGATGTGGCGGCCATGGAACGTGCGGGCGCCATCTGGAACTATGACTTGCACATCGGAGTGCCTCGGCAAGGGGTGGCGCACGAGCAATCCCTCTCCATTGATGCGAGTTATACTGCCATCCTCAATAACGCGGGCATCACCAAATATATGCCCATGACCGGGGGCCGCGGCGACATCGGCCCTCTCCCAATTTGGGATGCCGTTTGGCTGGAGACGCAGGATGCAGACGCAGCTCGTTACTCGCTGGTGCAGGCCGATGCGGCGGGTAGCGTGCCGTGGCATCTGTTTGATTCTAAAACAGGAACCTATGTAACGACGGATCAATATCCGACTTTATGGGACGATGGCCGCGCCGGACCTAACGGAATAACGGCGTTGACCCAGCAGGAGGATGGCAAGGACGGTTGGGCCGTCGATCCAGCGCATGAGCCAGGTCTCTCGTACCTCGCGTATTTGGAGACCGGCACCCGCTACTATCTTGACCAGCTCGACGCCCAGGCGG
>DATHNI010000164.1:0-2502 GCA_035486135.1 Acetobacteraceae bacterium
CATTGCGCAGGAAACCCTCGGTCATCGCGGTCTCCACCATGCCGGGACAGACCACGTTGACGCGGATCGCCGGCGCCAGTTCGATCGCCATCGCCTTGCTCATCGCGATCACGCCGCCCTTTGACGCGACATAGGCGATGCTGCCGGGACCGGTCGGCAGCAACCCGACGCCCGATCCGATATTGACGATCGTCGCCGCCGGCGCGGCCTGGAGGAACCGTAGCGCCGCGCGCACCACCAGGAACGTGCCGGTCAGGTTCACCGCCAGGGTGCGGGCAAACACGTCGGGTGCCGTATCGGCAATGCCGGAACTCGACAGGATGCCGGCCGCGTTCACCACGCCGTCCAGCCCGCCCAGCACCGCTGCCGCGGCGTTCACCGCGGCATCGACCGAGGTGGGATCGGCGACATCCACCTTAATCCCATGGCCGCCGATCTCGCGTGCCACAAGCGCGGCGGCATCGGCGGCCCGGTCCAGCACCGCGACCGTGGCGCCCTCGCGCGCGAACAACGCGGCGGTGGCACGGCCAATACCCGATGCGCCGCCGGTCACCAGGATGCGCCGTCCCGTCAGTCGTGCCATCATCGCCTCCATCAATGCAACGGTTCGACGTCGTAGAGGGTATCCCCGACGCACAACTTCATGTCGTCCTTGCTGCGCGCGAACAGCCATGCCTTCGGCAATTCCGCGTGCCCCAGCCCGGAACCTTTACAGCGCAGAGCAGTACGGTCGGTGAAGATCAGGATCCGCCCCGGCTCGCAGCCCTCGAACCCATAGGTCTGCTTGCCGTTCAAGCCATAGCCCTGGACCGTTCCCGCGAAAACGATCTGGTAGTGCATCAGCTCATCGAGATTGCAGCCCGCGGCGCGCGCCGTCGCCATCCCGCCCAGCAAAGCCACCGTCGCAAGCACCAGCCGAGTCGTCATGCCACACCAGCTCCGTTTTCCCCGCACGTTTCATAGCGCCGCGGCCGCGCCACAACCAAGCGTTCAGGCGCCACAGCCGAGCATTCCAGTGCTTCCCTGCGGCGCCCGGAGCCGGCAAACTGGCGGAGCGCCAGACCGCAACAACCAGCGCAGTCCAATGGGAGACGTACTCAATGACGAATTTCTCGCGCCGCTTGCTGCTCGGCAGCATCGCGGCGTCACCCCTGGCAATGCCCGGCATCATCCGCGCCCAGAGCACCTCGAAGCCGATCCGGATCGGCTTGCTCAGCGACATGAGCGGCCCGTACCGTGATGTCGGCGGCCCCGGCAACCATGTCGCCACCGAACTGGCGATCGAGGATGTCGGCGGTTCCGTGCTCGACCGCCCGATCGAGATTCTTCAAGCGGATGACCAGAACAAGCCCGACGTCGCCGCCTCGCTGGCGCGCCAGTGGGTGGACGACCAGGGGGTGGACGTGCTGGCGGATGGCGCGGCGTCCTCGTCCGGGCTCGCGGTGCAGCAGATCGCGCGCGAGAAGAAGAAGATCTACCTGGTCACCGGTCCCGCGTCGTCCGATTTCACCGGTAAGCAATGCTCGCCCTACAGCGTGCATTTTTCCTACGATACCTATGCCCTGGCGCATGGCACCGGCAGCGCGCTGACCAAGTCCGGCGGCAACACCTGGTTCTTCGTCACCGCCGACTATGCGTTCGGCTACGCGCTGGAACGCGACACGATTGCCGCGGTGGAGCAAGCGGGCGGCAAGGTGCTGGGCACTGTCCGTGCGCCGCTGGCCACACCGGACTTCTCCAGCTTCCTGATCCAGGCGCGCTCGTCCGGCGCGAAGGTGATCGGGTTCGCCAATGCTGGAACCGACCTGCAGAACTGCATCAAGCAGTCCGCGGAATTCGGCCTGACCAGCGGGGGCGTGAAGGTTGCCACCTTGCTCATGCAGATCAGCGACGTGAACTCGCTGGGGCAGAAGACCTGCGAGGGGCTGATCTATACCGACTCGTTCTATTGGGACATGACCGACAAGACGCGCGCCTGGTCGAAGCGCTGGGGCGCCAAGATGGGCGGTATGGTGCCTGGCCTGCTGCACGCCGGCAGCTACTGCGCCGCGTATCATTGGCTGAAAGCGGTGAAGGCCGCCGGCACCACGGACGCCGATACCGTGGTGGCGAAGATGAAGGCCACGCCGGTCAACGACTTCTACAATACCGACGTGAAGATCCGCGAGGATGGGCGGGTGATGCACGTCATGTATTTGTGGCAGGTGAAGCCCGCGGCCAAGGCGAGGTACAAGTACGATTTCTGCGAGCTGGTGGCGACGATCCCTCCAGCCGATGCCTGGCGGCCGCTGAGCGAAGGCGGCTGCCCGTTCGTGAAGGCATGATAGTACACCTCTCCCGCGCTACGCGCGGGAGAGGTCGAGACGCGACAGCGGCGAGGGTGAGGGTGATCGGGTCGGCACGTAGCAGGTAGAGCGGGGCGACCCGATCACCCTCACCCTCGCCGCTTACGCGTCTCGACCTCTCCCGCGAAGCGGGAGAGGTTTACTGGCACCTGCACCT
>DATHNI010000165.1:0-30390 GCA_035486135.1 Acetobacteraceae bacterium
ACCATGCGCTCCAGGGTACGGCGCATGCGCACTATCCCCTGCCTCTGGACGGACGCCATTTGTCCATTGTATACAAAAGCGTCGATGTCCTTGCCATTTGGAGGCTTGCCTGGTGTCTGTGCACGCGGAACCTCAGACCACGTCGCCGCCGGGCCGCCTCGGCGCACTGCACGCCCCGCTGCGCGACAAGGTGGCCGAAGAAATCCGCGCAGCCATCCTGTCCGGCCATTTCAAGCCCGGCGACCGGCTGATCGAGGACCGTCTGGCCGAGGAATTCGGCGTCTCCCGCAACCCGATCCGCGAGGCGATGCGCACACTGGCCTCCGAGGGGCTGATCGAAGTAACGGCGCGGCGGGGCGCCGTCGTGGCCTCATTGTCTGCACAGGAGGCACAGGAGTTACTGGAGGTGCGGGCCACGCTGGAAGCCGCCAACGCAAGACTGGCGTCGCGGCGGCGGGACCCTGTGGTCCTGGATCGCCTCAACGCGATCCTGCAACGCGGCACCGAGGCGATCGAGGCCGGGCGCGTGACCGACCTGCCCGGGCTGAACAATGCGTTCCACACTCATCTGGCGCAGGCCGGGCATAACCGCGTCCTCGCCGACCTGATGAAGACGCTGCGCGATCGCAGCGCCCCGTTGTTTCGCGGCTTCGGGCTGGACTTCGCCCGCGCTTCCTGGGCGGAACACGCCGGGATCCTGCGCGCGGTGATCGCCGGCGATGCTGAAATGGCCTCCCTGCTCGCCTATCGCCACGTCATCAACGCCGGTTCGTTGCAGGCGCGCGGCGAGACCGGGGCGGCCGCTTGACTTCCCCGAATGATTGTATACAAAATCCAACCGCCCACATAATCGCCCCGCCCGGCGCCCCACCCGGATCGAACAGGAGGCCTCCATGCCCGAACTGATGGACCAGGCGACGTTCCGCACCGCCCTCGAAACCGCGATCAAGGGCAAGAGCGCCAACAAATCGCCGTTCAGCATCGCCTGGGCCGAGGGCAAGCTGACCCGCACGCATCTCGCGCGCTGGGCGGAGAATCATTACCATTATGTCGGACCGTTCGCCGAATATCTGGCCTATGTCTATGCGCGGCTGCCGGCACACTACACTGAAGCCAAGGACTTCATGCTCAGCAACATGTACGAGGAAGAAATCGGCGGCGATCGCCACACCGATCTGCTGATCCGCTTTGCCGAAGCCTGCGGCACGACCGGCGCGCGCGTGAAGGACCCGGACAACATGTCGCCGACGACGCGTGGCCTGCAAAGCTGGTGCTACGCCGTCGCCATGCGGGAAGACCCGATCGTCGCCATCGCTGCCCTGGTCGTCGGGCTGGAATCGCAGGTGCCCTCGATCTATCGCCGGCAAACCCCGACCTTGCGCGAGGTCTATAAATTCACCGACGAGGAGGTCGAATTCTTCGACCTGCACATCGTCTCCGACGAGATCCACGGCGAGCGCGGCTACCAGATCGTGCTGTCCCACGCGACGACGCCCGAGTTGCAGCAGCGCTGCCTAAAGATCTGCGAGATCGGCGCGCAGATGCGGTTGCTGTACACCACGGCGCTGTATCACGACTATGTCGAGAACGACCTGCCGTTGCGCGAACTCGATCGCGCCGCCTGAGGTTCGGCGGGCGGACGCATCATGCCGAGGGTGACGCTGCACAAGCAGGGGGACACCGTCAGCGATGAGGTTGCCGCGGACACCAACCTCGTCGTTCGCACCGGCATACGGCGGTTCCCCTATCCGCATCTCACCTATGGCTGTGGCATGGGCAAGTGCGGCAAGTGTGCGTGCCGCGTCATTGCCGGCGGGGAGCATCTTCCAGCGCCCAACTGGAAGGAGACGAAGCGGCTGGGCGAACGGATCGAGACGGGATTCCGCCTGGTCTGCCAGCTCTGGATCACGCACGACATCGAACTGGCGCAGGACGACGCGCTGAACGCCGCCGCTGCGCGGACGGAACCGTAGATGTTCGTGATCCTGACCAGCCGCCCCGGACAATACCGCACGGAACCCGGCGACGGGTTGGAGATCCGCGAAACCTACGACTACGTGTTCTGCGGCCAGGCGAAGGCGCGCTTCGTCATCGTTGCCTTGCTGCGGGAGGTGAAGATCCGCGTGATCGACGAAACCCCGCCCGAACGCATCAACGACATTCCTTGCAAATTCCTGCAG
Organism: Acetobacteraceae bacterium; assembly: GCA_035486135.1. GTDB lineage: Bacteria > Pseudomonadota > Alphaproteobacteria > Acetobacterales > Acetobacteraceae > JASHVB01. Next base: position 2,181 of record DATHNI010000165.1, read on the forward strand.
AAATTCGCGACGATCGATGATGCGCGGGCGCAGCTTCGCTCCCTGGTCAGCTTTGGCGGCATGGACACCGCCCTGCGCCGGCTGTCATGAACGACACAGGCCAGTCCGCAACCGATGCCGCCGGCGCGGATGCACCACCGAAGACCGTCACCGTCACCTTCATCAGCAACGGCATGAAGACGGCCGCCGTGCCGGAGGACAGCAACCTGCTGCGCATTTCGTTGCGCTATCAGGGCGGCATTCCGTTCAAATGCGGCGGTGGCTTGTGCGGCACGTGCAAGTGCCGCATCGAGACCGGCATCGAACACACCGACGCGGTGAAACCGAAGGAACGCCGGCACTTGACCGAGGCCGATCTCGCCAACGGCTACCGCATGGCCTGCCAGACCTTCATCAAGGGCGACATCGCCGTATCCTGGGCGCCGCGCGACCCCGCGGGACAAGGCACGGGCGGAGCGTGACACGATGCAATCGGTACTGCGGCTTGAACTGACGGAAGCGCGCCTGATGGCGGCAGCGGCGCTGGCCAAGGCGGCGGAAATGGGCGTGCTCGAAACCGTCTGCGTCGTGGACGGGGGCGGCTATCCGGTCGTGCTGGAACGCATGGATGGCGCGCGCATCACCGGGCCCCAGATTGCCTGGAACAAGGCGTTCACCGCCGCGGGGCACAAGCGCGCCACGCATTTGTTCAACCGTGCTCCGGCCGGCCCCGCGCTGCCCGGCAACGAGGCGTTCGGTATCCAATGGAGCTTCGAGGGCCGGTTCGCGGTGTTCGTCGGCGGGTTTCCGATCGTGGTCGATGGCGCGGTGGTTGGCGGCGTCGGGCTGAGCGGCGGTAACGGTGAACAAGACACGGCGTGCGGGACGGCCGCGTTGACGGCGCTGCGCGATGCACTGGCGGGACGTCACACCGTGATGGTCGACGCGGATATAAAGCTGTGAAGCCTCGCCGCAAGGACGATCCAGGTTGATCCGGGGAGGATTTGCATCGTCCGTGCGGGTTGCATGGTTCGTAAATGTCTCACAAAGCTGAAGGAAGCGTAGGAAGGATTCACAAAGAACGGTTTTCAGATCCGTGCGCTGCCTTGTTCCGTGGCAACGCACGGATCAGAAATTTCTTCTTTGTGATTCCTTCCTATGCTTCCTCCAGCTTTGTGAGACATTTGCAAGCAGCCGTGCCGGCACGAACGCTGCGAGGTACCCCGGAGCACGCGTCGAGTTACCCCGGAACAAGCGTGAAGCCACCGCGCCCTCAGGTCTTCTTCACATTCCAGAAGATGACAAACCCGTTCAGCACCCCGCTGATGTCCTTGTTGAAGCAGGTGGGTGAGAACGTCTGCCCCAGCGGCACATACGGCAGATCGATCAGCGCCTGTTTCTGGATCTCCACCGCGATGCTCTTTTGCGTCGCGAGGTCGGGCGCCTGGATCCACTGCGTGCGCAGTGCCTCCAGCTTTGGCGCGGTCGGCCAGCCCATCGTGCCGTCCTTGCCGTTGCCGCGCAGGAACACATGGCCGACCGGGTTGGCCTGGTCGAGCCCCGACCAGAACGTGTGAAACACGTTCCAGCCGCCCTTGTCGACCGGGTCCTGCTTGGCGCGGCGCTGCACCACGGTGCCCCAATCCATCGCCTGGTAATCCACGTTCAGACCCATCTTCTGCATCGCGTCGGCGCCGACATCCGCCAGCGCCTTCAGGATCGGGAAATCGGTCGGTGCCAGGATCACCACCTTCTCCCCCTTGTAGCCGGCGGCCTCGAGTTCCTTCTTTGCACCAGCGTAATCGCGCGGGCTGGTGAACACCCCGAGCCCGACGTCGCTCGCCATCGGCGTGCCGGGGCAGAAGGTGCCGGACGGCACGTGCCGCATCGACGGATCGGTGCCTGACGCAGCCTCCATGAAATCGGTCTGGCTGATGGCCTTCAGCAGCGCGCGGCGAATCGCCGGGTTGTCGAACGGCGGAATGATCTCGTTCAGCCGCATGCACGCCATCAAGCCGGTGGTGTCCGTGGTCACCACCGTCAGGCCTCGCTTCAGCACCGGCAGCATGTCGATTGTCGGGTTCTCCCACCAGTCCATCTCGCCCGCCTGCATCGCACCGGCCGAGGTCGAGGCGTCCGGAATGACGTGCCACTCCACCCGATCGAAGTTCACAATCTTCGGGCCGGAGGTCCATTCCGGCGTGCCGCCGGAGCGCGGCACATAGTCGGCATTGCGCGTATACACCACCTGCGAGCCGACCACGCGCTCGTCCGGCTTGAACCTGAACGGTCCGCTGCCGACCATGCCGTCGGCCGTGAGTTGGGTGAACGCATCGGTCTTGGCGAACCGCTCCGGCATCATCGCGCAGAAGTTGCTGCCGGGCTTGCCCAGCGCATCCGGCAGCAGCGCGAACGGCTGCTTCAGGCGGAACTGGATCGTCTTGTCGTCCGGCGCCGATAGTTCGTCGGTGTAGGCGATCAATGTCTGGCCGAACGCGTCGCGCTTGCCCCAACGCTGGATGGAGGCGACACAGTCGCGCGCCAGCACCTTCTCGCCGTCGTGCCATTTCAGCCCGTCGCGCAATGTTAGCTTCCATAGCTTGCCGCCGTCCTCGACGGTATGGCCCTCGACCATCTGCGGCTGGGCCTTGTACTGGTTGTCGATGCCGTACAGCGTGTCGAAAATCATGAAGCCGTGGTTGCGGCTGACATAGGCCGTGGTCCAGATCGGATCGAGTACCGCCACGTCCGCTTGCGGAATGAATTTCAGCACCCGGGCGTTTTGCGAGCGGGCGATGGATGGCAGCGCCAGGCTGGCGGCGGACGTGGCGAGAAACGTGCGGCGGCGCATGGAGATGGTATCCTCGAGAAACGGCAGTACCCGCAACCTAGCCAGAAACAGCATCGGCCGGTAGTGCCCAAGCAAAGCCTGCCGCGGTACGCGCTCGCGTTGCCACCGCCGTCCATTGGGACCTGATGGCTGGTGACCCTCGGAGCAAGCAGGTCGCCCGGCCATTGCCGGCATCGGTGCCGTAGGTGCCGGGAGCTTCGCCGCCATGGATGCAGCATTGTTGCGGCCTCACCGGTTCGCCCCGGTAATCGCAGAGTTTAATTACGTGACTTTAATCAAAGATGTAGGACAAGGTGTTGCGGCCCAAACCGGACCAACGCTGATGTTGTCAGCACACCGCGGAATGGTGTAGTCATGTCTGGCCGGACGTGTCGGGACGTGGTCCAGCCAAAGGCGAGTCAAATGGGACATGGAAACGTCAAGCTGGCGGAACTGCGAGCATTCGATGCGGAAGCATACTGTCAACGCTATCCTGATATAGCACAAGCAGTCGCCTCCGGAGAACTGCGCGACCCGTGGCAGCACTACGATCGGCACGGCCGGATGGAAGGCCGCGCATTGTGCGCCTTCGACGAAGAATTCTACCTCCGGTCCTATCCTCGCGTCGCCGAGGAAATCGGCCATGGGCTGGCCGAGACACCGTTGCAGCACTACGTATTGCACGGTCGGGCGCGTGGGTTCGTGCCGAACGCCAAGGCGGTTCGTCCTTCCAACGCCGCATTGCCGGCGTCGGAGTTTGGTGGTCTCTGGGTCGACGACGGCGACGCACTTGATCGCATCAAAGGACGCCTCGAGACCGGGCAGCTCACCGGTCGGCAAGCCGAATTGCTCGAATTCTTCGTGGTCAATGGCTACGTGATCCTGCCCTCGGCGATCGAGGCTCCGATGATCGAGGCCGCGCTCGCCGACTTCGACAAGGCCTATATGGGCGGCTTCGAGCAGCTGAAATTCGAAGCCCCCATGGTCTCTCGCGAGAACATGGCATGGCGTCCCGAAATGATGACGGTTGCCGCCAAGGCGCTCGACATTCATCATTTCTCCGGCGCCATACGGCGCCTTGTGTTCGCCCCGGCGATTGCCGAGTTCCTGGCGTTGATATTCGACAACAAGGCCCTGGCGTCGCAGTCCCTTGGTTTCCTGCGCGGTTCCGCGCAAGAAAGTCATCAGGATTCCGCCTATGTGACCTACACGCTGCCCTTGAAATTCGCTGCCTCCTGGGTGGCCTTGGAAGACGTGTCGATCGGCGCCGGTGAGCTGTTCTATTATCCGGGTAGTCATCGCCTGCCGGATTTCCGCTATTCCGGGCGATACAAGAGCCTGTCGGAAACCGAGCGGATGGGCGGCGAGAAGAATGAGATGCACGCCGAGGGTCGCCGGCACGTCAAAGGGCTGGATGAATTGGCAAAGCAATTCGGCCTCTCCAAGCAGGTCTTCGCCGCCAAGAAAGGCGATGTTCTGATCTGGCATTCCGACCTGATTCACGGCGGTCATCCGGTGTCACAGGAAATCACGCGCAAGAGTGTCGTGACGCATTATTGCCCGAAGCATGTGGCACCGTTGTTCAGCGAAACGCATCGCCTGACGTTCCATGATCACGACGGCCATGTTCACACGAGCAGCCATTATTCGGGCCTGCCGCCGCTTGAATAAGAAGGCTGCGCGACGTCGGCCGGTCCGAAAGAAAAAACTTGTCTCACAAAGCTGAAGGAAGGCTCAGGCAAGCTGCACAAAGCTTTCGTGCCTTCCCCCGGTTCCTATCATGCGCCGCGGCAACAAAGGGGTCTTCTTTGTGAATCCTTCCTGATCTTCCGTGGATTGTGTGAGACATTTCCTGTGTTGCGGCCGGCACCGGCCCAGCCCAAGCGAGCCTCCGCCTAAACGTGCGAAATCCTTCGCCGTCCTGCTCACCGCCCTTCTCCTTGCATTCTGCTCTTGCTTCGCGCACGCTATTGGTAATCTGCTTGGGAGATACCCCACCATGGTGAACCTGCACGACATCCGCTATGTGCGCGTCGGCACGACCGACCTCGACAGCGCCATCAAATTCGCGACCGACATCGTCGGCCTGCAACTCGTCGCCCGTGAAGGCAAGGCCGCATATTTCCGCAGCGACAAGGTCGCGGTGCGCGGCGACACCCGCGACCATACGATGGTCTATTTCGAGGGCGATCCGGCCGACCAGGCGATCGGCTTCGACCTGCACGACCCTGCCGCGCTCGACGCGGTCGGCGCCGAACTGGAAAACGCCGGCCACCGCGTGCATGTCGGCACGCGCGACGAATGCGACCAGCGCCGCGTCAAGGCGTTCATCGCATCGAACGATCCGTCGGGCAATCGCATCGAGTTCGTCGCCAAGCCATACCACAGCGGCACCCGCTTCTTCCCTGGCCGCGACGCCGGCGTGACGGAGTTCAGCCATATCGGCCTCTACACCACCGATGCGCAGCGCGACGAAAAATTCTGGACGCGGCTGTGCAATGCGCGCGTCTCCGACTGGATCGGCGACGCGGCACTGCTGCGGATCAACACCGCGCACCACTCCCTGGCATTGTTTCCGGCGCCGCGCCCCGGCATCCAGCACATCAACCACCAGGTCGAGGACATCGACGACGTCATGAAGTCCTGGTACTTCCTGCGTGACAAGGGTGTGAAGATCCTGCTGGGTCCCGGCCGGCACCCGCTGTCCACCGCGGTAATGCTGTATTTCCGTGGTCCAGACGGCATGATCTTTGAATATTCCTGTGGCGTGAAACACATCATGCCGGAGGAGGAAGCGACCTACCGGCCGCGCCAGTTCCCATTCGAACGCTACGCGGTGTGCATGTGGGGCTCGGTGCCCGACCCGGAAATCTCCGCCTTCCCGCAAGGCGAGGCAGCCGCGAAAGCGACGCCCCTGCGCGCGGTGATGTACTAGGGATGGCAACGGCTCGACTGGGGCAACCGAACGAAAGTAAGTAAGTAAGCCAGTAGGTTCACCACAAAGGCACGAAGGCACAAAGTTCAGTAAAACTTTGTGCCTTCGTGCGTTTGTGGTGAATCTACTGGCTTACTGGCATACCACACAGCACCCGCGAGGCCAGACGACCCGCCTCTTGTCTTGCGATCCGCCGCTACTCCCGCTAAGCGCCCCCGCATGCACGCCCTGCTCCTCCGGATCGCCACACAGCTCCCGCCACCGGCCCGGGACTACGCGACGGAGGCGCGCATCCGCACGCTCGTGCAGTTCTGCATGTTCGGCACGGTCGGCACCTTCGGCTTTGTACTCGACACCGCAACGGTCTACGCCTTGCGCCACCAGCTTGGCCTGTACGGCGCCGGACTGGTGTCATACCTCGTGGCGGCCACCGGCACCTGGCTATGCAACCGGCTGTGGACCTTTCGCGGCAGCGGCAGCGGGCCAGCGCACCGGCAATGGGCACGCTTCCTCGCCGCCAACGCCGTCGGCTTCGTGCTGAACCGCGGCACCTACGCGCTGCTGGTGACCTTCGTCGCGTTGTGCCAGACGCAGCCAGTCTTTGCCACCGCCGCCGGAGCGATCGCCGGGATGTTTGTGAACTTCAGCCTCTCGCGCGCTATCGTATTCCGCTGAGATACAATTGTACTCCGCACCTTAATACGTACGAATACGGAAGACCCTCACGATTCGCGGGATGTTCCAGGAACTGAGGCATACACTGGTATATTTCTAACTAGAACTGGATTTTTGCCGCGCCGGCGTTAACCAATCCCTCATCTGTTGCAGCCAAACCAGCCTGAGTGTTGGCGAAAAAGCACGAGGGAACCGACCGTGTCTCTTATCGATTCGCACGAGACGACGCTCGAGCGTCCGCGGCTCACCACCGCAACCGTGGCGTGGCAGGCGCGTCCCTATGTCATCCCGCAGTACCGCCGGCGCGAGCGTCACGCGGCGTTGCCGCTGCCGGTGCCCTTGCCGCTCGCCGGCTGGCACGGCGCGGTCAAGCGAGGCATCGACATTACCGTATCGCTGCTGGTGCTGCTGCTGCATGCGCCGCTGATGCTGCTGATCGCGATTGCCGTCAGGCTCGACAGCCCCGGGCCGGTGCTATTCCGCCAGCGGCGCATCGGCCTGCACGGCCGTCCATTCGAGTTGCTGAAATTCCGCACCATGCAGCACCGGCCGCCGGACCGCGGCCGGCTGCGGCAGACCTGCCCGCACGACCCGCGCGTGACCCGGATCGGCGCACTGCTGCGGCGCAGGTCGTTCGATGAGCTGCCGCAACTCTGGAACGTGCTGCGCGGTGAAATGTCGCTGGTGGGGCCGCGGCCGCACGCGCCGGGCACCTGCGCCGGCGCCACGCCATTCGAGCAAGTGAGCGAGCGCTATCCGCGGCGCCATGGGGTGCGGCCGGGAATGACCGGCCTGGCGCAAGTGCGCGGCTGGCGCGGCCAGACCGATACGGAAGAAAAGCTGCTGCATCGCCTCGACAGCGACCTGGAATACATCGCCACGTGGTCGCTCTGGCTGGACTGCGTGATCCTGGCGCGCACCGTGGCGACGGTGCTGCGCATGCGCAACGCCTATTGACGGGGGGAACGGCAACCATGTCTGACACCGTCATCCAACTCGCCGCTGCCGCAAGGCTCCCGCAAGCCAAGCCCGGCTGGCACCTCGAATCGGCCGAGCAGCCCGCGCCGCGCATTGCCGTGCTGGTCCCCTGCTGCAACGAGGAAGCGACGATCGCCAAGGTGGTGAGCGACTTCCATGGCTGCCTGCCGCAGGCGGTGGTGTACGTTTACGACAACAACTCGAAGGATCGCACCGCGTTCGTGGCGCGCGCCGCGGGCGCCGTAGTGCGGACGGAGCCGTTGCAGGGCAAGGGCCACGTCGTGCGCCGCATGTTCGCCGATGTGGAGGCGGACGTGTTCATTTTGGTGGACGGCGACGATACCTACGATGCCGACGCCGCCCCGGCCATGCTCCGGCTGTTGCTCGACCAGCAACTGGACATGGTGAACGCCGCGCGCATCACTGCGCAGAACGCCGCCTACCGGCGCGGCCATCGGGTGGGCAACGCCGTGCTCAGCGCCATGGTGTGTGGCGTGTTCGGTGGCCGCATCAGCGATGTGCTGTCCGGCTATCGTGCCTTCTCGCGGCGGTTCGTGAAGTCATTCCCGGCGCTGGCTGGCGGCTTCGAAACCGAGACGGAATTCACCGTGCATGCGCTGGAACTGGAGATGCCGGTCGGCGAGATCGGGGTCAGCTACCGTGAGCGGCCGGCGGGGTCGACCTCCAAGCTGCGCACCTGGTCGGACGGACTGCGTATTCTGCGCACCATCCTGATGCTGGTGAAGGAGGGCCGCCCGCTGCTGTTCTTCGCCATCATCGGCAGCGTGCTGCTGCTGGCAGCGCTGGTGTCGGGCGGACCGGTGGTGATGCAGTTCCTGCACACCGGCCTGGTGCCCAAGCTGCCCAGTGCGCTGCTGGCGACCGGCCTGGTACTGCTGTCGTCACTCACCCTGGTATGCGGCCTGGTGCTGGACTCTGTGGAACGTGGCCGCAAGGAGATGAAGCGGCTGGCCTATCTGGCAATCCCTGCCACGCCTATCCGGGATGTCTGATCCTGACGCAGGCGTGGCAGAGCAATTCGTCATGGTGGCTGACCGTGGCGCCGGCGCAGGCGGCCCTGTTGCCGGGCGCGGTGTCATCGGGATGGGTAGCGCCATCGACCGCGCGCCAGGGCCACCAGCCGGATCGTATGACGCCGACGTCGTGATCCTCTCGCTGGACCGCGCCGAGGACACCGCGGCGGCAATCCATTCGGCGCTGGCGCAGACCGGCGTAACACGACACGTATTCGTTGTGGACCAGGGTTCGCGGCCGGAGAACCTGGAAGCGCTGGCTGCCGCCATAGCGGGCCATCGCGACGCGTCGCTGGTGGCACTGGGCTGCAATTACGGCGTGGCGGGGGGGCGCAACCGCGGCACCGCCCTCGGCCACGGACGGGTGATCGTCGGGCTGGACAACGACGCGGAGTTCGACACGCCCGAAACGCTGGCTCGGCTGATCGCCGCACTGGACGCGGAACCCACGATAGCCGCGATCGGCTGCCGCATCGTGCGCGACGCGACGGGCGACGACGACCGGTCGTCCTGGGGCTACGCGCGGCGATTGCTGCGCCACGCCGGGGCGAATTTCGATGCCACCACCTTCGTCGGCGCCGGCCACGCGATCCGCCGGGCCGCGTGGGACGACGCCGGACCCTACGACGAGGCGTTGTTCTTCTGCTGGGAGGAACTCGATTTTTGCGCCCGCGCGCGGGCCCGCGGCTGGCGTGTCCGCTATCGCGGCGACATCGTGATCCGCCACAAGGTCAGCGCGGAGCAACGGGTCGCCTGGTCCGGCGTGCGCTGGTTCTATTTCGTGCGCAACCGCCTGTATGTCGGGCGCAAGTTCGGCGCGAGCTGGGTGGGGCTGCTGCCGAGGCTGGGGATCTACCTGGTCCGCGCGTTACGCGACGGCGCGTTGCGGCAGGCGTTGCGCGCGGTCCCGGCAGCCATAAACCTCTCCCGCGGGAGCGGGAGAGGTCGAGGTGCGTAAGCACCGAGGGTGAGGGTGATCGGGTCGCCTCACAGCAACTTCGGCACGCAGCAAGCAGAGCGTGCTGACCCGATCACCCTCACCCTCGACGCTGGCGCGTCTCAACCTCTCCCGCTTTCGCGGGAGAGGTTGGCGGTGGGCGCTGGCGCTGGCATCCTGACCGTCGAATAACCGGAGGAAGCGGCATGTTCACCGGCAAGGTTATCATCGTCACCGGCGCCGCCGGCAATGTCGGCTCTGCCCTGGCCGCCCTGCTCGCCTCTCGCGGCGCGCGCATCGCCGCGGTGGACACCGCGCGCGACCGTCTGGAGGCGGTGACCGCAAGCCTGTCCGGCAGCGGTCACTTGGCGTTGCCGGACTATGACCTGACCGATCCCGCCGCGGCGACTGCGCTTGTCGCCCGCGTCCTGGAGGTGTGCGGCCGTCTCGACGGCGTCGGCACCACGGTCGGCGGGTTTGCCATGGCGAAGCTGGCCGACGCGGGGCTGGACCAGTGGGATGCGCTGTTCAGCCTGAACGTGAAAACCACCTGGAACATTTACCGTGCCGCGGTGCCGGCGATCCGCGCGGCCGGCGGTGGCGGCCTGGTCGCCATCGGCAGCGCCGCCGGCCTGAAGGGCAGCGCCGAGATGGCGGCATACGGTGCCACCAAAAGCGCCGTGATGCGGCTGACCGAAAGCCTGGCCGACGAGTTGCGCCCCGACCGCATCCGGGTCAACGCGGTGCTGCCCGCCACGATCGATACGCCACAGAACCGGGCGGCGATGCCGGGCGCGGATGCGTCGCGCTGGGTCAAGCCGGCCGAGGTCGCGGAAGCCATCGCCTTCCTGCTGTCGGATCGGGCCAGCGGCGTCACCGGCGCCTTGCTGCCCATCGGCTGACACAGAAATCCCCTGACAAATACAAGGTCCGATCGATGCGCCGTGTCACTTTCCTGCTGGCTGCATGCCTCATCGCCTGGCTCGGCGCGATGCCGGCACGCGCCGATGACAAGGTCGTCTTCGGTCTGGATTGGAAGGCCGAGGCGGAATACGGCGGCTATTACCAGGCGCTCGCCACCGGCATCTATGCACGGCATGGCCTGGACGTGACGATCCGGGAAGGCGGACCGCTGATCAACCACATGCAGTTGCTGATGGCCGGCCGGCTGGACTTCAACCTCGGCGGCGGGCGCGCCATCGAGTTCGCCTCGGAGAACCTGCCGTTCATGGCGGTCGCGGCGATCTTTCAGAAGGACCTGGCGGTGTTGATCGCGCATCCCGGGGTGGGCAACGACAGCTTCGCCGCGCTGAAAGGCAAGTCGATCATGATCGGCGCCGACACGCGCAACGGCTGGTGGCGCTTCCTGGCGGGAAAGTACGGCTATAACGACAGCCAGGTCCGCCCCTACACGTTCAACCTGGCACCGTTCCTGGCCGACAAGAACGCGATCCAGCAAGGCTATATCAGCAGCGAGCCCTATCTGATCAAGCAGAAGACCGGCATCGAGCCGGTTGTCCTGCCGATATCGGAGGCCGGTTATCTCGGCTACGGCAACATCATCACCACGAGCGACAAGCTGGTGAAGGAAAATCCGGGGCTGGTGCAGCGCTTCATCGATGCGTCGATCGAGGGCTGGTATTCGTATCTGTACGGCGATCCCGCGCCGGCGAACAAGCTGATCATGCAGGCCAATCCGGACATGCCGGCGGACCTGATCGATTTCGGCCGCAAGACGATGATCCAGCGTGGCACGGTCGATTCCGGCGATGCGAAGACGATGGGCATTGGCGCGATGACCGACGCGCGGTGGAAGGCGTTCTATGACTCCATGGTGGCGGTCGGCGTCTACAAGCCGGGCGTCGATATCAGCAAGGCCTACACGACGCGGTTCGTGGACAAGCGCGTCGGCATGGACGTGAAATACTAGCGATTGCTCGCGGGGGTGGAACCAATGCCCGACGACGCGGCGCCACCGTGGAAGGGCCTCCGCACCGACCGGATGCCAGTGTTCATCGGCTACGATCGCGCGGAGCAAATGGTGGCCGCGCTGCTGGACGGCGTCATGGCGTGGCAACCCGACGCGGTGGTCGCCATCCTGCGCGGCGGCACGGTGCCGGCCACCATGGCAGCCTGCATGCTCGGCCTGCCCCTGTTCATGCTCGGTTGGGACCGGGCCGCTGGGACCGTTGCGTGGGTCGGACCGAGCCCAGCGGAAAACCGCATCCTGCTGGTGGATGATTGCTGCGCGACCGGGCAGACCATGCTCGCCGCGCGTGGTGCGCTGCTTCGCCACGGGTTGCAGTGCGCAACACTCACCGTCGTGCACGACCCGGACACCACGCGCTATGTGCCCGACTTTTCTCAACCCATGCGCGCATTGTTTCGCTTTCCATGGGAGCGTGGCGAGGCAACACCCGCCGCCCGTGCCCTGCGCGAGACCGGCGCGCCCGCGCATCGCTCGACCGAGGCGCCGTTCATCGGGCTGGACCTCGATGGTGTGTTCCTGCCCGATGTGCCGCGCGCGCACTATGATGCCGACCTGGCCGACGCCCTGCGCCGGCGCCACGCATTGGAGCCGTTCGCGGTGCTGCCGCCATTCTCGGCCGGCCGCGCGGTGGTGATCACCGGCCGTCCGGAGATCGATCGCACGCAGACCGAGACATGGCTGACACGCTGCGGCTATCCGGGTTTGAATTTGGAATGCCGGCCGGCGGATGTCGCGGACGATGCTGCGTCAGTCGCGGAGTACAAGGCGCGGGCCGCGACGCGCTGGGGTTGCACGCATTTCGTCGAAAGCGATCCGGAGCAAGCGATCCGTATCGCCGCGCTGGCGCCCCATCTGCTGGTAAGCTGGTGGTCGGCCGACGAGACGCGCGGCTGGATGATCGGTAGCGTTGCGCAGGCTGCGCTGCTCGACCGGCCAAAATGTTGACGTACGCGTAACGTGGCACAGACGATTCCGTGTCATGGCCGGCGCAGGCCGGCCATGACACGGGTGCGGGCGCTATCCCTGCTTCAATGCGGCAGCCACACCCGCTGCGTAGTCGGGATGGATTTGCGCGAACAGCCCCAGTTGCCGGTCGATGATTCGCTCCGGTACGCCACCCATCGACGCCGCGATGTTGGCGTACAGCCGCTGCTTCTGTCCCTCATCGAACAGCATGAACAGCGCGCGCGGCTGGCTGAAATCGTCGTTGCCCACGCGATGGTCATAGCGATCGGCATCGCCCGATATCCGCAGCGGCGGCTCGCGATACGCGGCGTCCTGCACCGGACCGCCCATCGAGTTCGGCTCATAGTACGCGTCAGGTTGCGACGGAGGCGGCGTGAACTTCATCGCCCCGTCCTTGTGATACGTATGCACAGGGCAGCGCGGCGCATTGACCGGCAACGCTTCGTAATGCGTCCCCAGCCGGTAGCGATGCGCATCGGCGTACGAGAACACGCGCGCCTGCAGCATCTTATCCGGCGAGAATCCGATCCCGCGCACGATGTTCGACGGCGAGAACGCTGCTTGCTCGATCTCCGCGAAGTAGTTCTCGGGGTTGCGGTTCAGTTCCATGATCCCGACCTCGATCAGCGGATAGTCGCCATGCGGCCAGACCTTCGTGAGATCGAATGGGCTGTACCGAGCCTTGTCGGCGTCGGCCTCCGGCATCACCTGGATGCATAGCTTCCAGCGCGGAAATTCGCCGCGCTCCAGAGCGCCAAACAAATCCTCCTGGGTCGACTCGCGCGTCTGCGCCACCACCTGCGCGGCCTCCGCATTGGTCCAGTGGTTGTGACCCTGCTGCGTCCGGAAGTGGAACTTTACCCAGAAGCGCTCGTTCACCGCGTTGATCATGCTGAAGGTGTGCGAGCCGTAGCCGTTCATGTGGCGCACGTCGCGCGGCAGCCCGCGATCGGACATCAGGATCGTCACCTGGTGCAGGCTCTCGGGAGACAGCGACCAGAAATCCCACATCGCAGTCGGCGAGCGCAGGTTGGTCTTCGGATGACGCTTCTGGGTGTGGATGAAATCCGGGAACTTCAGCGGATCGCGCACGAAGAACACCGGCGTGTTGTTGCCGACCACGTCCCAGTTGCCGTCCTCGGTATAGAACTTCACCGCGAAACCGCGCACGTCGCGCTCGGCGTCTGCCGCGCCGAGTTCGCCGGCCACGGTGGAAAACCGCGCCAGCAATGGCGTCTGCTGGTCAACCTTGGAGAACAGCTTTGCCTGCGTGTAGCGGGTGATGTCGTTGGTGACGGTCAGCGTGCCGTAGGCGCCCCAGCCTTTGGCGTGCACCACGCGCTCGGGGATGCGCTCGCGGTTCTGGTGCGCCAGCTTTTCGATAAGCTGATAGTCTTGCAGTAGGACCGGGCCTCTTGCCCCCGCGGTCAGCGCGTTCTGGTTGTCGGCGATCGGCGCGCCGGCCGTTGTCGTCAGCGTCTGTGCTGCCATGGCTGCTTCCCTTCTGCGTCGTTGACGATCGCGCAGGTTGGGTAGCAGGAGGTGAAGGTCCAACCGATAATATCTGTTGCGGTGATCGGATCAGGCGATCAGAAGTCACCCGCCGATCCGAGCCTCGCCCGCACCAGCATCCCGAACACGGCGGGGCTGTCCAGCAAATAACGGCGCGCCAGGCGGCGCGGACTGCCGCCGAGGCGATACAGCCATTCCAGCCCGGCGCTCTGCATCCAGCGAGGAGCCCGGTTTGCCGCACCAGCGAGGAACTCCAGGCTGGCACCGATGCATAGCCCGATCCCGGTCGCGCGGCCCGTGGCAGCGATCGCGGCCGCCAGCACCTCCTGTTGCGGCGATCCGACCGCCAGGAACACGAACCGTGCCGGATGCGCCAGGACGAACGCGACGGTCGCCGCCAGGGCGGCGGGATCAGCGGCAAATCCCATCGGCGGATCGTAGTGCGCCGGGCGCGACAGGCCGTAGTGTGCCACGAGGGCCGGCAGCCACTGGGCGCGCAGGCCGATGATGGTGACGGACTCGCTCGGCCGGAGGTACCGCGTCAGCAGTTGCTCCGTCACGTCGCTGCCGGGTGCGACACGCGGCACCGGCAGCCGCAGCGCCCGTGCCGCCGCGGCAACCACGCGCGAGTCGAGCAATCGTAGCAATGCGGCGCGATAGATGGACGCGAGGTCCGGACGACCTGCCACCCGTACCAGATGGTCGGCGTTCGGCGTCACCACATAGCCGAACGGCGCCTGGGCGGGTCGTTCTGCCAGCCACGCCGCCGCGCGATCAGCGTCGAGATCGGCGAAGTCGAGCCCCAGCAGCCCAACGGCCGGCGGCGACGGCGCTCGCGAGAGGCGAGGCTGTGCGACGCGCTCTCTCGCGGTTCGCGATCCCACGGAAGCGGCGGTGTTCGGCGGAACGGGCGGGCGCACCACCTTCCGCGCCCGCGCGTCGGTGACCTGGCTCGGGTGCTCCAGCACTGTCGCGTGCGGATCGCTGAACGACATGTCGATGTCCTCGCGGCCTGTCGCCAGCAGGGACGGCCGGCGGCCCTGCTGTTTTCGCGGCGAGAAATGACTGCGCGGTTAATACGCGCGCGATAAAGCACTGCGCCCTCCAGAAATCGCCGGTGTGGTCGGCGATTGTCGGAACATCCGCGCAAAACCGGCAGCGCTCTCAGCGCACGCCGCGGCTTATGCCAACTGGCTCAAATACTGACGTACGGGCGACGTGACACGTCGCCGAGGGTCAGGCTCTGCGGCAGTTCGTATTCTAATTACAGCCCGAGCCGCAGCGTCAGCAGAACCACACTGCGCGTGTAGCCGCCGGAGATCGGCAGCGTCGTGGTGCTCGCTCCCGGCTGCCCGGTGAAGTCGTAAGTGGCGGTAAGTTGCGCCTGCCGGTTCACCAGCCAGGTAGCGCCGGCGCCAAACGTCGTGCTGGTCTGCTGCGTGCCGCCTTGCAGAAAATCGGCGTGTTGCAGCCCGGCATAGGCGTGCAGCAGCAGATCGCGCCGCAGCTCATGGTCCACGGTCAGCTTCGCGGTGGTCTCGGTGAAGCCGGAGACACCCTCCTGCGCGGCGTCCTCCACGCTTCGGGCGAGGGTGGCGGCGATCGTGGTCATGCCGCTCGGCATCCAGGCGATTTCGCCCTCCGCGATCGCGGCGGTGCGGGCCGGATAGACCGCGGCGGCAAACGCCCGATGCTCTGCGCCGAGCAAAAGACGGAAGCGCCACAGCGCGTCGTCGTCGTAGTCGAAGCCGGCGAGCGCCTGGATGCCGGTGGAGTTCAGCGAGGCCGCGCCCAACGCGGGGTGCAGATAGTCCTGGCCGATCGCCCGCGTCACGAACACCAGGGTGCGTTGCGGCGCGAGCTCGTAGCTGACGGTGGTGCCGCCCAGCAGTTCGGTGCGGTCGCGGTAGGCCTGGCTGGCCGGCACGCCCAGGATGCTGGTGGCGTCGTAATGCCAGGACGACGCCTCCACTGCCGGCGTTACTGTCCATCGGCCGGACAGCCATGCGTAGCTGGCGCGCGCGTCGTCCACCTGGAACGGCACCGGCCGGTCGGTCGGCAGCGCGTCGAGCTGGGTGCGGTCCTCGTGGTTGTCGATATGCGCGACCGCCAGGGTGAGCCGGTCGCGGCCGATATCCAGGCTGCCGCCGAGCGATGCGGTCGAATCCGTGCGGCTTTGGGCGGGCGCGTCGAGATCACGCCGGTCGTCCGCCGCGACATACAGGCCGAGCGCATCGCGCGACCAGTCGCTGGAGGCCAGCAGCGAGGGGCGCGTGCCGACCATCCAGCTCCTCAGCGGCGGCGCACCGCCCAGCACGTTGCTGTCGTAGCCGATCGATTGTTCCCAGGCGGGGCGCAGGATGAAGGCGCCATCGCGCACGCCCTGTGGCGCGGTGTCCGGCCGCAGGCGCGACGTGACGGTGACGCCGGGCTCGGCGCCGTAGCCCGGGATGCCGGCGGGAAACAGCGTGTCGAGCCAGTCGGCCGACGCGCCGCCGCCCACGCATGCGCAGCCGAGTGCCAGTGCCGCCGTTTTCCAGCCGATCCGCATGGCGGCGGATGATGCGGGAGGATACCTACGATCGTGTTAACGCCGCGCCTGATACCGACCGCCCGGAACACTGATTCCCGAACTGGTCGCAGCGGCGGTAAGTCAAACGTAAGGTGGGGATGGCGCGCCATGACGCGCCATGACGCCACAAGAACCGATGCGCTGTTCCGACGCTGATTCTGGCCTGCCAAATCGGCAGGGATCGCAGCGACAGGCTCACAACATCAACTGACATGCTCCTCGCCGACCCGATAGCCGTCGAACACCAGCCCAGGATTGGGCGACACAAGCCCCCAATACCCCAGGAAGCGCCCCAGCTCCGGTTCGAAGCGGATATGCACCACGCCGGTGCCATAGCGGTCCTTCCAGGTAAACTCCGCCTCACAGTTTCCCGTCTGTTTGAAACCGGTCAGGCTGCCGTCGAACGCCGTCGTGTCGTGGACATGGTATCCGCCCGCGAGCGTTCCGTCGGGTTGGACGTGGAATTCGGTTTCCATCGTCTGGATCCCCGGTCCGTTGTAGACCGGCCCGCGCCATAGTCCGAAACTGTCGGTAAAGCACGCGTCCAGGGCCAGCGCCGGCCGGGCGAGGCAAACCAGCGCGAGAATGGCGGCAACGCGGACGAGCATTCCGGACTCCCAGGTCAGGTCCGTGGTAATTCTAACAATCTTCTAGTTGCTGGTATAAAAGCTCTCCCGCGGGACCGGGAGAGGTCAAGCAACGCGGTGCTCTACCGGCACGCTGCGGCAATCCATCTCGTAGTCCAGCCCAACCACCGGGGGACGCGCGAAATGCCAGGTCAGGCCATGCTGCGCCGCACCCCGCCGCACGATCTCGTCGCCGAGGAACGGATGCAGATCGTACGCGGTATACACCTGCGTCGCCGTGGTATCCGCCCACGTCGCATCCACCGCCGCCATACGCTGCTCCATGCGGTTCAGCACGTAGATGCCCTTCTCCCGCAGTCCGGCCGGGCTGGTGTCGCCGAAGCGGACGGTGCGATCGCGGTAGGCGGCGTGCCCCTCCTCCGCCTCGCCGCTGCCGGCGATGACGAACGATCCGGAGGCGCCCGGCACCGGTCGGGTAAAGCAGAACGCATGGAAGCTCGGCTCGGCCGGCTTGTGCAGTTCGGGGCAGACGTTGCTGCGCGCCACCGGGTTCTTGTCGTCGCGCATGACGCCCCAGCGTTCCAGCGTGCCCACATAGTGGCGGTTGAAGGCGACGAACCCGGCATCGGTGAACGCCGCCGGCGAGCGCAACTCGCACGCGCAGAATCCGGCCAGCGGTATCCCTTGCTGCTGGAGGTATCGCTCGATGAAGGCGAAGCCGTCCGCCAGCGGCACTGGCCGGGCAAATTCCGCCCGCTCGATACGGTAGCCGTCGAGCGCGCGCACGCCGGCGGAATACTGGAACACCCCCGGAATGTAGCGATATCCGCCAGCCGGCACCTCGATCGTCTCTGCCATGTTCCGCCTCACCCGTTCCATGTGGCTGTGCGTGCCATCGTCCCCGCTGTCATTACGAGGAGCGCAGCGACGCGGCAATCTCCCGCCTGATGAGCGCGGCCTGCGCTCGGCGGGCGGGAGTTTGCTTCGTCGCTGCGCTCCTCGCAATGACACGCATGGTGTGATGAGACGCACGGTGCGATGACACGCACGGTGCGATGACGCGAGCAGAGCATCACGCGACTGGCGCGATGAGACGGACCGCGCCGGCAATGATTTCTCGTTGCGGCCGGGCAAAGCCGTTGATCTGGCGTCGCGCGCATCGCACAGTCAGCCCGACCGCGGGACGATCCGCGCGGAACCAGGGGAGATTGGCTGATGAGTTTGCGCAGAACATCGCGCGCCATGATGGTGGCGGCGGGATTGCTGACAGGGGCCGGCTGCATGTCGTCGCTCCACGCGCAAGGGTCCGGCTCGGCCACGCTCGACGCGGTCAAGGCGCGCGGACAGATGCTGTGCGGCATCGCCGGCACTGTGCCCGGCTTCTCTTTGCCCGACAGCCAGGGCGTCATGCGAGGCCTCGACGCGGATAGCTGCCGCGCCGTCGCCACGGCGGTGCTGGGCGACGTGAACAAGACGAAGTTCGTGCCCACCACCACGCAAAACCGCTTCACCGCGCTGCAATCGGGCGAGGTGGACATGCTGTCGCGCAGCACCACCTGGACGCTCGGCCGCGAAGCCAATCTCGGCCTGGAGTTCGCGTGGGTGAACTACTACGACGGCACCGGCTTCCTGGTGAAGAGCGCTGCCGGCGTGAAATCCGCCAAGGAACTGGACGGCGCGACCATCTGCGTGCAGCCCGGCAGCACCACCGAACTCGCGATCGAGGACTACTTCCGCCTGCACAGCATGAAGTTCACGCCGATCCTGATTCAGGACTTGGCCGAGATGCAGAACGCCTTCCTGACCGGCCGCTGCGACGCCTACTCGACCGATGCGTCCGCGCTGGCGACGTTCCGGTTCAGCCAGGGCGACAAGGCGGCCGACCTGGTGCTGCTGCCTGACATCATCAGCAAGGAGCCGCTGGGCGAGATGGTGCGCAAGGGCGACGACAAGTGGTTCGACATCGTGCGCTGGACCTTCATCGCCATGATCACCGCGGAGGAAAAGGGCATCGACAGCAAGAACGTCGATACGTTCCTCGACAGCAAGGACCCCGACATTCGCCGCTTGCTCGGCGTCGAGGGCGATATGGGCAAGGCGCTGGGGCTGGATAACAAATGGGCCTACAACGTGATCAAGCAGGTCGGCAATCTCGGGGAGATCTGGGACCGCGACATCACGCCGATGGGCGTGCCTCGCGGCATCAACAACATCTGGACCAAGGGCGGCCTGCAATACGCCCCGCCGATCCGGTAAGTTTCTTACCTCTCCCGCGGAAGCGGGAGAGGTCGAGATGCGATAGCATCGAGGGTGAGGGTAATCGGGCTGGCACACTCCACGCTCACCCCGCTCCGGTACGTGCGCCCGGCTAGCATGCGAGCAAACAAGCAAGACTCCAACACGGATTTCGCGAAGAAGAAGCTAAAGCCACGGATTTCACAGAGCAGAAGTCATGGTATCATTGTCGTCCAGCACTTGCGGTAAACAGAATGCAGATGTCATCTTCTCCGTGAAATCCGTGGCTCTAGCTTCTTCTCTGCGAAATCCGTGTTGAAGTCTTGCTTGCTTTACCACCCCCCGCAACACCCGGATGTCCCGCGTACTGCTCCGGCTGAAGTGCGATCGCCCTGCGCCCTCGCCGGCAGAGCGTTTGCCACCGCCGCAACACCGCGCTATCGATTCGCATTCCTACCTACAGGCTGAGTGACGCGTGGTTCCAACGAAGATTGCCGTTCGTTCAATGCTCGACGAAGCACTCCGGACGACGCGGCGCCTGCGCCGCCGCATCCTGGTAAAATCCTGGCTCCTCTCCAAAGTGCATTACCGCGTCCATGGCCTGCGGCTGGACGGGCGTCCCGCCGACCACGTGTGGTACTTCGCCTATGGTTCGAATATGCACGACAGCGCGTTCCAGCAACGCCGCCGCATCCGGCCGTTCGAATGGCGGGCGGGCCGGATCAAGGGTTACCGGCTGCGCTTCAACCTGGAAGGCCGGCCCAAAGGCAAGGCGGCACCGGCGAATATCCGCCCCGACCCCGACCCCGACGCCGAAGTCTGGGGCGTGCTGTATCGCATCACCCGCCGCGACCTGCTGCGGCTCGATGCCACCGAGGGCGTGCCAGGCGGCGGCTATCGGCCAACCTGGCTCGTAGCGGAGGACACGAATGGCAACGAGGTCCCGGTCGTCGCCTATTGCGCCGAGGGCAAGCCGACCGACGGCACCCCGTCGCTGCGCTACATCACGCTGCTGCGCGAGGGCGCCCGCGCGCACGGACTGCCCGAGCCCTGGCTGCGCTACCTCGACAGCGTCATGCATGTGAGCTGACGCCTGCTCGGCATCGGTCAGGGCGAGTCACGCAAAGCCCCGTGTCATTGCGCGTCCCGAGTTCCATGTCATTGCGAGGCGCGAAGCACCGAAGCAATCTCCCGCCTGACGAGCATTCCTCGGCTCGTCAGGCGGAAGATTGCTTCGGTGCTACGCACCTCGCAATGACAGTGTGACGGGCCGCGTCTTCTCCCTACCCGATCAGCCGATCCAGCGTGATCGGGAACTCCCGGACCCGCACCCCGGTCGCATGCCACACGGCATTGGCGATCGCACCGGCGGTTCCCGTGACCCCGATCTCGCCGACGCCCTTGATGCCCAGAGCGTTCACGTACGGGTCGTCCTCCTCCACCAGGATGGCTTCGACCGAGGGGATATCGGCGTTCACCGGCACATGGTACCCAGCGAGGTCCCTGTTCATCACCCGGCCGGACCGTGGGTCCATGACCGCATGTTCGTGCAAGGCGAACGACACGCCCCAGATCATGCCGCCATAGTATTGGCTGCGCACCAGCCGAGGATTGATCACCCGGCCCGCCGCGAAGGCACCAACCAGCCGGGTGACGCGGACCTGTCCCAGCGCCGGATCGACCTTCACCTCGGCGAACACCGCCCCGTGCGCCTGCATGGCATAGCGCGACTGCGCTGCGGGATCGGCCGCGCCACTGCCGTGCCCCTCGATTTCCGTCATCCCCGCGCGGCCGAGGATCTCCCCATAGCTCTCGCCCCGCGTCTCGTCGTCGCGGCGCAACAACTGGCCGCCACGCGCGACCACGCCGGCGTTTCCCGCTCCGAACAACGGCGAGCGCTCGTCACCCACCGCCAACTCCGCCAGCCGGGCGATCACGTCACCGCCCGCGGCGTGGATCGCCATGCCGGCCGTCGCGGTATGGGCCGAGCCGCCCGCGATCCCGGCATCCGGCAGATCGGACGTCCCGGACCGGAACTCGACCTCGTCTATCCCCAGGCCGAGGCTGTCGGCGGCGATCTGGGCCAGCGCCGTCCACGCCCCCTGCCCCATGTCGTGCGCGCCGATCTCCATCACGCCGGACCCGTCGCGCCGGATGGCCGCCCTCGCGTGACCCTGGAACATGATCGCCGGGAACGCCGCCGTGCCCATGCCCCAGCCGACCAGCAGCCCGGCCTCGTCGCGCATCTGCCGCGGCGCCAGCGCCCGCCGCGCCCAGCCGAAATGCTCCGCGCCCTGGGCGTAGCACTCGCGCAGCGCCTTCGAGGAGAACGGCTTGCCGGACATCGGCTCCACCTCGGTGTAGTTCTTCAGGCGGAACGCGAGGGGATCCATGCCGCATTCATGCGCCAGTTCGTCGATGGCGCTCTCCAGCGCGACCGACCCTGTTGCCTCACCGGGCGCGCGCATGAACATCGGCGTCCCGGTGTCGAGCCGAACCGCCTCGTGCGACGTCGCGATCGCCGGGCTGGCATAGAGCGTGTGGGAAACGTCCGAGGCAGACTCGAAGAAATCATCGAACGTGCTGGACGCCGTCTTGGTGTGATGGTCGAGCGCGGTCAGCGCGCCGTCACCGTCGGCGCCCAGGCGCAACGTCTGCCGCGTCAGTGCCCGATGGCCGACCGGGCCGAACATTTGCTCGCGACGGAGCACCAGCTTGACCGGCCGCCCCACCAGCCGCGCTGCCATGATGCCGAGAACCTGTGGCCCGGCGATCAGGCCTTTCGAGCCGAACCCGCCGCCCAGGAACGGGCTGCGGATATGGATGCTCTCCACCGGAATACCGAACAGTCCGGCGATGCGGTCCCGAGCCCATGCCATCCCCTGGCTGGGAGTGTCGATGGACAGCGTGTCGCCGTCCCATGCCGCGACGATCGCGTGCGGCTCCATCGCGTTGTGGTATTGCGCCGGCGTTTCGTAGGTCGCCTCGATGCGCTTCGATGCCGCCGCGAGCCCGGTCTCCACATCCCCATGACTCGCGGCAGCCGGGGCGCCGGCACCCACCGCTGGCGGAACGAAGCTCTCCGCGGCGTCGAGGCCAACGCGGGCAGGCTCTCGTTCGTAGCGGGGCGACAGCAGGGCCGCGCCTTCGGTTGCGGCCTCCAGCGTCTCGGCGATGACCACCGCGATCGGCTGGTTCGCATAGCGCACACGGTCGTTCTGCAACAGGTCGAGCCGGAACATGAACGGGTGCAGCTTGGCATCCGGGTCCAGTGCCAGCGCAGGCTTGTTGGCTTGTGTCATCACCTCGACGACGCCGGGATGCGCCTTGGCCGCGGCCACGTCCAACGACGCCAAACGGCCGCGCGCGATGCTGCTGACCGCCATGACGGCATACAGCATGCCGGGCGGATGGTTGTCCGCCGCGTACCGCGCCGCGCCCGTGACCTTCAGCACGCCGTCACGCCGGGTGAGCGGCTGGCCGATGTTCGAGCCGTGCCGCAGATGGGCCGGAGCGTGGCTGAGCATGATTTCAGGCATCGAGAAGAACTCCGGAAGAAACCGCGAAGGGAGACGCCGGCAGTGCCGGAACGCGCTCGGGCGTCCCCGCCGCAGCCAGGGTGAGAGCCCGTGTCACGATCCGTTTCGCGAGTTCGATTTTGAAGGCATTCGCGCCCGATGGCGTCGCATCGGCGAGCGCCGCCTCGGCCGCGCGGCCGAACGCGGCCCTGTCGGGCGCGGCACCGGCCAACACCGCCTCGGCCGAACGAGCGCGCCACGGCTTCATCGCAACGCCGCCGAGGGCGATGCGTGCCTCGGCGATCGTCGCGCCCTCCATCCGCAGCGCGGCGGCGGCCGACACGAGGGCGAAAGCGTACGAGGTGCGCTCACGAACTTTCAGGTAGCGCGCATGGGGCGCGAAGCCAGCCGCCTCCGCCGGCAGACGGACCGCGACGATCAACTCGCCCGGTTCCAACACGCTGTCGCGCTCGGGTGCTTCGCCCGGGAGGCGATGAAAACTCGTAAGCGGGACGTCGCGGGGCCCTACCCTGCCCTCGATCTCGACCACCGCGTCGAGCGCCACCAGCGGGACGCAGAAATCGGACGGGTTCGTTGCGATGCAGCAGTCGCTCCAGCCAAGGATGGCGTGCAGCCTGGTGTCGCCTCCATGCGCGTCGCATCCGGCGCCCGGCTCGCGTTTGTTGCAGGCGCTCGCCGGGTCGTAGAAATACGGGCAGCGCGTGCGCTGCAACAGGTTGCCGCCGACCGTCGCGGTGTTGCGAAGCTGCGCCGAGGCGCCGGACAACAGCGCTTCGGCGACCGCGGGAAACCTTCGGGCAAACTCGAGGTCATGCGCCAGGTCGGAATTGCGCACCAGCGCGCCGATCCGCATGTCGCCGCCGGGAAGAGTCTCGATCCGGTCGAGGCCCGGGAGGCGACCGACATCGACCAGGCGGCGCGGACGGCTGATGCCGCCCTTCATCAGGTCCAGCAGGTTGGTGCCACCCGCCAGGTAGGCGGCGCCTGGTTCGGATGCGGCTGCAACGGCCTCTTGGATCGTTGCCGGCCGGACGTAATCGAAGCTGTTCATGCGGCCTCCTTGCGGTCGCGCTCGGCAAGTTTCTGCTGTGCGTCGAGCACAGCCTCGGTGATCCCGGCATAAGCGCCGCAGCGGCAGAGATTGCCGCTCATGCCTTCGCGCACGCGTTCCGGATCGTCGCCGGCCTGGCCTTCCTGGATCAGGCCGATCGCGCTCATGATCTGGCCCGGGGTACAGAATCCGCACTGGAAGCCGTCATGCGCGATGAACGCGGCCTGGATAGGATGCAGCGCGTCGCCATGCGCCAGGCCCTCGATCGTCAGGATATCCGCGCCGTCGTAACTGACCGCGAGAGCGAGACACGAATTGATGCGGCGTCCATCCACGATGACCGTGCAGGCACCACATTGGCCACGGTCGCAGCCCTTCTTGGTGCCGGTCAGATCCAGCCGTTCGCGCAGCAGGTCGAGCAATGTGACCCGAGGGTCGGGCAACACGACGGTGCGCGCTACACCGTTCACGGTCACTGACAGAGAGAAGCTCATGCGGTGCTCCCGATGCGTGGTATCGTTCAACAAGGTTCTGGCCACGGCACGGCCGGCCGGTGGAACCGGATCCGCCGTTGCACCGTGCAGCAGATTGTCCCGCACAACCCGCGACGCGCGTGGCTGAAACCGGTCAGGAGGTTGTCCGGCGTGACTGCCCTCCCTGATGACGGTGCCTGATGATGGTGATATGCGGAGGAACCCTCCGCTTTACAAGGACCGAAAAACGCGATGGATGTGAGGGCAGATGGAGCCGGCAAGACGATGCGAAAGCCGCGCGCCGACGCGGCCCGCAATCACGAACGCGTGCTCGAAGCGGCGAAGGCGGTGTTCGGCACCGGTGGCGCGGAGGCAAGCCTGGAGGCCGTGGCGCGCCGCGCCGGGGTTGGCATCGGCACGTTGTACCGTCACTTCCCGACCCGCGAGGCGTTGTTCGAGGCGGTGTATCGCCGCGAGGTCGAGCAGCTCGCCGATCTCGCGGACCAATTGAAATCGGACCCGGCGCCGACCGGCGCCTTGCGCCGTTGGCTGCACGCAAACGTGGAGCTGGTCGCCACGAAGAAGGGCATGCTGGCGGCGCTCGCGCTTGCGGCGCATAGCCCGACGGAGCTTTACGCGTATTCGTTCGATCGGCTGAGCAAGGCGATGGGGGCACTGCTGGACCGCGCGGTGACGGCGGGCGAGATCCGGTCGGATGTCAGCGCGGGGGACCTGCTGCGCGCCCTGGTGGGCATGTGCTTTCTGTACGATCAGCCGGGCTGGCAGGCGAACGTGCTGCGCCTGGTTGATGTGTTGGTGGACGGACTGTGCTTGCAGCCGGTGCAGGCCGGGGCCGGCTGAGAGCAAGACACGGACAGGTGCCCTCCTCGTCATGCCGACGCAGGTCGGCATGACGGGGTGGCGTCGTAGCATCATCCGGATCAGGCCTTACAGACGAACACCGGCCCGGCTTGCTCGCCCGCTGCGCCTCACGACACGCCTGTTGATCTCGCCCACCCGCTTGCCGCACAGTCGCCAGAATGTCGCGGCCGTCGGCCTCGGACTTGCATGGCAGACCGCGACCAACAGGGAGACGAGACACGCAATGTCCAGCACAACGGCCGATCCGCGGCTGGCCAACGCTCGGGCCGCGCCGAAGCGCCGGATGCGGCTGTCGTGGACCGACCCGGCGTTCCGAGCGCTCGTCTGGCAAGTGGTGATTGTCGGTGTGGTGGTGCTGATCGTCTGGTACCTGACCCACAACACCAACCGCAACCTCGCCGCGCGCCACATCGCCACCGGCTTCGCCTTTCTTGGCCGCGTCGCGGGAATCCCGATCGGCGAGTCGCTCCTGCCCTACGATCCGTCCGTCAACACGTTCGGCCGCGCCTTGCTGATTGGCATCGGCAACACGCTGAAGGTCTCGGTGGTCGGCATCGTGCTTGCCACCATTTTGGGCACCCTGATCGGCATCGGCCGGCTTTCGGGCAATTGGCTGCTGGCCCGGCTCACCGCCTTCTACGTCGAGACGCTGCGCGACATCCCGGTGCTGCTGCAATTGCTGTTCTGGTACACCCTGCTGCACGGCCTGCCGCCGCCGCGCCAGTCATTGCGCATCGGTGACGCGGTGTTCCTGTCCAACCGCGGCATCAAGTTTCCCCTGCTGCACTGGGAGACCGCGGACACCTGGGCCGCCCTGGCCTTCCTGGCCGGCGTGGTGGGCACCTGGTTCTGGAACCGCCACGCCCGACAACGCCAGGAGGCGACCGGCGTGCGGCCCGCCGTCTGGCCCGTCGCTCTGGGACTGCTGCTGGTCCTGCCGCTGGCGGTCTGGGCCTCGCTGGGCGCCCCGTTCGACCCCGACCTGCCGGTGCTGCGCGGCTTCAACTTCCAGGGCGGCGGCACCGTCAGTCCGGAATATTTCGCGCTGCTGATGGGCCTGGTCATCTACACCGCCGCCTACATCGCCGAGATCGTTCGCTCCGGCATCCAGGCCGTGGCGGCGGGTCAGTGGGAGGCCGGCGGCGCGCTGGGCCTGCGCCGCGGCGTGGTGCTGCGCAAGATCGTGCTGCCTCAGGCGCTGCGGGTAATCATTCCGCCGCTGACCAGCCAGTATCTCAACCTGACCAAGAACAGTTCGTTGGCGGTGGCGATCGGCTACCAGGATGTGGTGTCGATCGCCAACACCACGCTGAACCAGACCGGCCAGGCGGTGGAGGGCATCGCCTACATCATGGTGGTCTACCTCACCATCAGCCTGTCGATCAGTGCGTTCATGAACTGGTACAACAAACACGTTGCGTTGGTGGAGCGGTGATCCGATGAGCCAGTCCGCCGTTGCCGAACAAGGCTACACCGCCGCGCGCGAGCGCCCCCCGTCCGCCGTCGCCGGACCCTGGGCCTGGGCACGCGCCAACCTGTTCGGATCGTGGTGGTCCACCGCGGTCACCCTGCTGCTGGGCTACGTCATCCTGCGCGTCGCCGTCGGCTTCATCGGCTGGGCGTTGGTGAACGCGGTATGGAGCGTCCCCTATAACGCGCAAGGCGTAGCGAACACGTCGGCCTGCCTGAAGATGCAGGGCATCGGCGCGTGCTGGGCGGTGATTGGCGACAAGTACCGGCTGATCCTGTTCGGCCGCTATCCCTACGCGGAGCAATGGCGGCCGGCGCTATGCGTCGTATTGTTCATATCGCTCTACGTCGTGTCCGGCATGCGGCGATTCTGGCGCAAAGAGTTGGCTCTGATCTGGGTCGCCACGCTGGTCGTGATCGGCGTCCTGATGTGGGGCGGCGTGCTGGGCCTGCAACTGGTGCCGGAGGACGAGTGGGGCGGCCTGCCGATCACCCTGATCCTGGCAACCTTCGGCCTGGCGTTCGCCTTTCCGCTGGCGATCCTGGTGGCGCTCGGCCGCCGCTCCACTCAACTGCCCGCCGTCCATCTGCTCTGCGTGCTGTATGTCGAGTTGATCCGCGGTGTGCCGCTGGTCGCGCTGCTGTTCATGGCCAGCGTTATGTTCCCCCTGTTCCTGCCGGAAGGCGTCAACATCGACAACCTGCTGCGCGTGCAGATCGCTATCATCCTGTTCGTCGGCGCCTATGTCGCGGAGGTGATCCGCGCCGGCTTACAGGCGCTGCCGAAGGGCCAAGCCGAGGCCGCCGACGCCATGGGCCTGACCTATTGGCAGAAGACCGGCTTCATCATCCTGCCGCAGGCGCTACGCCTGGTGATCCCGCCGCTGGTCAACACCTGCATCGGATTTTTCAAGGACACGTCGCTGGTGCTGATCGTCGGCATGTTCGACCTGCTGATGATGGGCAAGGTCGCGCTGAGCGATCCTCCGTGGCAAAGCTTCGCCAACGAGGTCTACATTTTTCTTGCGCTGATCTACATCGCATTCTGCTTCGCCATGTCGAAATACAGCCGCGGGCTGGAGCGCGACCTCGGTCGCGCCCACCGGCGCTGACGGGGAATCATCATGAGCCAGACAGCCGAAATCACGCCGGTTATCGCCCACCTCGCCGACACGCACGCGCCGCCCGCGATCGTGCTGGACAAGGTCAACAAATGGTACGGCACGATGCACGTGCTGCGCGACGTGTCGCTGACGGTGGCGGAGAAGGAACGCGTGGTGGTGTGCGGACCATCAGGGTCCGGCAAGTCCACCATGATCCGCTGCATCAACCGGCTGGAAACGCACCAGGAAGGCCGCATCGTCGTTGATGGCACCGAACTCACCGACGACCTGCGCGCGCTGGATACTATCCGGCGCGAGGTCGGCATGGTGTTCCAGTCGTTCAACCTGTTTCCCCACCTGACGATCCTTGAGAACTGCACGCTGGCGCCGATCTGGGTGCGCAAGATGCCGCGCGCCGAGGCGGAGGAACTGGCGATGAGCTACCTGCACCGCGTGAAGATC
>DATHNI010000166.1:0-35264 GCA_035486135.1 Acetobacteraceae bacterium
GTGTTGGCCATCGCGCCGCCGATCACCAGCACGTCCACCTTGGACAGCAGGTTGCCGAGCAATTCCAGCTTGGTGGAGACCTTGGCGCCGCCGACGATGGCGGCGACCGGCCGCACGGGATTCCCCAGGGCGGCGTCCAACGCCTCCAGCTCCGCCTGCATCAGGCGCCCGGCATAGGCGGGCAGCAGGTGCGCCACGCCCTCGGTGCTGGCATGCGCCCGATGCGCCGCGGAGAACGCATCGTTGACGTAGATGTCGGCGAGCTTCGCCAGTTCGGCGGCGAACGTGGGGTCGTTCTTTTCTTCCTCGGCGTGGTAGCGCGTGTTCTCCAGCACCAGCACGTCGCCGCGTGCCATGCGCTCCACTGCCTGCTGGGCAGCGACGCCGATGCAGTCCTCGGCGAAGCGCACGCGCTGGCCCAGCACCTCGCCGAGCGCCGCGGCCATCGGACCGAGCGACATCTCCGGCACGCGCTTGCCCTTGGGCCGATCGAAATGGCTGCACACGATGACCTTGGCGCCGTTGGCCGCGAGTTCGCGGATCGTGGGCGACAGGCGCTCGATGCGCGTCAGGTCGGTGATCTTGCCGACACGCACTGGCACGTTGAGGTCGGCGCGCAGCAGGATGCGCTTGCCGGCGACGTCCAGGTTGTCGAGGGTGCGGAATGACATGTGTTGTCTCCACTGACCACGCGCGTGCGCGCGCATTACCTCTCCCACTGCGCGGGAGAGGTCAAGGCGCGCAGCGACGAGGGTGAGGGTGATCGGGTCGGCACGCCGCCCCTTTGCTTGCAGGCCCGGCGGGGAGGGAAGACGGAGTCGGCTAAGTGCCGACCCGGTCACCCTCACCCTCGCCGCTATCGCGTCTCGACCTCTCCCGCGCGCAGCGCGGGAGAGGTTTCCTCACAAAGATCCGAACAGCGCGGCGGTGTCCGACATCCTGTTGGAGAAGCCCCACTCGTTGTCGTACCAGCCCATCACCCGGGTCAGCGCCCCGTCCACCACCGCGGTCTGCGACGCATCGAAGGTGCATGACGCAGGGCAGTGGTTGAAGTCCACGCTGACCAGCGGCCTGGTGTTGTAGTCCATGATTCCGGCCAGGCCGCCCTTCGACGC
This sequence comes from Acetobacteraceae bacterium, assembly GCA_035486135.1. Lineage (GTDB taxonomy): Bacteria > Pseudomonadota > Alphaproteobacteria > Acetobacterales > Acetobacteraceae > JASHVB01. The sequence goes on from DATHNI010000166.1 coordinate 1,116, forward strand.
ATCCTGCATCGCCGCGTTGATCTCGTCCTTGGTCGCCGGCTTCGCCAGGTTCACGTCGAGCGACACCAGCGAAACGTTTGGCGTCGGAATGCGGATCGCGGTCCCGTCCAGCTTGCCCTTCAACTCCGGCAGCACCAGCCCGACCGCGCGTGCGGCGCCGGTGGAGGTGGGGATCGCCGATACCGCCGCCGCACGGGCGCGGTGCAGGTCCTTGTGCAGCGTGTCCACTGTGTTCTGATCGCCCGTATAGGCGTGGATGGTCACCATGTAGCCACGCAGGATGCCGAACTTCTCGTGCAGCACCATGGCCATCGGCGCCAGGCAGTTGGTGGTGCAGGACGCGTTGGACACCACCGTCATGTCCTTCGTCAGGACCTTGTGGTTCACGCCATACACCACGGTCGCGTCCACGTGGTCGCCCGGCGCCGAGATCAGCACCTTGCGGGCGCCGGCCTGGATCAGCGCCGAGGCCTTTTCCTTCGATGTGAAGATCCCAGTGCACTCCAGCGCCACGTCCACGCCGGAATACGGCACCTTGGTGGGATCCCGCTCGGCCGAGACCTTGATCGGCCCATAGACCTTGCCGTTGTGCCGGACGGTGATCGTATCACCGGAGATTTCGAGCTGGCCCGGGAAGCGGCCATGCACGCTGTCGAAGGCGAACAGGTGGGCGTTGGCCTCCACGCTGCCCAGGTCGTTGATGGCAACGGGCACGACGTCCTGTCGCCCGCTCTCGACGATGGCGCGCAAAACCAGGCGCCCGATGCGTCCAAATCCGTTGATCGCGACTTTGACTGCCATGGTCCTGCCCTTTCCTGTAGCTGGCTGCTCTTCCTGACGTAGAGTCATTAACCGATCATTGACACGGATCAAGTCGGGGCGAAAATGAGGCCAGATTTGGGCATTTCGCCGACTTACGCGTCCCCTTGGACGACGCGGGCCGGGACATGGCGGAGGATTCGCGATCTCCCTGGCTGACGCCTGCCGTGCCGATGATGGTTCCGGTCCGTCACCATGGCAAGCCGCACAGGTCGATGACGCCGCAGCGTGGCGTGAGGTTCATATCAAGAACATACGGTTCGGTCACATCGAAGCGGATGCGCCCTTGCGGCTGCATCACGAACACATCGCCATCGAATTTCCGCCAACCAAGTTTTTCATAGACCGGAGCATGGCGTTGCTCGCAGAACAGGAGTGCGAAATCCCTGTCGTGCGTGTCCCGCATTTCCTGCGCTGCCCGCCGCATCGCCGCGCTGGCGACACCCTGCCTCCGGCAGTCTTCCCTGGTGGCGACACCGCCGATGCCCCCGAGCTTGACCTTGCGAGCATCCCACATCGCATCACGCAGGAAGAGTCCGACGTGACCGATGATGTCATCAGCCCGATCGAACGCCAGCACCCGCCAGTCGGCGTGTGCCCAGACCACGTCCTTCCATGGCAGCGTCGCAACGACGGCGGGCGGCCAGACCGCCATGAGCAATGGTTTGGCGTGCTGCCATCCGGCGTCGCCCGTCGCGATCTCGATGCGTCCGATCATTGTCAACGTCCTGGAACAATGCGCCGCAGCGTAACCCAGTGTCGTTACGGATTGGTCACCGGCCGGCCGCAGCCGGCCTGCCCTGGATGAAACTGCAGGTCGTCGCGTGAAAGATACTCCCCCTCCCCTTGAGGGAGGGGGTCGGGGGGGAGGGGTCACGTGCGGCACGGAACCCCTCCCCCCAGCCCCCTCCCTCAAGGGGAGGGGGAGTCTGTTTCTTGCCAGGGGGAAAGGCCGATGTGACAGCCCCGACTTACCCCAATCGCTTACGCACCGCCGCCACGGCCGCTTCCGGCGTAATCCCAAAGTGTTTGTACACGTCTTCGTACTTGCCCGAAGCGCCGAAGCCGTGCATGCCGATGAACGTGCCGTCCGGGCCGAGCCAGCGGTCCCATCCGAAGTTGCCGGCCGCCTCGATGCCGACCCGCGGCGCGCCGCCCAGCACCTGGGCACGGTAGCTCTCGTCCTGCTGGGAGAACAACTCCCAGCACGGCAGCGACACCACGGCCACGCCGATCCCGTCCGCCGCCAGCATCTCGCGCGCCGCCATGGCGATCGGCACTTCCGAGCCCGTGGAGATCAACGTGGCCTGGCGCGCCCCGTCGCTTTCCGCCAGCACGTAGCCGCCGCGGGCGCAACGATTCTCTGCGGTGTCGGTGCGCAGCGTGGGTAGGGTTTGGCGGCTCAGCACCAACAGGCTGGGGCCGTCGGTGCGGCGGATCGCCAGCTCCCAGCACTCCGCCGTCTCCATCGCGTCGGCCGGCCGGAACACATGCAGGTTGGGCATCGCCCGCAGGCTCGCGAGGTGCTCTATCGGCTGGTGCGTCGGGCCGTCCTCGCCCAGGCCGATCGAATCATGCGTCAGCACGTGGATCACCCGGATCCGCATGATCGCGCCGAGGCGGATTGCCGGGCGCATGTAGTCGGTGAAGACGAAGAACGTGCCGGTATAAGGGATCAGCCCGCCATGCAGCGCGATGCCGTTGGCGGCGGCGCACATGCCATGCTCGCGCACGCCGAAATGGATGTAGCGGCCGGCGTAGTTGCCCGGACTGACGCTGCCCATCCCCTTCACGAAGGTGAGGTTTGAACCGGTCAGGTCGGCCGAGCCGCCGACCAGTTCCGGCGTCGCCGGCACCAGCGCTTCGAGCGCGCGCTGGCTCGCCGCACGGCTGGCGATCTTCGGCTTGCTCTCGGCGATACCCTGTTTCAGGGCGGCCACCGCCTCGTGCCAGTTCTCCGGCAGCTTGCCGGCAATGGCGCGCTCGAAATCGGCCCGCATCGAGTTATGCGCCAGCCGCTTGAGCCAGGCGCGGCGTGGGCCGGCGCCGCGAGCTCCCACGGCGTGCCAGCGCTCCAGCAAATCCGAGGGGATGGTGAACGGCGGCTCGTGCCAATCGAGCGCGGCCTTGGCGCCGGCGGCTTCCTCCGGCCCGAGCGGGGAGCCGTGCACCGCGTTGGTGCCTGCCTTGTGCGGCGCGCCCAGGCCGATGATCGTGCGGCACACGATCAGCGTCGGCTTTTTCGAGCGTATGGCGAAGGACAGTGCCGCGGCGACCTGCTGCGGGTCGTGTCCATCCACATGCTTCGTCGCCCAGCCATAGGCGCTGAACCGCTTCGCTACGTCGTCGGAAAATGACAGCGACGTGTCGCCGTCGATCGACACGTGGTTGTCGTCATAGAGTACAGTAAGCTTCGACAAACCCAGATGGCCGGCCAGCGCGCCCGCCTCGTGGCTGAGCCCCTCCATCATGTCGCCGTCCGACGCGATCACCCACGTGCGGTGGTCCACCAGCGACTTGCCGAACCGTGCTGCCATCATCCGCTCGGCCAGCGCCATGCCGACCGCGGTGGCGATGCCCTGCCCGAGTGGCCCGGTGGTGGTCTCGATCGCCGGGTGCTCGCCGTATTCCGGATGGCCGGCGGCGGGCGAATTCAATTGGCGAAAGTTGCGAATGTCCTCGATCGTCATGCCGGAATGGCCGGTCAGGTAGATCAGCGCATACAGCAACATCGAGCCGTGGCCGGCGGACAGCACGAAACGGTCACGATCCGGCCAGCGCGGATCGGCGGCGTCGAATTTGTGAAAACGAGTCCACAGTGTGGTCGCAACGTCGGCCATGCCCATCGGCAAGCCGGGATGGCCCGACTTCGATGCCTCGGTCGCGTCGATCGCCAGGGCGCGGATGGCGTCAGCCATCCTCCGTTCCGGCGTCACGGGTCTCGCCAATATGACCGCCTGCTGGGCGAGAGCGTTTTCGGCAACGAGTTCGGCGGTGGCGGCCATGGTCCCTCCACGTGGCCCCCGGCGCTATAGGGGGAGGGCCCGAAGCGGGCAAGAGGGCGGGCTTGCAGGCGCCGTCACCGGTTGCCTGCGGGTGGATAGGCGAGCGCTTCAAAGCGGCGTGATCGTACGGGCGATCTCCGCCACGTCATCCGAGACGCTGACTTGCCGGATCGGCACGGCCATCACCGGACCCTTGTCCGTGCCACGGTGCCCGCTTCAGGTCCGGCGCACGTGCCGTAGCCCAAGGCTCCAGGTTCCGGGCAAACTTGTCTTGTGCCGTGATGGCCCGGAAGCAATCACGCCGAAAACCTCTCCCGCCATAAACGGGAGAGGTTTGTGTATCGTCAGTGCGCCGCTGCGGCCGTCGCCGCGCCGTGGCGCCGCACTGCGTGCGCCGCCTGGTTGCGGAACAACCGGTCAGCGGCCTGCTTCTGGTCGTCGGACAACGAAGCGTACAGCGTCTGGAACGCCGGGACGAGTTTCTGCAGGTCCTGTGCCCGGCTTTGCTCTATCTGTGCGTAGGACTGCATGTTCTCGACCGCGTTCATCTTGTCGAAGCTCGCGGCACGCTGCTGATAGGCCGCGTCGAGGTCCTTGGCGTTGTCAAGCATGACCTGAGCGAACTGATCCCATTGCGATTGCTCTGCGGCGGTGATCTTCAAACGCGTATGCAGATCGGTGATCCGTTGCTCTGCCGCCTCCGCCATAGTCTCGCCCGACGTGCGGCTGGCCGCGGTCCGCGCGTGCGACCTTGCCGCATGATGCGTCGCGGTCGTCGCCGCCGGCGCGGTGGTGGCCGCGCTGCCGGACGCCGCCGTGCCAGGGGTGCTGCTCGCAGCGGGGCTACTCGTGGCTGGGGCGGGCGTGGTCTGGGCGAAAGCCGTCACACTGACCGCACCGGCCAGAATGGTCGTCAGCGCAAGTGTGGGAGCGGCACGGGCAAGCAGCAAGGCTTTCATAACTGTTCTCCGAATCATGGTAGGGAAGGGCGCGGGGATTGCTCGCGTTTCCGCGCGGCGCCTGGATCGGGGCGAATTGTGGCGGCTTTGGTCCGACTCTCCGGAAAATGGTCGCCCGCGACTTCGGCGCGGATCACGTTGAAGCGGCAGCGCGGCAGTGTCAACGATCCAATGCCGGATTTGTTAACTCACGTTGCGGTGGTAACTGTAACGGTAACCGGGGTGGTCGTAACTGTAACAGTAACAGGGCGTTTCCATATCACTTTTACCTTGGTTCTGTAGCACGAGAGAATGTGACATTCCTCTCGTTTTCGCGCGTTGCTTACGTATCGATCGTCCGTGCATTCTAGATAAGATTACAGTTCCGGAAGGGAGTGTCGGATGTCTGGATCGACTTGGACGTGGCTCGGCAACACCACGGCGTGGGCGGTTGCATCAAACTGGTCACTAACACAGGGCGACACAGGAAACCCAAATAACTATCCCGCTCCCGGCGACACGGCGCTGCTCAACAGCGGGACCGTGCAGCCCCTGGTGATCACGGGCGCGCAAACGAGCGACAATTCAATCGACCTGTCCGGCGGCGCGGTTCTCGACTTTTCGAACGGCAGCACGCTGGACGGCGGTTCTGCGGTGAACAGCTCGGACGGCACGGTTGACGTCAGTGGCGTCTTCACCCTCCTCGGCTCCCTCGGCGTCGTGGACGCTACCGCCACTCTCACGGTGGCGATCGATGGCACGCTGGTTTCCAACGGTACGTCGAACGATATCGGTATTAATGACGGGCAGGCGGGGGCGTTGAACAGCGGGACCTTGGTGATAACCGGCGGGACCGTCGAGGCGGAGGGTATCCACATCAATGACGGCATCGCGATCGTCAGTACTGCGCTTGATGCCAGCGACGAAGTCTCGATAACTGGCGGTAGCGTCGAGGTCGATCTGACGACGGCGGGGGCGCCGGCGCTGCAGTTCGTGGCTGCGACAGTGGGCAGCACGATCAAGCTCGACGATCCGACTTTCTTCGAAGACGGCTCCCTCCAGGGATTTGCCACCGGCGCCACGCTCGACATTGGCGCGAACGTCATAGGGACAATCATCTATAGTGGCGACCTGGGAGGCTACGCCGACCTGACTGTCGAGAATTCCAGCGGCAGCACCCTGCTTTCAGCCGTCATCAGCGGTGGCGATGAGTCGGCGTTCCAGGCCGGGACGTTCACCGTGGGCGCATCCGGCGGGACCGCCGGCAGCTTCCAGGTGACGCAGGGGTCGGGCGACACGCTGATCACCGAGGCAGGTGCGACATCGCCCGGCCCCGTCGTCAACGCAGGCGGCAGCGTAAGCTATACCGCCGGCGGCACGCCCGCGGCACTCGATTCCGGCCTGGCTGTCAGCGATTCGGAAGCCACGACGCTGACCGGTGCGACGGTCGTCATCAGCTCCGGCTTCCTTGCGGGCGACATTTTGGCGGCGGCCGCGTCCGAACCCGACATATCGGTCAGCTACAATTCGGGTACTCTCACGCTTACGGGAACGGACACCCTGGCCGACTACCAGGCGGTGCTCGACTCCATCACCTATGCATCCTCCGCCGCCGACCCAACCAGTGGTGGCGCCGATGACGGCCGCGGCATCTCATGGATGGTCAACGACGGGACAAACACGGGCACGGGCAGCAGCAGCCTGTCGGTCAGCACACCGGCGACCGGACCGTTGGTTACCGCCGGCGGCAGCGCGAGCTACAACGCCGGCAGCTCGCCAGCGACGCTCGATGCCGGGTTGACGATCAGCGATGCGGAATCGCCGACCTTGGATAGTGCCACGGTCGCCATAACCTCGGGCTTCCTGGCCGGCGACACGCTGAGCGTTGCCTCTGCGGACGGCATTTCCGCCAGTTATGACGCAAGCAGCGGCACACTTACCCTGTCTGGCGCAGCAAGCCTGTCCGACTACCAGACCGTGCTCGACTCCGTCACCTATTCATCCTCCGCCGGCGACCCGACCGATGCCGGCACGGATTTCAGCCGGACCATCGGCTGGGTCGTCAACGACGGGACAGCCAGCAGCACGGCCAGCACCAGCAGCCTGACGGTCAGTGCAAGCGTAGGCACTGCATCCAATGCGGGCATACTGTTTCAGAACACTAGCGGCCAGATGGACGAGTGGCAGTTGACCGGCACTGTCATCAGTTCAGCCGGCTACCTCGGGCCGGACCCGGGCTCGAGCTGGTTTGCAATGGCCTCCGGAGGATTCTTCGCCGGCGACTCCTCCGATATCGCCTACCAGAATGAAGATGGCCAGGTTGCACTGTGGCAAGTGAGTGGCGGCACTGTCGAAGCCGGGTACATTTTGAGCGCCGATCCTGGTAGCTCCTGGCATATCGCCGGGTCGGGCGATTTCTACGGCGACGGCAAGTCCGACCTGCTATGGCAGAATACCAGCGGTCAGGTTGCGGTGTGGGAGATGACCGGCACCACCATCAGCCAGTGGAGCTACGTCGCGAGCCCGGGTCCCAGTTGGAATGTGGAGGGCACCGGCAACTTCTACGGCGACGGCAACACCGACATCCTGCTACAAAATGATAATGGTGCCGTTGCTGTCTGGGATATCGCGAACGGCACGTCGATCGTGAATGCAGGGACTATTGCGGATCCCGGCCCGTCCTGGCGTGTCGAGGGCACCGGCGACTTCTACAGCGATGGCAACACCGACGTCCTGCTGCAGAACAGCGACGGCGCGGTCGCCATCTGGGATGTCGCAAACGGAACCACGATTACCCAGGCCAGCGTTATCGCAAATCCAGGGCCGACCTGGCATGTCGTCGGCGCGGGCGAGTTCACCGGCGGCAACACCCCGGACATCCTGCTGCAGAATGAGAACGGGTCGGTGGCGGTCTGGGAGGTAAACGACGGCACGATCGCAGCGGCTTCGGTCCTGGCCAATCCTGGCACATCATGGTCGGTTACCGGCAGCGACACCATGCGGTTCATCTACAGCGGCTCGGCAGGAGAGACGCTGGCGGCGACACCGACGACGCCGGAGGAGTTCGTGTTCACCAGCGCCGCGGCGGGCGAGCACACGATTACCGGTTTCACCCCGATGCTGGACACAATCGAGCTGAACGGTGGTCAGTTCTCAAGCTTCGCGGCGGTGGAGGCTGCCACAAGCGCGACCCAGGCAGGCGCCATGATCAACCTGGAGAATGGCGCCTCGCTGTTGCTGGCAGGGGTAGAGCCTGGCTCTCTCAATGCCAATAATTTCGCGCTGACGTGATGTACCAGCGCACACGGGACCGAGCGTGATGTAGCAGGTCGTGCGAACACCAACCGAAGTGGGTCATGGCCGGCGAAGGCCGGCCAACCATCCGCGGATACTTCCACAACGTCAGGATACCATATACATTTACGGTGAGTCGTCCTGATCGGAGCTATGTTCTTGAACCAGATGGCATTTCGCTTTCCGCAGCCTGGCACCGTCATGCGCTTCGACGGTGAGCGTTATGTTTCGGGTTTTCTTGGTGAACCCTCCTGGGGCGACATTCAAAGCGAACATTATCATAGGTACCTGTTTGCCCTGCAATTCTGTGCAGGGAAGGACGTAATAGATATTGCCAGCGGCGAGGGATACGGCAGTTGCTGCCTTTCACAGGTAGCCAAAAGTGTCATTGCCGTCGATGCCAGTGTCGAAGCCGTGCATAGCGCGAGCCGCAACTACCAGAACGATCGCGTTTCTTTTATCGTCGGCAAGGCACAAGAAATACCTGTCATCGACTCATCGGCCGATGTGATCGTGAGTTTCGAAACGTTGGAGCACTTCGAGGAACACGAAGCGTTCGCGGCCGAGGTGAAGCGCCTGCTGCGGCCGTCTGGGATCCTGGTGATTTCCTCGCCCAACCGTGCCATCTACACTGATCAGGCTGGCCGGCTGAACGAGTGGCATCGGCGCGAACTTTACCGCAGCGAATTCACGAAATATCTCTCTGACAACTTCGCCCACGTTCAGATGTTCGCCCAGCGTCCTCTGGCGGGATCAGTCATCGCGGGCGATGAAGGGCGATGCGAGGGCCGGCCGGAGGGCTTCATTCTCCAAAAGGATGGCATCTTCAACCGCACAGAGGGCGTGCCGTACCCACCCTTCTTCGTTGCCGTCGCATCTGATGCCGAGCTTCCGGAAGTGCGACCCAGTGTTTTGCAGAACCCGGCTCTCCTATCGCACGTCAGTGCACAGGCGGCAGAGGCCGCGGCGCAACGTGACGCTGCGATTGCGGCACGTCACGCTGCTCTGGCATCGCTGGCAGAGGTTCGGCAGCAATACGAGGAACTCGTGGCCGAGACGCGGACTCTGCGCGACAATCTGCTAAACGTAACGGAATCCACGACTTGGAAAGTTACCTTTCCCCTGCGGCAACTTGCCTCTGCTTTGCCGGCGAATGTGCGCACCGCGCTGCGCTCCGCAGCCCGGACAGGTTGGTCGCTGGCCCACCTTCACCGCCGTCGCGACCGGAAAGCAACACATTGACCTGCCCCGGGGGCCGGCTATGGCTGCCCGGAACCACGTAAGCTCAGCAGAGCAAGTGGCTCATCGTGATACCAATAAAGCGCGAGAGTTGGCGCTCAGCCAAGCCAGGCGCCTCACGCACCAGGGCGCAAGAGACTGACCTGGCTTATTCGCTGCGCTCGTCCGGTGAGTGTTTGCCGGTCAGTTGCCGCAAGGCGCGAATCGGAGCAGCGAGGCGCCACCATGTGGTAGCCCCCTTGATGGCAAGCACGTGCTCCTTCACAACCTGGACCTGCGCCTCCACCGCCTGGACCTGCTCCTCCACCGCCCGGACCTGCTTCTCCACAGCCTGGACCTGCTTCTCCACAGCCTGAACGTGCTCCTCCACAGCCTGGTTGAGCCCCTCGAGTGCAGAGATCTTCCGCTGGAGTGTATCAATGTCGCCATTGCGTGCCCGGAGTAATGACCGCAGTCGGACCGCCTCATCGTTTACTGCGGCTAATGCGCCATATTCAGGTTCGGATAGTTCAGACACTTCCAGAAGCGCTTTTGGATAGTCCACAATCATCCGCAACTGCTCGTCTGACTTGCACCATTCCATCGGTGCGATATAAGTGTTAGTGCGGTCGCAAATCACAAACGGCCGTGCCTGCCTGAATCTCAGGGCCATGGCCAGCATGGGCTCCGTCCGAGCCTGATGCAGATTCGCATGAGTTTCAATGGAGCGGAACGCAAAGTAGCTGCAGATTTTCGGCGACAGGAACGCGGCAGCTTCAGTAAACGTGCTGAATGGCGCTGCGATATGCGCGGCGCCGAGAAGGCTTCGCAGATCATCCGCTGGGCTTCCACTCAAATCGATTGGCGTGAGGCCGTTGTCGTGCAGATACTTCTCAACCGCACCGACAGCCGGATTGCGCCTATCTTCATAAACCAATGCAGCGCTCTTGACGCCCAGGTGCGTTTGGGCAAATTCAAAAGCTGCAAGGTAGAATGACGCCGGCGGCTGCACGTACCGGGCGCTGGCGGGAGGGTCGTCGAAGATGTCACCGGAGCGGAAATTCAGCACCATCAACGACCCATCGAGAGTCGGTGCCTGGCTCAGGTGGTCTGCGAACAGCGGCCGGATATAGCATTGGATCGTCTCCTCGAGGAAATGAGACTGAACGGCTTGCAGACAACTCTCGAAGGCAAAGCTGTTAAAGAAACCACCAACGAGCGTTGGAACCGGTGGCCCGTCGAATGGACCAAAGCTGTATGTGATTCCGCCCACCTGAATCGCTGTCTCGCTCGGACCGAGGTCGAACGGGAAGACCTCTATTTGATCGCAGCCAATCGCCCGGGCGAGTATGGTTGCATGCAGAATGCTGATAAAGATGTTGCCGAACCGGAATCCCTCCCCGGTGATCCGGATACGCGACGCGGCGCCGGTGAAATCATCGGTGGCGTTCTCGATCCAATAACGGTCATCCGGGCCGGCCATCCGGTCGGCAGAAAACCCATGCCGCTGCATGAACCGGACGGTGGCTTCGCTGGCGTGCTGACGATTTGACATTGGCTGCGCTGACAAAAATTATCCGGGTTGTATAGCGGCAGGGAGAGGATTCTGCCAACCTTCCCCCGTTGTAACGATTGATGGTCCGCCAGAAGTTCGGCATGGCCGGCGGCCGGAGGCGGCCATTCCGCGGCGTATCCGTCGCAACGCCAAACCCTGCAAAGTGGGGATCAGCCGTCGATCTTTGCCATGTACGCGATTGCGTCCGGGTAATCCACGGTCGCAATGGAAACCGATGCAAAGCCTGCCTGAATGACAAATGCCCAGGCGTCAGCACCAAATTCAGACGCGACCACATAGTCGTCTCTCGCGGTCCCGGGAAAGCCGTGGTAACTCTTCGGCAGTCCTGCGCGCGTGCGGCTCAGGCGCCCGACGATCGTCGGGACCGTGAAGCAAAGCGCCCCGCCAGGCTTCAATACGCGCCGGCACTCGGCCAATGCATGGACGGGATTGGCCACATGTTCCAAAGTATCCGAGTGAATAACCAGATCAAATGTGTTATTACGGTACGGTAAGGCGTGGATGTCCACTTCGGGATATCTGGCCAACACGTGACCTGTTATACGCCGGAGGATCGTGCCAAGGTTGCCAGCCTCATTCACTTCAAGAACGTCGAGGTACTGCGCCCTTGGCATACTGACAAATTCCCGCAATGTGCCAGATGTGTTCACCGCGGCGCGAATTGCATTGGCGAGCGCAATGATGCGCAGATTGGCTCCGCATGACGTGCAGGCCGTCCCCTGCTGGCGGTTGACGTAGGCGACCTCATGGGGGCTAAGCTGCCACTCAGCGATCAGGGCATCCCACAGAACAGGATTGTGGACAAACGATTCACCACCACAAACTGTGCATCTCGCCATTCGCAGTTCCTCAGACACCCATCGGCCGCAGCATACGGTTCAGGATAACGCCGATGCCTATAGCACCGCAGCAGCGTTGCGTTGTCATGGATTGAACCTCTCAGGTATGTGTCTAGAACCCCGCCCGCATGTATTGCGACGGCACCTCCGGCTTCACCCCCAACGCCTTCGCCGCGCGCAGCGGCCAGGCCGGGTCGGCCAGCATCGCACGCGCCACCAGCACCACGTCGGCGCGGCCATTGGCCAGGATCTCGGCCGCATGCGTCGGCTCGGTGATCAGCCCCACCGCACCGCTGGCGATGCCGGCGCCGTGCTTCACCGCCTCGGCGAACGGCACCTGGTAGCCGGGATGCAGCGACGGAATTTGCTGAGCAAGCGATACGCCGCCCGACGAACAATCGATCAGGTCCACGTCCCCGCGCGCGGCAAGCCGGCGGCATAGCGCAACGGTGTCGTCGATGGTCAGGCCGCCCGGCGCCCAATCCGTGCATGACACGCGCACCCATAACGGCAGGCCGGCCGGCCATTCGCTGCGCACTGCGTCGATCGTCTCCATCAGGAATCGGCTGCGGCCCTCTGCATCGCCACCATACTCGTCGTTGCGGCGGTTGGAAATCGGCGACAGGAAACTGTGCAGCAGGTAGCCGTGCGCCGCGTGCAGTTCCAGCACCCGGACGCCGGCCTCGCGCGCCAGCCGCGCGGCATGTGCGAACTGGCCGGCGATGTCGGCGATCTCGCCGGTGCTCAGCGCGTGCGGGTCGGTGGCGCCGGCGACCATCGGAATGGCGCTCGGTGCCAGCGGCACCCAGCCCCTATCCCCCGGGGCGCTATCCCCCGGGGCGCCATCCCCAGGGACGCCATCCCCAGGGACGCCATCCCCAGGGACGCCATAGCCGGGCGCGATCGGCGCGCCGCCGTCCCACGGGCGTTGCACCGACGCCTTGCGCCCGGCATGCGCAAGCTGCACGCCCGGCACCGCGCCGCCGCGCTCGATGATCGCCACCAGCCGGCGCAACAGTGCCTGGTGCTGCGCGTTCCACAGGCCCAGGCAGTGATGCGTGATGCGGCCCACCGCCGAGACATGCGACGCCTCGGTGAACACGATCCCGGCACCGCCCATGGCGCGAGCCCCCAGGTGCTGGACATGCCAGTCGTCCCCCAGGCCATCGATGGCGCTGTACTGGCACATCGGCGAGACGACGATCCGGTTGCGGGCGGTGACCGAGCGGAAGCTGATCGGCTGGAACAGCAAAGGCGTGTGCGGCATGCGCAGGCGATCCTTATCGGTTGCATGGCGGTGGTGCCGGCGACGCCAGCCATCGTCAGTGTGGACAGCATAGCGGCGCTGACCCGGACCGAACAACGCGCTACGCTGCCCCGATGACCGGCGCATCCCCCCCGCAACGCACGCTGCACATCCTGTCGATCCAGTCCTGGGTCGCCTACGGCCATGTCGGCAACGCCAGCGCGGTGTTCCCGCTGCAACGCCTGGGCGCCGAGGTGTGGACGATCAACACCGTGCAGTTCTCCAACCACACCGGCTACGGCGACTGGACGGGACAGGTCTATACCGGCGCCCAGGTGCGCGACCTGGTGGACGGCATCGCCGCGCGCGACGTGCTGCGGCACTGCGACGCGGTGCTGTCCGGCTACATGGGCGACGCGGCGATCGGCGAGGCGATCCTGCACGCGGTGGCGCGGGTCCGTGCAGAAAACCCGGCCGCGGTGTATTGCTGCGACCCGGTCATCGGCGATGTCGAAGAAGGCGTTTACGTCCGCCCCGGCATCGAGGCCTTCCTGCGCGACCATGCCCTGCCGCAGGCCGACATCGCCACGCCCAACCGATTCGAGCTGGAGCGGCTGACCGGCGTCGCCTGCACCACACTGGCCGAGGCAAAGCACGCAATGCACACGCTGGCCGCCACGCTGCGGCCGGAGGGGCCAGGCTGCGTGCTGCTGACCAGCCTGGATACCCGGGAAACTCCGGGCGACCACCTCGATCTCCTGGTAGGCGAGGGGGGAAAATTCCACCTGTTGCGCACGCCGCGCCTGCCGGTCGCGGTGAACGGCGCCGGTGACGCGATCGCTGCGCTGTTCCTGTTCCATCGGCTGCGGACCGGCAGTGCCGTGGCGGCGCTGGAGGCAGCCGGATCCGCGGTGTATGGCTTGCTGAAACGCACCGCGGACGCGGGCTCGCGCGAGATCCTGACGGTCGCGGCGCAACAGGAATTCGTCGAGCCCACCACGTGGTTTACCGCGTCGCGGTGCTGACATGGCATTGCTCACCTCCGCCGGCGTGATCGTTACCGACGGGCGGCGCCTGTTGCTCGGCCACGCCACACACTCGCCGCGCTGGGACATTCCGAAGGGCATTGCCGAACCGGGCGAAAGCTTCGTCGCGGCGGCGGTGCGCGAGCTGGAGGAGGAGACCGGACTGGTGGTGCCGGCCGAGGCACTGCGCGATCTCGGTTTGCATGCGTATCGGCCGGACAAGGACCTGGCGCTGTTCGTCTGGACGCCGGCGGAGATGCCGCGACCCGACCAATTGGTCTGCCGCTCGATGTTCTCGCTGCGCAACGGCGCGATGGTGCCGGAGTTCGACAAGTTCGGGATTTTCGCCTGGGACGCGGCGCTCGGGAAGGTCGGGAAGAACCTGGCTCGGCTGCTGACGGCGCTGCGTGGCGAGGTTGGCATCACAGCGTGAGCAAAACCTCCGCCGCGGGGAGGCTCGTGTAGTGATCCTGACGCTTCGATGCCGCTTCTGCCACACTTGAAAAGCCGCCGCGATACGCCAGTCCGCAAGCAGATTCACCACGAAGGCAAAAAGTGTCAGTTCTTTGTGCCTTCGTGCCTTTGTGGTGAATCTGCTTGCGGACTGACAGCGGCCCGGGTCGAAGCGTGAGGATCACCACACCAATGTGTTGGTCAGTGCGGCGCGGGCGCCGGACTTTCGCCCATGTGCACCCCGTGCGCTTCCATGCCGAAGCCCACCAGCACCGCGATGACCACCGCCACGACGCCGGCCACACCGGCCAGCGCCCAACTGTAGTTATGGTCCATCGATGCGCCGATGCCAGCCTGCAACGTTGCGTTATAGGAGGCCAGCAGATTGCCGAGCTGATAGACCACGCCCGGGAACGTCGCCCGGATGCTCGGCGGCGACAGCTCGTTCAGATGCGCCGGGATAACGCCCCACGCACCCTGCACGCAGATCTGCATCAGGAAGGCGCCGATTCCCAGAGTGAGTGCCGTGGTGCCGAACGCCCAAAACGGAATCACCGGCAGTGCCAGCAAGGCCGCCAGCACGATGGTGACCCGGCGGCCGATGGCCTGGGACAGCATGCCAAAGGCGATGCCGCCGATCACCGCGCCGGCGTTGTAGATCAGCGCGATGGTAGTGATGGTGGCGTGATCGAAATGATGCTGCACGCCCAGGAAGATGTTCGGATAGATGTCCTGGGTGCCGTGGCTGAAGAAGTTGAATGCGGTCATCATGATGATGGCGTAGACCGCTAATCCGGCGTGTTGTCGCAGCACCGAAATGATGGACGGGCGGGGTGCTTTCTGGCGCGCGGTCCAGTCCGGGCTCTCCGGCACATTGCGACGAATATACAGCACGAGCAGCGCGGGCAGCGCACCCACCATGAACAGCCCGCGCCAGCCGATCAGCGGATAGACCAGGTAGAAGGCCAACGTGGCGAGGAAATAGCCGCCGGGATAGCCGGATTGCAGCAAGCCCGAGACCCAGCCTCGCCATTTATCCGGTATTGTTTCCATGGTCAGTGAGCTGCCGATGCCCCACTCCCCACCCATGGCGATGCCGAACAGCGCGCGCAGGATAAGGAAAGTCAGCAGGGTCGGGGCCAGGCCGGAGAGCAATTCGAGGATGGAATAGCAGAGGACGCTGATCATCAGCATCGGTCGGCGTCCGAAATGGTCGGCGAGCCTGCCGAAGATGAATGCGCCAAGCGCGCGCATCGCCAGCGTGAGGGTGACCGCGACCGTGACAGTAGTGATGGACACGCCAAATTCCTTGGCGACGTCGCTGAACACGAAAACCATCAGGAAGAAGTCGAAGGCATCCAGCATCCAGCCGAGGAAGCTGGCGATGACCACCTTGCGCGCCCGATCGTTGTCGCTCATCCGTTCCCTCCTGGAGCCAACACGCCGGCGATCATGCCCCGGACAACGACCGATTCGCCCCTCGGACAATGCTCTGTGCCGGAGTGTGACCTTGGCGCGACGTTCCGGCAAGGCATTGGGTGGTGGCACGCAGGCAGTCGCATCGTTAGCCGGTCATTCGACGAAGGCAGCGAGGTTCTTCAGGCTCGACTGAATGCCCGCGGCGTGATCGCTTGGCCGGATTCCGCGGGGTTCGTTTTCGCAACGGACGGTCACTTCAGTGCCGCCCGGCACTGTGGCGAGGCTCCAGATGATCGTCAGCGGTCCGCAGAATGCAGTGTCATCCGACTCGAATTCGATCGACTGGACGATCCGCTCGTCGCGAACCAGTGCCACGAACCGCGCCCGAAATGTATCGGTGTGTTCGCTGGTTTTGCCGGGCAACGCGTGGCTCGCGTCACGATAGCCCAATCATCGCGGCGCCGCGTAGAAAAGATAGCGCGCCGTGTAGCGCATCCGCGCCTCGCGCGCCTGGGCCGCATCGCAGGCCCCTGCCGGGGCCACCCCGCCTTGTGTGTCGATGCGCCGCACCAGGTCGACTCCGTCCAGGACGCCTTTACCGGCGTGCGTTTTTACCCGCAGCAACAACCACGCAATGGCGCCCTGCGCCGGTGCGGGCGCCTGCCCCACGACCTCGCCGGTGATCTTGCTGCCATCGGCAAGCTGCCATGCCGGGCCGGCGAAGTGGATGCCAACCTGACGCCCGGTCGAGTCGAACAGCGCGGCATCCGGCGCCTTGAACACCCAGTGATAGCCGTCGCCGGCCTTTTCACAAGCATAGATCTGGACGCCTTGCCCCACCGCTTCGAACACCAGCTTCGCGCCCGGCGGCGGCGGCACCAACGGCTCGTCGGCGCCTGCTCCGGTCAGCGTGAAAAGCAGGCCGGCGAGAACGGCAGAGGGCAGGCGGAGGTTCATCGGTCGTGTCCTTCTCATGCCGGGCGCCGAAACAGCTTACCGGCCCAGGCGGGCCCGGACGAGCATGTCAGCAAGCAAGTAGATTCACCACAAAGGCGGGCACCGTGAAGATTGACGTATCGGCACCGTCCGCCCCAACCGTCATGGCCGGGCTTGACCTGGCCATCTATGCAGCACAGGTGCCGCAATAGATGGCCGGGTCAAGCCCGGCCATGACGGTTAGGGCGGCGCCTGTCGCCTGCCGCCCCGCCCGCGTGCGTTACGCCCCGGGCCTTCGACCCCCGGGCGAGGCATATGGAACCTGACCCTGCCCCTCGCCGATCAGCGCGAACGGCGCCCAGTAGAACGGGTGCGCCAGGTTCGCCGGCAGCGTCTTTCCCGCCCCATCGAGCATCCCGAGTTCCGCCCCGCGCAACGACCCCGCCAGCCCGCCATCGCTTCCCGCCGCGAACCGGCGCAGCGTATCCGCCACCAGGAACGCCGACGATGCGTCGCTGATCGACCAGTGCGTCACCAGCAGCGCCCGCGCCCCGGCGAAGAAGAACGCCCGCGCCAGCCCCGACAGGCTGTCGCCCCCCTCCGCGCCGCCCGGCCCGCCGGAGTTGCACGCCGACAGGATCACCGCATCCGCGTCCAGATCCAGCCCCAGCACGTCGCTCGAGGTCAGCAGCGCTCCGGATGCGTCCACCGCACCGGGAGGATCGGAGGTCACGATCGCCGGCTCGCCCTCGCACCGCAGGTCGGTCGGCAGCAGCGCGTGCGCCGCGAAGTGCAGCACCCGGTAGTTCTTCAGGCTCGCGTGCTCCACCGCCGGCACGGTAAACGCCGGCCCCAGCAGCTCGTCCGATGGGGGGGCGCCCAGCAACTGTCGCGCCGCCTCCAGCTCCCGTCGTGCGTAGGGCAGGGGGGGCAGGCCAGAGAACAATCGGGCGCTGTCGGCGCAGGCGCCCGCGGGGAAGCTGTGTTCCGCCTGGGCCAGCGTCACCGGCCGGAAATCACCGAACCCGAACCACGGCTGCGCTGCGCGTGAGGTCGCGGCAATACGCCGCAATGCCACGAAATTCGCCGCCGACGGCACGTGGGCGATGGTGAAATCGCGGATCAGCCACGGAGCCTCGCCCAGCCGCGCCGGATCGCCCGGCCCGGTCAGCAGCACGGCGAAGGGCAGCGACAGCAGCGCCCCGGACGGCGCCACCACCAGCGCCTTGGCGCCCGCCAGGCGAGCCGCCACAGGTGCCAGCACCGCCTGATACAACGCATGCGCCGCATCGGTATCGAACCGCGGCACACCCGCCGTGGTGAGTTCGATGCCCGCCCGCACCCGGCGCACCAGGTCGCCGACCGCGGCCGTGCCTGCCCGCAACGGCGCAGCGTCGATCTGCCCGTCGCGCAGCAGGAACACCCAGCCGGCGTCGCCGGTCAGGGTGATGGCGACGAACGCCTCGCCTGGCCGCAACGCCGCCAGCACGTCGGCGGCCGGCACCGCCTCCTGCACAAGCTGGCCATAGTTCGGTGCGGCGGCGTGCAGGGCGGCGTCGGCATCGGCCAGGTCGGCCTGGGCGGCGGCAATGCGATTGTCGAGCTCGGCGGGGGAAACCGGGACCGCGGGCGGCGCCACCGTCCCCGGCACCGCGCCGCGCGCCAGGTCGTCACGTTCGCGGTAAAGTTCGGCCAGCGTCTGCCCCGCATCCTGCCGCCGGCGGATCGCCTCGGCCACTTTCGGGTCGCGCGCATTCGCGGCCAGCCGCGCCGCGGCCTCGGCGATCTCGCGCGTGGTCAGGCTGTCCTGCGCCAGTTCGGCGGTCTCGAACATCGCCCCCAACAGGCGCTGCGCATCGGCTGGCCGGCGCGCCGCCTCCGCCGCATAGGCGGCCAGGCACGGCGCCAGCAGCGCCGGATCGGTGCCGGAGCGTAGCTGCCGCAGCAGGTCCGTGGCGGCATGGCACAGGTCCAGCGCGCGGGCTGTCTGCCCTTGCCGGGCGAGTTCGGCGGCTTGCAGGAGAGCAGTTTCCGCCACCGGGCGGGTCTGTGGCAGTACCTCCCCGAATGCGACGGCCGACCGCGCCAGGCCCGCCTCGGCAGTGTCGATGCGTCCGGCCGCGCCGGCCGCGGTCGCGGCGGTGCGGGTCAACCGCGCGGTGACCAGCGGCAGCACGAGGTCGTTGGCCGTCGCGATCCGCTGGGCCGCCGCGATCACCGCCGCGCTTTCCGCCGCCTGGCCCATGTGGCGCAGCACGATCGCCTCGTAGCGCCGCGTCTCCAGCACGCCGATCAGCGCCGATTGTTCCGTCGGGTCGGTGATCGGACCGCCGGCCGACAGCACTTCCAGCGATGCAACCTGCACCCGCCCGGCCGGCGCCGCCAACGCTCCCGGCTGCCCCGTCAACAGGCCCGGTGGCACCAGCGCGGCATAGGCCGCGTCGGCGCGGCGCAGCAGCGTCAGGGCCTGGGGCAACTGCCCCTGGTTCAGCGCATGCAGTGCGCGATAGTGCAGCAGCCGGGCCGGAGCCACCTGGTCGGCCGCACGTGGCGCCAGCGTATCGGCGCGGGCGAACAGCGTGTCCGCCTCGGCAAACCGCCCCTGGTCGGAGACCTGCAGCGCCAGGTGCATCAGCGGTTCCACCGTATTCGGATCGTCCCGCCCCAGGGCCTTCTGCTGCACCGCCAATGCCGCGCGATACGCTTGCTCGGCCGAGGCGAAATTCTCCGCCAGATTGGCGCGGGCGCCGAGCACCATCAGCGTTTCGAACTGGCCTACGTCCCCGGCGCCGAACGCCCGCGCCGCGAGCAAGTTGGCCAGCAGCGCGTCGGCCGCGGACGGCGGCAGCGTCGCCACCGCGGACGGCGCGACCCGCCCGGACAGGATGCCGATCGAGCGCTCCATCACCGGCAAAGCCGGCAGGATCCCGTCGGCGAGCCAGGTCCGCCCATCCACCGACGCCACCATCGCGACCTGCGGCCAGCCGCCGATGCGGCGGGTGCACCGCAGCAGCAGGGCGGGCTCGCCGCCGAGGATCGAGCTGCGCTGCGGCGCCTGGCAGACCAGGCGCTGGTCCAGCGCCTCCCGCCACGCGCCTGTGGTGGCCAGCGGCATCAGCGTGCCGGCGCCGCCTTGTGGGCCCGAGCGCACCACCGCCACGGGCTGTTGCCAGGTGCCGCAGATCACCTCCGCCGAGTCAGGGCGGTCGCCGGGGAACTGGTTGCAGGCTTCGCCGCTGGCATCCCGGCCCAGGGCGGTCGCCGAGCGGCCGTTGGTGATACCGCCGACATAGGCGTCCGGCGGCGGCCGCGTGCAGGCTGCCACCACCACCAGCGACGCCAGCAGGGCCAGGGCCGGCCGCATCATCGGGCGCATCACTCTGCACATCATCGGGCGCATTACCGGGCGCATCACCGGGCGCATCACCGGGCGCATCAGTAGTCCTCGAACGAGATATTGGGCGGCACGACGTCCGGCGGCGCGAGCTGATTGGCCTGCAAGGGAGGGGTGGGCAGCACGATCACGCCCAGCGCCCGCACGGTCGGCAAAGGCGGCAGCGCCTGGGTGGGAATGAGAGGCGAAAGGCCGCCCAGCACGGCTTGGATGCCCGGTGGATTGTACGCACCGGCGACCGGTAGCGTGATAGTCGGCGGGATGACGCCCGGCTGGTTGACCGGCGTCGGGGTGACTGGCGTCGGGGTGACTGGCGTCGGGATGACCGGCGTCGGGGTGATGGGCGTCGGGGTGACCGGCGTCGGTATCACGGGGGCCGGCGCGCAGGCGGCGAGGCCGATCGCGCAGCCGTTGAACGTGTAGGCCGCGTTGACCGCCGGGGTGATCTGCCCCAGCGCCGCCGCGGCCGCCGTCGTCACGCCGGCCACGCTGCCGGTCAGCGCCGCCGAGCCGCCGGCGCCGAGCACCAGCAGCCCGCCGACCTGCATCGCCCCGGTGGCCGTTCCGCTGCCGAGGCCCAGCACCAGGTTGGCGCCCGGCCCGGCCAGGTTGGCGAAGGTCGCGGTGCCGCCGGCTGCCGGAAGCTGAATGCGCAGT
Source organism: Acetobacteraceae bacterium (assembly GCA_035486135.1). Lineage (GTDB taxonomy): Bacteria > Pseudomonadota > Alphaproteobacteria > Acetobacterales > Acetobacteraceae > JASHVB01. The sequence goes on from DATHNI010000166.1 coordinate 21,935, forward strand.
GTGGTGCCGGGCTGGTCGGTCAGCATCGACGTGCCGGTCTGCACGAACGCGGCGAACCCCGCGAACGACTCGGAATCGGTGGGCTCGGTCACCACCGTCAGCGTGCTGCCGGCCGGCGCCGGGGTCGCGCCGGATTGTTGCGCCAGCGGCGCCCCGAGCGTGGCGATGTTGCCCGCCAGCGTGATCTGCCCGACCGCGCTGATGTTGAGGAAATCCGCGGCGATCGGGCCGTTGATCGTCAGTGCGGTCTCGTCGTTCAGCGTCAGCGTGCCGCCGGTGACAGTCAGCGGTCCCAGGTTGGGCACGAAGTTGAAAGTGCTCGTCAGCCCGGCATTTCCGGCGACGCCGTTGGTGCTCTGCAGCGTCGTGACGACGATCTCGCCGCCGGTGGCCTGGCTGACGCCGCCGGCGGTGATGTTGCTGATATCCAGCGTGCCGGCGCTCAGGCTGGTGGCGTTCAGGGCGATGCCGCCATCCGCCTGGAGGGTGATGCGGCCCACCTCGGCGTCCTCGTCCGTCGTGAGGTTGCTGTTCAGCGTCAGCGTCCCGCCGGACCTCGCGGTCAATCCCGCCTGGAGCGTCAGGTTGCCGCCGCTGCTGGCGGTGATCGGCGAATTCACCACGATGTTGCCGGTCTGGGTCTGCATGGTCAGGCTGACGCCCGGCTGGAGGACGATCGGCGCGTCCAGATCCACCGTCAGGTTGTTGGTCGCCTGGAGGATGACGTTGGCGGTCGAATCATCGATCGCCCGGTTGCTGACGGTCTGGCTGCCGGCGCCGGTGGCATAGGTGATGTCGGGCAAATCGGCATCCAGGGACGCTGTCGCGGCAATCACGTCGAGGTTGGTGGGATCGAGCAACATCGTGCCGATGCGCCCGGCCGGCGCCGCGAGGTCCACCACGCCGGTCATGCCGAGATTGGTGCCCGACACCTCGGCGAACCCGCCATCGCCGCCCCGTGGCCCGCCGGTCGCGCTGATGGCGCCGTCCATCACCGTCGTCCCGGCGGACAGGATGGTGACCCGCCCGCCGTTGCCCTTCGCCGTCGCATTCGCAGCGATCGTGGCACCCGGGGCGATCTGGACGTTGGCGGCGGTGTGCTTCGACGCGGTACCCGGGCCGCCCTTGGCGCGCGCCAGCGTGGTGCCGAGGGCGATGACGCCGCCTCCGGCCGGGCCCGACGCGTTGATCCGCGCGGTCGGTGCGACGGCGACGATATTGCTCGCGTCCACCTCGATGGCGCCGCCGGTACTGCCGGGCGCGCTGCCGGTCGCCGAAAGCTGCCCGGCGACGGTGATCGAGCCGCCAACGCCGTTCAGCACGATGGTGCCGGTTCGGCCGCCGGCCGTGCCCGCCTGTATCTTGCCGCCGGCGTTGACCAGGGTCTGCACGATGCCATCCGCCGCCCGGGCGGTAAGCTGCACCGTGCCGCCGTCGGCCCGGATCACCCCGGTGTTGGTGACCAGCGCCGTGGCTCCGTTGGGCGCCTGCACGACCTGGCCGGTCACGTCGATCGCCATCAGCCCGTCGCCATACAGGTCGAGCGTCGCGGTCCGCGCGCCGGCCAGTATCACGTGCCCGAGCCGGGCGTTGATTACCCCCGCATTGGCCACCTGCGGCGCAACGAATGCGGCGAGGCCGGCGTCGCGCACGGTGATCGAGCCCTTGTTCGTTACCGATGCAGTCGGATTTGCCGCCTGGTCGAACACCATCCGTCCGGCCATGAAATTGGCGTTGCCGATGCCGGCGGCGGACACCATCAGGCCCGCGGTGTTCACTTGCGACCCCTTGTAGAATATCACGCCATCCTGGTTGGTGAGCACCACCTGCCCGTTGGCGTCGATCCGTCCGGCGATCTGCGAGGGGTTCGGCCCGATGACGCGGTTCAGCGCGACCGCGCTGGACGATGGTTGATCGAACTGCACCGTCTGCCGGCTGCCGACGTTGAAGCTCTGCCAGTTGATGGCGGCGCGCGGGGTCGATTGATCGACGGTGGTGACGGTGGCGGATTGCGCAATAGTAGCGGCGCCGGCGACCACGCTTGCTCCGGCCGGCCGCGCATTCGGCGCGGGTTGCGCGTGTGCCGCGGACGCAAGTGCCAGTGCGGCGCCCGTGCTGAAAGCGGTGCCGAAGAGCAGGCGGCGATCCATGACGATCCCTCCGTCGGGCGCGGAGGCTAGCGCAGTGTTACAGTTGGCCGTGCAATGGATTGCGTGCGCAGCGTTCAACTTATCAAGACCAGGAATAATCTCGACGGATAACCTCTCCCGCGGGAGCGGGAGAGGTCGATGGCGCGACCGCGCCGAGGGTGAGGGTGATCGGGCCGGCACGCTGCCGGCACGCCGCAGGAAAGTGGTTCGGGGCGACCCGATCACCCTCACCCTCGCTGCGCCGCGTATCGACTCCCAGGTCAAGAGCCCGGGGACATGCCTCTCCCGCGGGGGGAGAGGTTCACTTATACGCGGGCGCTATACGAGGGACGCCAGTGCAGCATGGCTTTTATACCACGCAGTGCGCAGTTTCCCTGGTGGTCATTGTAGTCGGTGGAGTGGATCGTGAGCGACGTTCGCGATAGTTCGTTTGGCTTCCCACATCCGCAAGAGGCCGATCTCCCCTTGCACGTGGACGACCGCGCATCCTGCCCAACGCCTGGCATGATCGTCGGCCAGATCGCCCGCGTGGTCGCGGTCTGCCTGGCGCTCGGGCTGCTGGCCCGCGTGCTGGTCTCGTTTACCGGCATGCAGTAAGCTAAGCCGCGGCCTTACCCGCCCCCCGCCGCGCGATTACCGCCCGCGTCAACGGCAGCAACGACCGGCCGTATTCGATCGCGTCGTCCAACGGATCGAAGCCGCGGATCAGGAACGTCGTGACCCCGAGATCGTAATAATCCCCTAACGCCTCGGCCACCTGTTCCGGCGTCCCGACCAGGCTGGTGGTGTTGCCGCGCGCACCGGTCAGCAGCGCCGCGCCGGTCCACAGCCGCTTGTCCAGCCGCTCGCCCTGTGCCGCGGCCTCCAGCAACCGGCGGGAACCTTCGTTGGCCGGCTCGCGCGTCCCAAGCCCGGCCTTCGCGCGCAACTCGGCAATGCGCTGCTTGATGGCGTCCGCACGCGCCCACGCCGCGTCCTCGGTCGCCGCGAGGATCGGCCGCAGCGACAGGCTGAACCGCACCGAGCGCCCGTGCTGCGCCGCCGCTGCCTGCACCCGCGCGGTAAGCTCCCGCACCTGCGCGTGCGTCTCGCCCCACAGCGCATAGACGTCGGCGTGCTTGCCGGCGACCGCGATTGCCGCATCGGACGCGCCGCCGAAATAGATCGGGATGCGCGGCTGCTGCACGCAGCGCACCGCGGTCGAGGCCCCGGCGAACCGGTAATACGTGCCCTCGTGATCGACCGGTCCTTGCTCTGTCCAGATGCGCTTCAGGATGTGCACGTATTCGTCGGTGCGGGCGTAGCGCTCGTCCTTGTGCAGCGTATCGCCGTCGCGGAACTGGTCCACGTCGTCGCCGCCACTGATCACGTGGATCGCCGCGCGCCCGCCGGTGACCTGGTCCAGCGTGGCGAACTTGCGCGCCGCCAGGGTGGGTGCGACGAACCCCGGCCGGTGCGCCAGCAGGAACCCGACGTGCTCTGTATGCGCGGCGGCCGTCGCGGCGACCAGGAAGCCGTCCGGCGCATCGGAGAAATACCCGACCAGCAGCTTGTCGAAGCCGCCCGCATCCGCCGCCTGGGCGAACTCGCGGATATAGCCTCGATCCAGCACGACGTTGGGCGGCGGATGGATCTCCGAGCCCTGCCGGTGATGGATCATCCCGATGAACTCGACGGTCATGCCGTGATCTCCTGCGTTCTATCAGGACGCTCCCCCTCCCCTTGAGGGAGGGGGCTGGGGGGAGGGGTGCGTACATCGACGGCCGGCGGATGTACGCACCCCTCCCCCCAACCCCCTCCCTCAAGGGGAGGGGGAGTATCCTTTGCTCCAGGCCTCAGCGCCGCAGCAGCCGTTCGAGAATCCGCCCCTCGATATCCGCCGCGAGCACATCGCCGCGGCGCCGCGGGCGCGGCGGGTCAACCGCGACGTCCAGCGCCACCTTACCATCCTCCAGCAGCAGAATGCGATCCGCCAGTGCCACCGCCTCCGACACGTCGTGCGTCACCATGATCGCGGTGAAGCCCTTGTCCTGCCAGACGCGGTCCACCATGTCCTGCATCTCGATGCGGGTCAGTGCGTCCAGCGCGCCGAGCGGTTCGTCGAGCAACAGCAGTTTCGGATGACTGATCAGCGCGCGCGCCAGTGCCACGCGCTGCTTCTGGCCGCCCGACAGCACCGCCGGCCAGTGATGTCCGCGCCCGTCGAGCCCCACCTGCGCCAAGGCATCCCGCGCCTGTTCTCGCCGGTCGTTCCTGTCGCGGGCGTGCGTCAGCCCGACCTCGACGTTGTTGACGACGCGTTGCCACGGCAGCAGCCGCGGCTCCTGGAACATGAGCCGCACGGCATGCTGCCAACCCTGCGTCTGCCAATCGAACGCGATGCTGCCGTCGCTCGGCCGATCCAGCCCGGCCAGCAATCGCAGCAGTGTGGATTTGCCGCAGCCGCTGCGCCCGACGATGGCGACGAACGTGCCTGCGCCGATGTCGAGGTCGATGCCGTGCAACACACGGTGCGTGCCGAACGCCTTGCTCACGCCACGCAACGCAATGGCCGCGCCCGGGGAACTGGCACGCGTCATGCGGTCGGCGGCGCGATCGAGAACCGAAACGTTCATGGCTCAGGTCCTTGCATAGACGGGATTCCAGCGGAGCGTGGTGCGCTCCAGCAGGCGCGCGACGCTGTCGGCCAGCTTGCCCAGCGCCGCGTAGACCAGGATGGAGAACACCACGATGTCCACCTGCATGAATTCGCGGGCGTTCATCGCCATGTAGCCGATGCCGGACGACGCCGAGATCGTCTCCGCCACGATCAGCGTCAGCCACATGATGCCGAGGCCATAGCGCAGGCCGACGAAGATCGACGGCAGCGCGCCAGGAAGCACGACGCGGAGGAACAATGCGGTTTCCGACATGCCGTGGGCGCGGCCCATCTCCAGCAGGTGCGGATCGACCGAGCGCACCCCGTGCTGGGTGTTGACATAGATGGGAAAGAACACGCCCAGCGCGACCAAAAAGATCTTCGCGCTTTCATCGATGCCGAACCACAGGATGACCAGCGGGATCAGCGCGAGATGCGGGATGTTGCGCAGCATCTGCAATGTGCTGTCGGTCAGCGTCTCGCTGAGTGACGACAGGCCGTTCATCATGCCGAGCACGAAGCCGATGCCGCCGCCGATGGCAAAGCCGGCCAGGGCGCGCGCGGCGCTGACTTCGATGTTGGTCCACAATTCGCCGGTGCGGGCGAGGTGCCAGCCGGCCTGCGCGACGGCGCTGGGTGCCGGCAGCACGTTGGCCTGGATCACGCCGAATTGGCTGCCCGCCTGCCAGGCCAGCAGGACGAGGACGGGCACGACCCAGGGGAGAAAACGATCATTGCTCATGCGCCGGCCCGCCATACCTGATCGCTGACCCTGATCGGGTTCGGGATCAGCCCGAGGGCACTGAACCGGTCCGCGACTTTCTGCTGAATGCGGACGACCTCGTCATCCACCGGCAGTACGACGAACGGATCGCGGTCGACCCCGCGCCGCACCGCGTCGATCGGCATGCCGGTCGCCGCTGCAAGCAACGCGGCAACGTCCGCCCGATGCGAGCGTGCCCACTCGGCGACGCTGGTGAACTCGCCGACAACTTTCGCCGTCACGTCCGGGTTCGCCTCGACATAGCCCCGCTGTCCTAGGAAGAACGAGTTTTGCTCACCGATATCGGTCCACTTCGCCAGCACGCGCACGCCCGGACGGGTTTCGAACAACGCGTAGTACGGATCCCAGATGGACCACGCGTCGATGGCGCCGTGTTCGAACGCCGGCCCTGCGTCGGCTGGGCCAAGATAGACCGGCTGGATGTCGGTATATTTCAGTCCGGCCTTCTCCAGCGCGGCGAGCACGAGGTCATGCGCGCTGGAACCGCGGCCGAAGGCAAGCTTCCTGCCCTTCAGGTCCTGCAACGTCTGCAAGTGGGAGCCCGGCGGCACGAGGATGGCCTGTCCGCCGGCACGTTGCGCGGCGATGTACAGCAGGTCGGCATGCGCCGCCTGGGCGAATACCGGTGGCGTGTCGCCGACCGCGCCGATATCGATGGCGTTGGCCCGCATGGCCTCCAGCATCGGCGGACCGAATTCGAACTCGATCCACTGCACGTCGATGCCGAGCGGATGCAGCAGTGTCTCCAGCCGGTGGTTCTGCTTGGCCGCGAGCAGGATCGGCTCGCCCTTCTGGAAGCCGACGCGCAGCAACATGGCCGGCGTTGCGGCGGCGCGCATGGTAGCGGCAGCAATGACCAGCGCAGGTACTGCCGTGAGCACTGTCCGTCGTCCGATCATCCGATTGGCTCCTGTACTGTCCAGGTTCATGCGGTGGGCCGCCCGGCGGGTCGTTATCTGGCGATGGCGATGGGCGCCGGAATCAGGCCCAGGCGCGTCATGTGATCTCGGGGCGTGCGATCATCGGGCCGTGCGAACATCGGGCCGTGCGATCATCGGGTCGTGCGAACATGCGGTTGCATCCTGTGATGCGGCCGGCGGCCCGCCATCACGCCGGTCGCGCACCCGCGGTTCATGGCGGCGTGCGGCGCTGTACCGGGCCGCCGGTCACGTTGCGATGGCCTGTGGTACCGAAAGCAGCGCTATGCGACGCTGCGCAGGCTGGCCGCGCGCCGCTGTGCGTCCGGCGCGACCACCAGCGTGCCGGTCAGGTAGAGGCGGCGCGCCAGGCGCTGTACGTCGGCCAATGTCGGCCAGATCGTCTGGTCGAGTTCCTCCAGCCGCATATTGGTGGCGATGAAGCGGTAGCCTCGATCGAGCCGGACGGCGGCGCCAACGAACACGCCGTCGATATCAATCGTGTGAGATTGCAGCATGGTCCATGCTCCGGGACTTTGGTCAGGCAGTTGCCTGGGGAGTGCGTGGTGGGGCGGGGCCGGCGTCGCGGCGACATCGCGGCGGCGCGGCGCGCATACAGAGCATGCCGGATGGCACCGGCAACGGCGGCCGGCCATGCCGCCGTGGCGCGAGCGCGACGACGGGGCTGTGCACTGCGGTGGCGGGGTCGGCCATGGCTATCCTCGGCTGGTGGCACTGGAGGGGCGCCGCGATCGGTGCTCCCAGACCATAAGAGGATATTTTTTCCAGAATGCGCAATATGCGACGCTGAAAAAGATTATTATTCTATAACACGGCCAATATGCGGGAACATGGCGCTGCTTTTCGGCCGGGCGGGAGACGCCAATCGATCCGATCGACGCCCGCAACCGGGCGGATCTTTGGCGTCTGCCCTCGGCACGTCAGCGACGGTGCCCGTGCCTGCGATCGGTGACTTCCCTGCCGGTCCGTGCGCGTGCGGCAGGCAAGCCGGGAATTTTCACCACAGATCACACCGATTGGCCGGAATCCGGCGTGCTCGTTGCGGTGGTTCCCGATCTTCCTGCCGTCCGCTTCAATATTCGTCGTGCAGTCGCACCCAGCTCATGGTGCCGGCGCTCTCATTGCGGCCCTTGGGGACCAGATCTAGCCAGTTGAGCGCGCCCATCAGCAGCTCGGCGCCACGACGATGGGTCGAGTAGGTGTGGAAGATGGCGCCGCCGTCATCCTTCACGAAGATGCTCGTGCCGAACAGGTCCTGGCTTTCCCGGACCACCTCGCCGTAATTGTAGATGGCGCGGCCCGCGGCGAGGTCCTCGGGCGTGAACGACACGCCGAAATCGTAATTGAAGTCGCTACCGTGCGAGGACACCCACGGGAACGTCCAGCCCATCCGCTGCCTGACTTGCTCGATGCGCTGCAATGGCACGCGCGAGACCGCGGCGAACGACAGGTCGGCATGCTCGAAATGCCGCCGCGCCGCGTCGATATGATCGGCGATGAACGAGCAACCGCGGCACACATTGTCCGAGCCCGGCGTCAGCATGAAATGATAGATGGCGAGCTGGCTGCGGCCGCGGAACAGGTCGCGGAGCTTGCATTCGCCCTCGGGCCCTTCGAAGACATAGGGCTTGTCGATCCTGACCCAGGGAAGTTGCCGGCGCTCGGCGCGGAGCGCGTCGAGTTCGTGGGTCATGGCGCGCTCCTTGGCGAGCAGCGCCTTGCGGGCATCAAGCCACTGTTCGCGCGAAACGATCGTGTGGTTCATGGTTGGTCTCCTTTGGTTATCGGTAAGGTGCGCGCCGACGGGCGGCCGAAAGCGGGGCGGCCGGCAGCGAGTTTCAGCCAGGGCGACAGGTGGAACAGGCTCATCAGCCCGTACATCGCGGTCATGCCGTCGATCGGCAGGATGCTCGAACCCGCAGCGCACAACGCCATCCGGTGCGCGTCGTTCGCCGCGAACCACGCCATGAGCGCGAAGGTCGGTGAGGCGGCGAGGGCGAGCCAAGCGGCCGCGTCGCGCGCCTGCCAGGCGTTTGGGCTGCCTTGGTTTGCTGCCGAGGAGAGTGGCATTGTCCGACTCCCAATCGATGGTCGTTGTTCCCGGCGAATGCAGGGTCGCGCAGGGTGTAGGGCGAGGCGGATGCCGGGTGGGAGTGACAAATGTGACGGGATGTCGATGGAGGCGCTGCACGCTATCCAATCGACGGCGTGGTGCTAACAATCGGCTACGGCAAGACCATGCCCGTCTGCCCGATGACTGTGGCGACGACGCACTGGCTTCCTGTTGCCAAGCGAATCACCTCGTAATGTCTGGTGTGGCGCCGCGATCCACCACGAACAGCAAGTAGTCGTGCAAATTTGAGCCTCTGACCAATCGGGTCTTTGGCGATCGAGGCGCTTCGTGGTTCTCCGTTCTGCCGTAGTGTTGGAAAAGAAGCTGCGTCACGCATCAGCCGTGGAAACGCGTGGCCATCCCGCAGCATCCCATCGCGCTGGCCGCCCGCATTCAGGCTGCCTGCCCGGTTACTCTTGACATGCACATTGCGATACATTTCCACTGTCAAAGTGGAAATCGACGGCACGGATCTCTGAACGACACTTCAGGGGGAACATCATGGCCACGTCGACCCGTAGCTACTTACATCGCACCGCGGAGACCCCGCTGCTCGATGACACGCTGGGTGGTGCCCTGGACAAAGCCGCCGAGCGCTGGCCGGACCAGGAGGCCCTCGTGGTGCGCGACCAGGGGGCCCGTCTGACCTACTCCGCGTTGCGGCACCAAGTCGATCGCCTCGCGGCCGGTCTGATCGCGCTGGGCCTGAAACCCGGCGACCGCGTCGGTCTCTGGTCGCCCAACCGCGTCGAATGGGTGCTCACGCAGTATGCAACCGCCAAGGCCGGCCTGATCCTGGTGAACATCAATCCGGCCTATCGCGCGGCGGAACTGGAATATGCGCTGAACAAGGTCGAGTGCCGGGCGCTGATCACCGCGGATCGCTTCAAGACCACCGACTATATCGAGATCCTGCGCGAACTTGCGCCCGAACTGGCGGATTGCGCGCCAGGCGGGCTACGCGCTGCCCGCTTGCCGCATCTGACAACCGTGGCTCATTTCGCGGATACCGATGAGCCGGGTTATTACCGTTTTGCCGAAATTGCGGCGCTGGGCGGTCCGGCCGAGTATGCGCGTCTGGCTGAACTGTCCGGACTGCTGCAGCCGGATGACCCGATCAATATTCAGTTCACCTCCGGTACCACCGGATCGCCTAAGGCGGCGACCCTGACGCATCATGGGTTACTGAACAACGCGTATTTCTTTGGTTTGATGTCGGCTCTCAAACAAGGCGACCGCTACTGCAACCCTTTGCCACTGTATCACGTTGGCGGCATGGTGATGGGTAGCATCGGCGGCATCGTCCTGGGCATGACGATCGTATATCTGGGTGAGGCGTTCGATCCCTTCGCAGCACTTGAAGCAATCCAGGCAGAGCGGTGTAGCCATTTTGGCGGCGTGCCCACAATGATGATCGCCGTGCTGAATCATCCGGCTTTCCGCCAATTCGACAAGAGCAGTTTGCGCGGGGGATTCTCGGGCGGGTCCCCGGTACCGAGTGACGTCGTACGGCGGGCCATCGACGATATGAACATGGGCGAGATGATTTGCGTCTATGGCATGACCGAATTGTCGGGCAGCAGCGTGCAAAACACATCCGGCGATACGTTCGCGCGGCGGGTCGGGACGATCGGCCGCGTGCAGCCGCACATGGAGGTCAAGATCGCCGATCTCGAGGGGCGTGCGGTGCCGCTCGGCACACAGGGCGAGCTTTGTTTCCGCGGTTTCATGGTCATGCGCGGGTACTGGGGCGACCCGGCGCGAACCCGCGAAACGATCGACGAGTCACGCTGGTTGCATTCAGGCGATCTCGGCGTCATGGACGCGGATGGGTTCATCACGATCACCGGCCGGAGCAAGGACATGGTGATCCGTGGCGGGGAGAACATCTATCCGCGCGAGGTCGAGGAATTCCTGTTCAAACATCCTGCGGTCGCGGATGCCCAGGTGTTCGGGATCCCGGACGAACGCTTCGGCGAGGAGCTGTGTGCGTGGATCAAACTGAAACCCGGGGCCGCGGCGACGGAGGACGACGTGCGCGGCTTTTGCCGGGGCCAGATCACGCATTTCAAGATTCCCCGCTATGTGCGGTTCGTCGATCAATACCCCATGACAGTCACCGGCAAAGTGCAGAAGTTCGTGATGCGGGAGATGATGGCGAGGGAACTCGCGTCCGCCGCTGTGCAGGTTCGGTGAACTCGGACAACCGAAAAATCGGCACTGCTCCGGATGGTGGTCCGCACGTCGCGGGATCGGGAGCAGGGGTGCCGGAACCAGAACTGGTGCATTGCGAATGGATTGAGCAGCGCCAGAACTGCATCGCGGTAAGGCCCACATCGGCCTCGAGCTGGAACTGGTTGCGCCAAGCTTGAACTCACTGATAGTGTGCGCTCGGAATGGGCGAAAACAAGTCCGTCCGACAGGCAGGCCACAAACAGGGAGTTAGAATCAATGTCTGGATATGCCGGAAACGCGGCAAACGTTCCGTGGTGGAAAGAACCGACCAAGGATCAATGGTACGCCTATTGCGCCGCCTGGATGGGGTGGACGCTCGACGCCTTCGACTTCACCGTCTTCCTTCTGATCATGGCACCGATCGCGCAGGACTTCGGGGTTCCGCTGATCGACGTCACCGCGATCTTCTCGGTCACGCTTGTCATGCGCCTGGGTGGAGCGACGGCATCCGGCTGGCTGGCCGATCGGCTGGGGCGCCGGGCGCCGCTGATGATCTCCATTCTTTGGTATTCCATCTGCAATTTCCTCGCAGGCTTCTCGCCCAGCTTTACCTTCCTGTTCGTGGTCCGGGCGCTGTTGGGCATCGGCATGGGGGCGGAATGGCCGGCCGGCGCCGCGCTGGCGATGGAATCCTGGCCGGCGCGCTCGCGCGGGCTGATGTCCGGCGTCTTGCAGGGGTCTTGGGGGTTGGGCTTCGCACTGTCCGGCCTGGCATACGGCTTCCTGTATGGGCCGTTGGAAGCGTGGCATAAGGGCTACGGGTGGCGCGGGATGTTGATCCTGGGCGTACTACCGGCCCTGGCCTGCGTCTGGATCCGCATGTACGTGAAAGAGCCCGAGGTCTGGGCGGAAAACAAGAAGATCCAGAACGCGACGCAAAAGCAGGTCACCCTGCCACTGTTCGCCATCTTCAAGCTCAAATATCTCTACAACACCCTGACTGGTTGCCTGTGGATGGCCGCGAACTTCTGCACGTACTACGCGGTGTGGGCCATGCTCGGCACCTATCTGACAAAAGAACTGCACTGGACGCCGGCCCAGGTGTCGGTTCCGGTGTTCTGGGGCAACATCCTCACGTTCGCCGCCTGCACCTTCTGGGGTGCTGTGTCGGAGCGCGTCGGACGGCGCTGGGCGCTCATGATCCCCACGATCATCGCCTTGTTCATCGTTCCGCTGTATATCACGCAGGTGGACCGGACGCCGTTCCTCGGGTTCTTCCTGCTGTTCATCTGTTTCTTCGGCGGCAAGGACGCTCTGAACCCGGGCTGGCTGTCGGAACGCTTCCCGACCGAGGTACGCGCCACCGCCGCCGGCTTCATCTATCACCAGGGCGCGGTCTGGGGCGCGGCCGTCGCGCCGATCCTGACTTACTTCGCGGTGAACCAGGGCATGGGTTTCGCCATACCGATGATGTACGGGACGATCGGTTGCCTGGTCGTATATATCGTCGCGGTGTTCCTGGGGCCGGAAACCAAGGGCATGGTCATGACCGCCGATTTGGAAGTGATCGAGGCCGAAGTCACACTCGGATAGTCCGTAACGGCACGGCCGGGGCGAGAGTCCCGGCCGTTGAAGAGCAGTGGCAAACAAGATTTTTGTACCTGTGACCGTCTCTAACCGCCGGATCAGGCAGCCTCAAGCTGGTCGAGTCGGCGCCTGACGCCGTCCAGATTGCACTGTCGCCGTTCCATCCCCGCTGATCCGTGGGAGCTGCGGTTGGACCGCTTGGCCGGAACAGCCGGATCCGACTCACAGCGGACCTACCGTCCGTACGGATTCTCGCCGGCTCTTAGGGAGACCGGCTCCGGTCTGACAGGACTCACGGTCTATTTCGGTCGTAAGTTTTGGAAGGCGAAACCCCTTGATCTGATTTAAGCGGCCGGAGAGTCCGAAAGTCTTGAATTCCGGTACGTGAAGATGGCGAGCCGGCTTGACGGCGTGCCGTTGCGTGCTAAAGGCGCCGCGAGCACGACACCCCCCCCCGCGGGATAGGCCGTATGACGATGATTCCGTTCAAGTCTACGCTTCCCAATGGCGCCGCACATGTCCGCGCCCTGATGGCGGCAGAGGCACGCGTCCGCCTCGTGACCAACCAACATATGCCCGATTATTCTTGTGAATTTGAGTTGATCGGCACCAGCCTGAACGTGCTTTACCAAGCCGCGACCTGTGAACGGCTGTGTCGTGGGGGAGGTCATTTTTTCGAACGTCTGTGCGGACGCGCCTATAATGTTGGTCAGGCCGCACTGAGTCTTGCCATGAACGGTCTGTATGACGAGGCGCTAAGCCTCGTGCGGGGGCTTGGCGAAATCTCGAATCTGATAGCCTTATCAGCCGTGGACCAAGGTGTGGCGCAGGAGTGGATACGATCCGACGAGAATGTGCGGAGAAGAAAGTTCAGCCCCATCGAAGTGAGACGTCGCCTCGAAAGGATCGATCCAGGTTTAATGCTCGCGGACAAGGAGTGGTATA
>DATHNI010000167.1:0-4061 GCA_035486135.1 Acetobacteraceae bacterium
CCACAACCGGCGCGACGCGATGCGCGCGCCCTCGGCGGCTGCGGCGAGCTTCACCCAGACGATCTCCTCCGCCACGTATTCGCGGCCGGCAAACGTGCCAAAACCACAATCCGTTCCGGCGATCACCCGCTCGCGGTCGCCGACTACGGACACGGCTTCCTCGAGTCGCCGGGCGACAAGTTCCGGATGCTCGACAAAATTCGTTGTGGTATCGAGAACGCCGGGCATCAGCAGCATATGCGCGGGCAGCGGATTGGCGCGCAGTGCATCGTATTCATGCTGGTGCCGGGGATTGGCGAACTCGATCGAGAGTGCTCCGACATTGGCGCGGTACAACTCCGGCAGGATGGCGGTCATCGCAATGTCGTAGATATGCGGCCCGTCATTGTTGCCCCAGCAGACATGCAGCCGGATGCGCTCGCGAGGAATGCCATCGATCCCCAGGTTGATCGCCGCGACATGCAGTTCGAGCTGGCGGAGGAAGTCCGCGTCGTTCAGGCCATCGAAAAACCGATGCCGCTCCATCGCCAGGTCGGGAGCGTCGATCTGCAGGATCAGGCCGGCATCGTGGATGGCCCGGTATTCGTTGGACAGCGCTTTCGCCAGAGCCATCAGATAGGCCTCGTGGCTCTCGTAATGCTGGTTGAGCATTGTCGTGGCAACGATACCCGGCGACGGCGCGGTCATGAAACATTCGCTGAAGCGGCCTCCCATGCGCTTCAGCCGCTCGGCGTCTTGCTTGATCGGTGCGCTGTTGACATACCGCACCTCCGACAACGCGGCCGGCGCGTTCACCGCGCGCGCCGTGTGCGGAAAGCGCGCTGCGGACTGTCGGACATAGCTGGGGAATTCGATCTGGTCCCGTGCTGGCGGACGTTTGGACTCGCCGCCGAAGCCGCACAGACAGCGCGGTACATAGGTCTGGAATGCGACGCGCGATTGTTCGCCATCGTTGCCCACGTCGACGCCGGCCTCGACCTGTTTGCCGATCACGTGCGCCGTTGCCGTCTCCACCTCGCGGGCCAACTCGGCGATATCGATCGTCTCACCGGCCTCCTGGCGGATCAGCAGGTCGGTCAATCGTCCGGCACGCGGCAGGCTGCCGACATGGCTGACCAGGATGCGGTCGTTGCTCATCAACATGCGCGTTTTCCTGCTTCATTGGACGGAGGGCCATCATGCGGCAGGCTATTGCGCGGGCGCAAACGGGGCGGGTCCGCGGTAGTGGGTCCGTTTGAATGTCATCTGCCGCGCCAAGGTAGCGGTGGCCGAGTCGCTGGGCCTGAGCCTCCGATCCAGCTTGCTGCGGCAAGCCGTCCGGCAATGGATCGATGTGTCGCTGCTTTTTCGCCGAGCGTCGGCTTCTTTGCGACGCCGAACCATGCCACTATCGCCTCGTTCCCGCGTCGGGCCCAAAGCCGGCGCAACAGGAGATATCCTATGTCAGGCGCCACCGGTACCGGATCCAGCTCCAATAATGACACCACGCTTGCCGGCTTCCTGCTGTCCGCGGCTCTCGTGACACCGTCGGCGACCCAGAATACCAGCGCCACCGTCACCTTCCTCCAGCAGATCGGTTTCTGCACGACGGAGGCAAACGCCATTGCCGCCGCGCTGAAGCAACTGGGCCTTGCCGCGTTGAGCACTTCGACCGGTATAGCGCCGACGCCGGTCGCATTGGGCGCGGGGGTGACCGTTCCGACCGGTTGGCTTGGCAATATCGGCTCGTCCACGCTGCTGAGTAAGCTGCCGGCCGTCGGCATCTCGGCGGCGACGCCGGTCAAGATCTAGGCCGCGACCCTCCCCGCCATGGCCGGCACCGGCGCTCCGGTTCGACTGGACTTCCTCTCCCCCGGCGGCGCCACAACCGGCCGGCTTGTTGCCCACCGGCGGGGCACTGTACCGCCTTGATGAGCAGGGCGGAGGACCGTTCGAACTCTCCACGGCCAACGCCTGTCGCCGTGCGTTCATGTCCGTCCAAGGGCCCGAAGCCGGAACCCAGGTGCAGCCGAGCCATACCGTCGCAGGACCACTATCTCCGACAGCCTGCGTGGCCCAAGCCATCAAAAGCAGAAGCGCACGACCGGCGCTTATCCGCCCCGGCCCTCCCGTGCGGCGGTGGCCAGCGCGTCCGCCCGCTCATTCATCACGTCGCCGGCGTGGCCGCGCACCCAGCGCCACTCGATCTTGTGTTGCGCCGCCGCCGCCAGCAGGCGCTTCCATAAATCCATGTTCTTCACCGGATCGCCGGTCGAACTCCGCCAGTTCTTGCGCACCCAGCCGGTATGCCAGCGCGTGATGCCGTTCTTCACGTATTCGCTGTCGGTGTGCAGCACCACGCGGCACGGCCGCTTCAATGCCTCCAGCGCTGCCGCCGCCGCGGTCAACTCCATGCGGTTGTTGGTGGTGGCCGGCTCGGCGCCCGACAGTTCCCGCTCCACGCCGCGAAAGCGCAGGATCGCCGACCAGCCGCCCGGCCCGGGATTGGGCTTGCAGCCGCCGTCGGTCCAGACCTCCACCACCTCGGCGGAGTCCGGGCCGGGCGTGACGCTAACCTCTTCTTCGGATGCCATAGGTATCGTTGTCCGGTGCCGCGACGTGGAGATGCAGGCGGTGCCAATACCCCAGCCGACCCATGCTCGCTACCGGCGCACCAGTAAAGCTATGACCTGATGAAGCCCGAACATGCGATACGGGAAGCCGCGGCGGTAGTTGGGCGCGGCTAGATCCCATACGCATGCTCGTCCGGCGCGCCGAGGTGGAACCGCAGGCGCCGCAGAAACTCCAGCGGGTCCTTGCGTGTCACCAGCGCGCCGGTGGGCGTGTTCAGCCAGTCGAACAGCCGGGTCAGCAGGAACCGCAGCGCGGCGCCCTGGCACAGCACCGGCAGGGCGGCGCGCTCGTCCGCCGACAGCTTGCGCGTCGCCGCATACGCCGACAGCATCGCCCGCGCCTTGGTCACATTGAACGAGAAATCCTGCTCGAAGCACCAGGCGTTCAGGCACACCGCGATGTCGTAGGCCAGGATGTCCGTCGCGGCGAAATAGAAGTCGATCAGCCCGGACAGCCGCCCATCCAGGAAAAACACGTTGTCGGGGAACAGATCCGCGTGGATGTGTCCGACCGGCAGTCCGGACGGCCACGCCTCCAGGATGCGGGCCAGCGCCGCCTCGAGTTCCGCCGCCAGCCCCGGCTGCACGCCATCCGCCCGAGCCCCCGAGCGTGCCAGCAACGGCGCCCAACCGTCCGGGCCAAGCGCATTCGGACGGGTGGGGGCATAATCCCCGCCGGCGACGTGGAACGCTGCCAGCGCCGCCCCGAGTGGCCCGCAATGCTCCACCCGCACACGGCGGGGCCAGACGCCCGGCAGGAAGGTGGTGATTGCGGCGTGCCGCCCGCACAAATGCCGTAGCGCCTCGCCGTCGCGTCCATGCACCGGCAGCGGACAGACGATGCCGCGCCGGGCCAGGTGCTCCATTAGCCCGAGGAACCAGGGCAGCTCGGCTGGGTCCACCCGCTTTTCGTACAGCGTCAAAATGTAGTCGCCGGTGGTGGTGCGCAAGGAGTAGTTGGAGTTCTCCACCCCTTCGGCGATGCCGCGGTACGCGACCATGGTGCCCAGGTTGTATTCCGCCAGGAACGCCGCCAATGCGTCGTCGGTGACTTCGGTATAGACCGCCATGTCAGGCCAGATCCGCCCCGCGCTGGCCTGCCTCGAGGTAGCCTGCGCCGTGGTGGCCTGGCCCGAGGTGGCCTGGGCCGGCCTGGCCTGGTCGCTGGTTACGTCCCGGCCGCTGCCTTGTCGTCGCCGCCACCTGCTCACCCGATTCTGTAACACGTCCGGGCACCAGGGTGGCCGCGCCCTGCGACAGTGTCGAGTCCATCGATCCCAAGGTAATCGCACTCGGCTCGGTGCACCGCGCGGAGGCCACCGACAATCCTCCATCGTCCCGGGCGATGGCATCGCAGCAAGCCGGACCGTGGGTTAGAGCGATTCCATCCTGACCGGACAAACGCCGGCCCCACCTGTCATTGCTTCGGCGCTACGTGCCTAGCAAGAA
>DATHNI010000168.1:0-13576 GCA_035486135.1 Acetobacteraceae bacterium
CAGGGCGCCACAGGCGACGCAGGCAATCGGCGAAGGGAGCAAGACCAGGGCTCTGCCCCCGGCCTTCGCCGGGAGCAGGCTCTGGACCCGCCAGGGGGCGTTGCCCAGGGCGTTGCCCCCTGAACCCCCAGCCCCCGGGTCAAGCGCCCGGGGGCAGGCGCCGGCAGCGCCTTTGGCGGCGATCCACGGGGCAGCGCGCCTTGGCGGGTCCAGAGCCTGCCCCGGCGAAGGCCGGGGGCAGAGCCCAGGCCTTGCTTCCTTCCGCGATTGCCGGCGTCGACTCGCTCGCGCTTGCTGCCCGGCTCATCTCCGGCCATGACGATTGACGGTCGGGCATCCGCCCGAAACCATAAGCGACCCGATTCGCCGCGACTTGGCACGGATGGCACATGCGTTGTTTTCCACCGGCCCGATGGTTCTTGCGCCCATTGCTCTGGGGCGTGATCGGGTTGGCACCTGCACTGGCGCTGGCGCAGTCCGGCACCCTGCAACCGCCACCCCCGCACAGGCCGGCGGACACCGCGCCGGCGAAGCCCGAGGCAGCGCCGCAAGTGCCCGTGCGGCAGGTCGCGCCGGGTGGCCACGCGACGCCGGTGGTTCGCCCGCGCGGTCCCACCCATCCGGCCAAGCCGCGGGAAGGTCGGCAGCCCCCGCTGCCGCTGCCCCCTCCCGCCCCGCCCGGGGCAGCCCCGCCGGCCACCGGCACGCCTGCGCCGCCCGCCCCGGCCAAGCCACCCGAAGAGGAAAAGCCGGTCGGCACCGGGTTGCCGCTGCCTCGGTTCGCCTCATTGCGCTCCGATGACGTGAACCTGCGGGCCGGGCCCGGCTTTCGATATCCGATCGAGTGGGTCTACAAGCGCCGCAGCCTGCCGATGGAAATCGAGCGGGAGTTCGAGGTCTGGCGCCTGGTGCAGGATCCCGACGGCATCCGCGGCTGGGTCCACCAGGCGACACTGACCGGGCTACGGACGTTCATGGTGCAAGGTGCCGACGCCACGCTACGGGCCGAGCCGAAGGACGACGCCGCCCCGGTGGCGATCCTGAAGGTGGGGGTGATCGGCCGCATCCGGTCGTGCGAGGCTGGCAGCGACTGGTGCCGGCTGCAGGTCGGTGAGTATCGCGGCTACCTGAAGCGGTCGCAAATCTGGGGCGCCCTGCCGAACGAGGTCATCGCACCCTAGTACCCGGCAGAGAGGTTGTGACAGGTTGCGGGACGAGGCTGTCGCCGTGCCGCGCCGTCAGTCTGGATGGGCGCCTGGGCGGGTGGCCGGTTCCGACCCATAGCGGTCCTTCGCCGAAATCGCATAGCTCCCAGACGAGCGAGGTGGTCGAATTTGGTGGAGCGATCTCCGGGGGAGACAGATGCGCGCGTGCGAGCGGGACGTCGGAATAGTCATACTGCTGATCGCGGCAGCATTGCTCGGCTGGGTCACCAGCCCGGCCGAAGCTGCTGTCCACATTGAAGGACAAGTCCAGGCGGGTGGAGGCGCCGTCGCGGGATCGACCGTGAGCCTTTGGGCGGCAAGTGCCGAGGCACCGGTGCGGCTGGCGCAGGTTCAGAGCGACGTGGACGGAAACTTTGTTGTATCCGTCGACCAGGCGCCGAGCAGTACGTCGAGTTATTATCTCATCGCCAATGGCGGAGCCGCCGCCATCAGCAGGGCCAGCGGCGCCAACGGGGCGATCACTCTGTTGGCGGTGCTAGGTGCCACCCCGCCGGCGCGGGTCATTGTCAACGAATTCACCACCATCGCCTCGGTGTGGACACACGCGCAGTTCCTTGATGGCACGGCCATCCGGGGCGATGCTCTCCGCCTTCGCATCGCCGCCGGCAACGTCCCCAATTTTGTCGATATCACGACTGGCGGGTGGGGCGATGCGATTCAAGGGCCGCTCAACAGCGGCCAGACGCCGACGATGGCCAACTTCGCCACGCTGGCGGACGTGCTGGCCGGCTGCACCACGCGCGTGGTGGAGGACGCGTGCGCCAGGCTGTTCGCAGCCACCGCGCCGCCCAAAGGCAGCGCGCCGACCGACACACTAACGTCGGCTGAGTCGATCGCACACTATCCGTGGTACCAACCCGGGCGGCTGTTCGCTCTGCTCGACCAATTCTATCCGGTTCCACCGGTCAAGATGGACGGCCAGCCGAAGCCACCGAACATGCGTCCGGTTCCGTTTATGCCATACCTGATCTGGGAGCCTAGCGCCTGGGTCCTTCCGCTCAAGTTCGACGGAGGTGGATATCGCGCGGGTGGCAAGGCCATGTTCGACAGCCAGGGCAACCTCTGGGTCGGCGATAATTTCACGATCGGCTGGCAGGGGCAGGACGCGCTCTGGCAAGGCAATGCCACCGAGTTCGCACCCAATGGCAAACCGCTCTCGCCTATCACGACCGGCTTTACCGGTGGCGGAATGGAGGGGGGCACGTTCGGCGCCGCCGTTGACGCCCACGACAACGCCTGGTTCACCACGTATGGCGGCCATTCGATCGCGGTGTTCGACAAAAACGGCAAGCCGCTGACGCCTCCCGAGGGCATCACGTTCGGCGGCCGTCTCGGGCTGATGCAGGGCATCATCGTCACGCCCAGCGGCGACGTGTGGGCCCTCGGCGCCTCGAAGAGCCAGCTGATTTACTTCCCGAAGGGCGATCTGACGAAGGGCCGGATCGTTTGTGAGGGTGCGACGGAAGAGCCCTGCAAGTCGTTTCTGGGACCGTTCCATCTCGCGATCGATCAGCAGGACCGAATTTGGGTGGCCAACGCATTCGCGGAGCACGTGACGCGATTCCCGGCGGCCGATCCCAGCAAGGCGGAGAACTTTTATGCGGGGGCAAGCCCTGCCGGAATGAACGTCGACAGCAAAGGAAATGTCTGGATCACCACCCGGTTCGGCAACGGGCTGATGGGCAAGCTCCATCTGGCGGACATGGATGCCCGTGCGAAATTCGGAGGTGTCGTGCCGGGCATGGACTACATGACATCGACCATGTCTACGCAGCAGGGAGGAACAGACCACAGCGGCAGTGTCACGCTGCTGCGGCCGGACGGCACGCCTTATCCCGGCTCGCCCTTCACGGGCGGCGGCCTGCCTGGGCCCTGGGCGGTGGTGGTGGACGGCAATGACAACGTCTGGATCTCAAACTTCGCCATGCCGGACAGCCCGATTGTGCAGTTGTGCGGCGTTCGCACGGAAACCTGTCCGCCTGGCATGAACACCGGCGACCAGATTTCACCGCCCGGCGGCTATGTCGGGGGTGGCCTTCAGATGCAGACCGACATCGCGATTGATCCGGCCGGGAACGTCTGGGTGATGAACAACTGGCAGGATATCGCCAGTTGTATCGGCAAGCCCCAGGAGGCGCTTTCGACGCGCTGCGGCGGCCAGGGTGTCGTAATCTTCTACGGGATGGCCAAACCCGTGCAGACACCACAGATCGGTCCGGCACGGGCGCCGTAACGGGCTGCCCTTCCCCGCGGGTAAGGTCCGGAATCCACCCACAGCGGACCTTCAGCCCGGGGCGTTACCGCCGCAGCGGGTTCCACACCGTCGAGTCGTGGCAAGCCCCACCCCGCGCCGTGCGGATGCCCCGAGCCCGCGTGCCATCATCAGCTTGCCTTCCAGAAATCGCACGACGACCTGAAAAAAGAGCCCGTTTGGCGTCGCCGTCCGCCACGCTGCGCCGCGAACGCGCGTGGTGAAAGCCTCGCGGCGCATTGGTCCGTCATTTCGCTTTCTTGCAGATCCGCATGATCCTGGTTGACGTGGTTTCGCTCTCCTATGGTGGCGAGTGCCAGATGGATCGTATCCGCGCTGGTGGTCCGCTAGCCTGCGGTATGAACTGCGTTAGGCACATCACAGTAGAAGGCTATCCGTCATGCGATCAACAACGAAGAAGGTTCTCGGCGCGATGTTAGCGGCTGCGGTCCTCGTCGCAGCAACTGCTGCCCAGGCGGACGAAGCGCCGGCTGGCACACTCGACCGTATCCGTCAGAACAAGACGATGCGGATAGCATACCGTGAGGATGCCCCTCCGTTTTCCTACAAGGACACCCTCGGAGAGCCCGCCGGGCTCATGGTCGATCTCTGCAAGGCTGTGGCTGAGGATATCCGTCAGCAACTGGCACTATCTTCGCTGAGCGTTGCCTACGTCCCGGTTACCGCGACCGACCGCTTCGAGGCGATCCAGCAACACAAGGCGGATCTGCTTTGCGAGCCTACCAGCGCGACTCTGTCGCGGCGCGAGCTGGTCGATTTCTCGATCACCACCTTCGTTGACGGTGCCAGCCTGATGATCCGCCCGGACGGGCCACAAAATCTGCAAGCGCTGGCTGGCCGAAAGATCGGCGTGCTCGCGGGCACCACGACAGAACAGGAATTGCGCGGGTCTCTGGCGAATGCCGGGCTTACCGCCGAAATCATCCCGGCCAAGACCCATAGTGAAGGCTTGGCGATGCTGGACGACGCCAGGACATCAGCCTACTTCGCCGACCGGTCGATTTTGCTGATCTTGATGAGGAACAGTAAAGAGCCGGGGAACCTGAGAGTGGCCGATGCGTATCTGAGCGTGGAGCCCTACGCGCTGGCACTGGCCCGCGGCGATGAGGACTTCCGCCTCCAGGTTGACCGGGCGCTCAGCCACATTTACCGCTCGGGCGAGTTGGAGCCTATGTTCTTGCGTGCCTTCGGCAACAGCTTCAAACCGGGGCCAATCCTGCAAACGCTTTATCTGATCTCCGGTTTACCGGACTAGCGGCGAGGGACTCGGCATCTCTCGGCCAACCAACGCTGGGCAGCGGCTGACCTTGACTAACATCCGGCGCGAAAATTAGCCGGGAGAGGTTCCTCGGCGTGGCCAAACCGGGCCGAACGCGATTGATCGGCCCACCGCGCTCTCCCTGGCAGCGGGCCGCCTGTGCAGGATCACCGTCCGACAGCCACTCGTGTCGGCGTCAAAGCGCGAGATCGGGCGAATGCCGGCATTGCTGATGAAGACATCGAGCCTGCCGTGGCGGTCACAGGCCAGTGCTACGAGCGCCGCGAGATCGGCACGCCGTGTCACGTCTGTGACGGCAAAACACGCTTTCCCGCCCGCGCCCGCGATGCCGTTGGCCAGCACTTCGAGCCGATCCAGGCGGCGCATACATTGCTGATCGACCGTTTCAGGGATCGGCCGATTGGTGCGACACCGGCTGGATCAGCCGGTGGCTCAGCCGGCGCCCGTCAATGAAGGGTCGAATGTAGCAGAAACGAAGATCAGTTCGCTGTGCATGAAGCAGTCGAAGTATGATCCGGTCGGCTCCCACCAGCCAAGCGCATTGCCATTGACACCGCTCCAGGCGATGCGCTTCCCGTCGCGACTCCACTCGCCGATCTTAGTGAATGCCGCCCACTTGTAATCCTCCCCCGGGCAGGCCGTGTTTAACCACGGATCGATGACGAAGGCGCCGGATGCCACGGGGGCATCTGGTGCCATGGCCATGACGTTGGGCCAGGTAGGGGCCTTCGGACTCACCACACAGAAGACGTGGTCCCCTGGCCTCGTGATGGATGCCAGGTAAACGGCGTGGCCTGGGACATGGTGGCGGTCGATGGCAAGCGCGGCTGCGACGGCCGCCATCTCGACGCAATTGCCCGCGGCGAATATCGACCGCTCACCGCCATTGTAGATACTCTTGCCCCACGAGTAGAAACTGGTGTTCTTGGGTCGGTCCGGAGCACTGGCCCGAGACACCAGCGCATTGACGTTCCGGTTAGCGGCTTTTGCCGCCATCATCCTGGTCGTCCAGGTCTGCCACTTCCGTTCAAAGGGATCATCATATGCGACATAGTCGACGGCCCGTGGCACATCTACATATGCCTTGTTGCTGCTCTTCATGCCATAGGAGTAGAAGTCACGGACTTCGTCCCTGATGGCGTTGGCAGATTGCTGTGAGATCATCTCAGCTCCCGGGCGCCTGTCGTTTTCGCTTCATTCCCCAGATGGTCCACCCGCGAAAATGCTATGCAAACTTTTCGCCGCGCGGCAAGGCCAGAACATACGAAATTCACGAAATTGAGCGCATTGGAGCAAGGACATGCCCATGGTTGAGAACTTACGAGCAGCACTCCCGTGATGCGTGGAGCGATCGGGCCGGTTGGAAGGATGGCGGCCACTGGCAAGCGCGGCGGTCAACCAGTTTATTCCGATCTGGCGATGGCCAGCGGGTCGCTAGTCTGCCGGCGGATCTCAAATGTTATAGTTTCATGGTCACAGGAACCCACATTCTTATCCGACCGTTCGCAAGCGATGCATCGCAGCCGGGCTGTCGCGACCAAGCGTTGATCCTCCGGTTTCGATCCCGGCTGCTGTCAGTCGTGGTGGCGTTTCAAGTGCCACGGAAACGGACAAGCCGCGAAAAACGGAAGGCGGTGGCGATCATTTCAACCCGGCAAGACGCGCTCTCTGCTGCCCGGCACGCGCCGTTATCCCAGCCGGTGCATCTGCCCGGCCACGGCGCGCACCTGGCGCGGGGCCGCCAGCCAGATCGCCAGCGCCGACAGCAGGCTGACCCCGAGCCCGATGCCGAAACCCGCCCGGTAATTGCCGGTGGCGTCGTGCAGCACGCCGGTCACGAACGGCCCCGCGGCACCGCCGCCGATGGCCGACAGCATCAGCGTGCCGAACACGCTGCCGTAGTGCCGCCCCTGGAAAATCTCCGCCGGAATGGCGCCGAACACCGAGGTGATGCCGTAGCCCAGCATCCCCTGCGCGATCACCATCAGGTAGAGCAAGACGACGCTCGGCACCTGGTCCATCGCCAGCAGGGCGACGTAGCAGATCGCGAAACCGCAACTGCCGGCGGTCCACACCCACTCACGGCCGATCCGGTCGGACAGGTGGCCGAGCATGATCTGCCCCGGGATGCCCGCCAGGCTGACGATCCCCAGTGCCCAGGCTGCCAGGGTCGAGGTGAAGCCGATCTCCACCAGGTATTTCGTCTGGTGCACCTGCACCGCGTACCAGGCGTAGAGCGCGCAGAAATACCCCAGCGCCAGCCACCAGAAACGCGCGGTGCGCACCGCGCGGGGCAGCGTCCAGTCGATTGCCGCCCAGGCGGCGTCCACCACGTTCGTCCCGGGCCGGCCAGCCGTCACCGCCGCGGCAGCGCGGTCGCCGTCGGGCAGCAGGCCGATGTCCTCCGGCCGCTGCCGCAGCAGCAGGTTGAGCGGCACCAGCACGGCCAGCACCAGCGCCCCCATGGCCACGCAGGCGGCGCGCCAGCCCGCGTGCTCGATCAACATCTGCATCGAGGGCAGCAGCACGATCGAGCCGACGCCTACGCCGGAAAAGGCGATGCTCATCGCCAGCCCGCGCCGCCGCACGAACCAGTTGGGCAGGAACAGCGACTGGCCGGCATAGCCGAGGCAGACGCTGCCACCGCCCACCAGCACGCCGAGCGTGGCGTAAAGCTGCCAGGGTTGCCGCACCAGCGTGGCAAGCAACAGCCCGGTGCCCATCAGCAGGACGCCCGCCTCGATCACCAGGCGCGGCCCATGGCGGTCCATCAGCCGGCCCAGCACCGGGCTGAGCCCCGCGGAGACCAGGAAGCCGAACGAGAACGCTCCGGCCGTCACCCCCTGGTCCCAGCCGTACTCCGCCAGGATCGGTGGGAACAGCAGCGAGAACGCGGTGCGCGCGTTGACCCCCACGCCCATGGTGACGAACACCACGGCCACGATGACCCAGCCGTAATAGGGCCGCTTCACCTCTCCCGCCCTTGGCGGGAGAGGGGGGCGCGCAGCGCCGGGTGAGGGCGATCGGGTCGGCACGCAGTGTTCTCGTGCGATGTTCCGCCCTGATTGCTCCCGGCGCGGGTGCGTTTGTGCATGTGTTATCCTGCCTCGCGCCCTTTGGTGTCACACGGCAGTCGCGCCGCAGCGGGAGTAGGTTGGTGTGCCGGCCCGATCACCCTCACCCTCGCCGCTTCGCGTCTCGACCCCCGGGTCAAGCGCCCGGGGGCAGGCTCTCTCCCGCGCAGCGGGAGAGGTTTAGTTGACCGCTACCGGAAACGGCTCCGCTTGCTCCAGCACGCGCGCCGCGCGCAGCACCAGGTCGTCGGCGTACTGCGCCGCCGCCAGTTGCACCGACCGCGGCATCCCGTTCGTTCCCAGCCCCATCGGCACGGTAATCGCCGGCTGGCGGGTGATGTTGAATGTGAAGGTCCACGGCGCCCAGTGCGTCCACAGCGCCTCCACCGGGTTCGTCGTCGGCGCATCGGCGGGTGGCGGGGCGCCCGGCACGGTCGGGCACAGCACAAGGTCGAAGGTCTGGTGCAGCCGCGCCATCGCATGTGCCGCGGCGGCACGCATCGCCTCGCCATCCAGGTACTGGATAGCGCTCATCCCGGTGAGCGCCCGCGCCACCTCGTGAATGCCCGGATCGAGCAACCCGCGCAATTGCTCCGGCAGGGTCGCTACCAGGCGCGACAACGCCGCTCCCCAGACGCCGGCGAAGATCGCCCGTGTGTCGGGCAGGTCGGGGTTCGCTTCGTCCACCGTCGCGCCGGCCTCCGCCAGCAACGCCGCGGCGCGTTCCACCGCGGCGACGCCATCCGCATCGACCGGAGCGTCGAAACCGGGGCGGCGCAGAACGCCGACGGACAGGCCGGCCACGCCGGTCTCGATCCCGTCGCGCCAGTCGCGGCCGTCATCGGGCACGCAGAACGGGTCGCGCAGGTCGTAGCGTGCCATTGCCGACAGCATCAGCGCGGCGTCGCGCACCGAGCGTGTCATCGGCCCGGCGACCGACACCCCGACGAAGGCGCTGGACGGCCACAGCGGCACGCGCCCGAAGGTCGGCTTCAGCCCGACCAGGCCGCACCAGGCCGCCGGGATGCGGATCGAGCCGCCCGCATCGGTGCCGATATGCAGCGGCCCGAACCCCGCTGCTCCCGCGGCGCCGGCGCCGGACGATGATCCTCCCGACGTCATCGCCGGGTTCCACGGATTGCGGGTAATGCCGTGCAAGGGGCAGTCGCCGGGCGACTTCCAGCCGTATTCGGTGGTGGTGGTCTTGCCGACGATCACCGCGCCGGCCGCCTTCAGCCCCACCACGGACGGCGCGTCGTCGGCAACCGGCGCGGGATCGGAGGTGCGGCTGCCTCGGCGGGTGGGAAAGCCGGCCAGGTCCAGCAGGTCCTTCACCGTGCAAGGCACGCCGTCCAGCAGGCCCAGCGGCCGGCCGGCTCGCCAGCGGCTTTCGCTTTCGCCGGCGGCTTCCAGCGCACGCGGGTTCATCACGGCGAATGCGTTCAGGCCGGGGTTGAGCCGGGCGATCCGCTCGGTGACGGCTTGCAGCACCTCGACCGGGCTCAGCGAGCGCCGGGCATACAGCGCCAGCATGTCTTCGGCGGAGAGTAGGGCGGGGTCGGTTCCTGGCATGCGGGCGCTCCTGGCGGGAGGGTAACGGCGCCAGAATGGCCTCGGCGGCGCGGCGGGACAATCGGGCGAAGGAAGCAAGGCCAGGGCTCTGCCCTGGACCCGCCAGGGGGCTTTGCCCCCTGAACCCCCAGCAAAGGCAGCGCCTTTGCAATCCATTCGTTGGAGAGATTGGACGGGAGGGGGAACCTACACCGCGTCATGGTCGCTGCCTGACCGACGATTGTCGGTCAGGCAGCGACCATGACGCGGTGTAGGTTCCCCCTCCCGTCCAATCTCTCCAGTAAAGGGTTCCAAGGGCTCTGCCCCTTGGCGGGGATCCAAGGGGCAGAGCCCCTTGGCGGGTCCAGGGCAGAGCCCTGGCCTTGCTTTCTTGGACCTCAGTCGGCCGCGGCCGGCAGCGAGGTGACCGGCACCAGCTCCCCCGACTTCCCCTCCTCCCGGCGAAACACCAGCCGCTGCTCGTGGAACGCCGCGACGGACGCCCGGTGGGCAATCGACACCAGCGTCGTATTCGGCAGCCGCTCCCGCAGCACCCGATACAGCTCGTTCTCGGCGTCCGGGTCCAGGCTGGCGGTCGCCTCGTCCAGGAACAGCCAGTCCGGCCGCGCCAGCAGCGCGCGGGCGATCGCCACCCGCTGTTGCTCACCCCCCGACAGCCGCATCGGCCAGTTCTCCGCGTGATCCAGCTCGTCAACCAGGCTCGACAGCCCGACATCGGCCAGCGCGCCGGCCAGTGCGGCCCGATCGAAGTCATCTGCCGGATGCGGATAGGCGATCACGTGTCGCAACGTGCCCAGCGGGATATACGGCCGCTGCGGCAGGAAGAACGCCCGCTCCGGCACCTCCATGTGGCCCTGCCCGAACGGCCAGATGCCGGCGAAGGCGCGGAACAAGGTGGACTTGCCGGAGCCAGAACGCCCTGTAACCACCACCGAATGGCCCGGCTGCAACACCAGGTCGGCATGCTCCAGCAGGTTAGTCCCGTTCGGCAGCGCCAGCGTCACGTCGTGCAGCCGCACCGTGCCATCCGCGGCATCCATCCGCTCGAAGTCATGCCCGGCGGCGGCCCGCGCGGCGACGATGGCGCCATGGAACGTGGCCAGACGTTCGACGATGGCCCGCCAGTTGGCCAGCGAGGCATACGCATCGACGAACCACGAGAGCGACCCCTGCACCTGGCCGAACGCGCCGGCAGTCTGCACCAGGCCGCCCAGTTGCATCGCGCCGGAGAAGTAGCGCGGCGCCGCGACGATGACCGGGAAGATCACCGCCGCCTGGCCGTAGCCATACACCAGGATGTTGAGCAATTTGGTCCGCCGCATGATCGCGTACCAGTTCCCGATCACCGCCCCGAACCGATGCAGCAGCAGCCCCTGCTCTTCGTGCTCGCCGCGGTACAGCGCGATGCCTTCCATGTTCTCGCGCACCCGCACCAGGCTGTAGCGGAAATCCGCCTCCACCCGCTGCTGGCGGAAATTCAGCGCGGCCAGCGGCCGGCCGACCAGGTGAGTGAAGCAGGTGCCGATCACCGCATAAACCACCGCCGCCCACACCATGTAACCGGGGATGGTAATACCGAAGAGCATCACCGAGCCCGACAGGCTCCACAGGATGGTGACGAAGCTGCCCAGTGAGACGATGTTGGAGAGTAGGTCCAGGCTGAGCGACAGGGTGGTGTCGGTGAAGTCGCGCAGGTCCTCGGCGATGCGCTGGTCCGGGTTGTCGGTGCCGATCGCCGCGCGGTCCGTGGTCAGGCTGATGCGGTAATACGCCCGATCGGCGAGCCACTCATCCAGGTAGCGCGTGGTCATCCAGCGCCGCCAGCGGATCTGCAGCCACTGGTTCAGGTAGACCTTGTAGACCCCGATGGCGACCAGCAGCGAGGCGTACTCGCAGAATCCGGGCAGCCAGCCGCTGGGTGTGTGGCGGTACAGGAACAGCAGCTGCAGGAACGCGCGCCAGTCCTTCTCCTGCAACGCGTTGTAGAACTCACGGTGCCAGTAGCTGGAGATCACGCTGATACCGACCATGCTGAGATTGAGCACGATGATCGTGATCAACAGCCCCCAGGCGGACCATCGCTCGTCGGAGCGGGTGTAGTAGGGCTTGGCCAGCCGGTAGGCCTCCTTCAGGAACGAGCCGAGTCCACGCATGCGGGCATCATCTTTCTTTGGCTGGTTGCAGCATTTCATCCAGGGCGGCGAGCCAGGCTTCCACGCGCCGCCGGTTGGCGCCGAGGTCGCCATACCCGTAAACGCTGCGGGAATACAGCACGAGAGTGGCGTCCGCCCCGTCGGGCAGGGCCTGGGCGGTCACCATGTCCGGAAAGTTGAACACCGCGCTGCGCGCCACCCAGTCGGCCTGGAGCAAATCAGGGTAGGCGGCGGAGGGATAGGTGCGGGGCTGCGCCGCGGCAACCGCCTGGATGGCGGCGTACAGCCGGGCCGCCGGCACACGGTAGATCGGGGTCACGACGTCCGGCGCAGGGCGGAACGCGACCGGCGCGGCCAGGGCGGTGTTCGGGCTGGCCGGGCGGGTGAGCTGGGCGACGTCCAGCGGCGGCGGCACCGGCAGGCCATGCGCTCCCGGCGCCCCGCAGGCGGGCAGCAGCAGGCCAAGCAGCCAGGCGAGAGGGGTCATGCCGCGATCATATAGGCGCGTCAACCTTCGCGCGGGGTTTCGTTCGTGTTAGGTTTCCGTTCATCCGCCCCGCGGGGCTTCGCCGGCGTTAGGCTTCCGTTCATTCGCACGTGGTCTGTTGTGGGTCCGGAACCCAAACCACCGCAACCGCCATGGCCCCACCGAAGCTTCAACCGCAAGACCACTGCCGGCTGAAACACCGCTTGTTCAACCGGTTCGGGGATCCGTTGTTTCGCCGCGCCGAGACCGACGGCACCCCGGTCATGGTCGTCATGCTCGGCGAGCGCGAGGCGGCCCTGCCGCTGCGCGCCCTGCAACGCGAGTTCGACATCACGGACGAGTCCGAGGACGGTTCCATGCTGGCACTGATCGCCGCCTCGCTGGACTTCGTCACCAGTCTGCGGCTCGGCGATGCGCTGCCGGCCGAGGTGCTGAGCGGCGAGGCCAGCTGGGAGCCGAGCCCGCAGCACCTGCGCCTGGCCAACGCACGGCTGCGGCTGCAACTGGCGGCCTGGATGCGGTTGGGCACCGGCGAGGACCACTCGGCGATCGAGGCCCAGGCGCTGATGGCGGCCGCCGACGAACCGGCGATGCTCCTGGCGATCGAGCAAGCCTGCCGGCGTGCCGCCGAGGAGCTGAAGCTGGCCGGTCCCGAGATGGTGTCGCCGATGCTGGAGATCCTGGGTCAGGAGCTGGCCTATGTCGAGGCGCTGCGCGAGCGGCTGTTGATACCGGTCCAGGGCATGTCGGCCAAGCTCGGCCGGTTTGCGCACGGATGGCGGGGCGATGCGGCGCAACTGGAGAAGCTCACCCAGGTGCGCCGGCTGAACGTGGTGGCGCTGCGGCGCATCGGCGGGCGGTTCGAGGAACTGGACGCGCAGACCGGCGAAGTGCTGGCCGCGCTGCGCAATCTGGACAGCCAGCGGACGTTCATCCGCTCGAACCGGGACTGGCTGTATCGCACGCTGCGCGCGTGGCAGCCGCTGCTGCAGGAATGGACCGGCGTCGGGTTCACCTTCGACGATCGAGTCCGGACCGCGCTGGAGAACGCCTATCGCTTCCTGGCGCCGCGCTTCATGCCGGTGACCGAATGGATCGCGGCCTCGGGGCCCGGTGCCGCGCTGAAGAAGAAGCCCGAGCAGCGGGGGATGGTGTGGTGAGGAAGGGTCCTCGGGCGTTCGCGGCGGCCTCTTCCCCGTCGGCGGAGCCATCGCATTCGACGGCGAAGGGTTCGCAGGCTTTGGCGGGAGCTTGTTCGGCTGGGCCGGTGCCGGCCGGGAGACAGGAAATGTCTCACAAAGTTCGGGGAAACAGAAGGTAAGGATTCACAAAGAAGCATGTCCGTTGTCGCGGCGCATGGCAGGATCAGGGAATGCCGGGAAAGCTTTGTGAAAGATTACCTGCCCCTTCCTTCAGCTTTGTGAGACACTGCTTTGCTGCGGCGGCGATGACCCTGCCGACGTTGCGCTGCTTGCTTACCAAATCCGATCGCCCTGAAGTGCGATTCCCCTGG
>DATHNI010000169.1:0-3296 GCA_035486135.1 Acetobacteraceae bacterium
ACTGACGCTCCCCCTCCCCTTGAGGGAGGGGGTTGGGGGGAGGGGTTCGTGCCGCTGCGACCCCTCCCCCCAACCCCCTCCCTCAAGGGGAGGGGGAGCGTGTGTCTTGTCAGGATCGCTGTGTGCCTCGCAATGACATCAGCCTTCAGGAGGGAACCATGCAACTCGGCATT
Organism: Acetobacteraceae bacterium; assembly: GCA_035486135.1. Lineage (GTDB taxonomy): Bacteria > Pseudomonadota > Alphaproteobacteria > Acetobacterales > Acetobacteraceae > JASHVB01. The sequence goes on from DATHNI010000169.1 coordinate 174, forward strand.
ACACTGCGGATCAATGGCGCCACGCCGAAGCTCAGCATGGACGAGGTGCTGGAAGCGGAACGCCTGGGCTACGTATCGGTATGGGGCGGCGAGGCCTGGGGCACCGATGCCGTGTCGCCGGCAGCGTGGGTCCTGGCGCGCACCACGCGGATCAAGGCCGGCACATCGATCATGCAGATGCAAGCGCGCACGCCGGCCTGCGCCGCAATGACCGCCATGACCCTGCAAGCCCTTTCCAACAACCGCTTCTTGCTCGGGGTCGGCGCATCCGGACCGCAGGTGATCGAGGGCTGGCACGGCGTGCCGTATGGCAAGCCGCTCGGCCGTACCAAGGAATATATCGAGATCGTCCGCAAGATCCTCGCGCGTGACGCACCGCTGACTCATCAAGGCGAGCACTATCAGATTCCCTATACCGGACCGGGCTCGACCGGGCTGGGCAAGCCGTTGCGCAGCATCGTGCATGGCGATCCCTCGCTGCCGATCTACACGGCGTCGATCACACCGGCCGGGTTGCGCACCGCCGGGGAAGTATCGGACGGCACGCTGCCGATATGGTTTTCCCCGGAGCAAGCGGACCTGATAGCGCAGCCGATTTTCGACGGCATGAAGCAGGCCGGGAAACCGGCGAACCTGGCGAAGTTCGACCTGGCGCCCTACGTGAAGGTCAGCATGGGGCCGGATCTGCAGGCCTGCCGCGACGCGGTGCGGCCGAACCTGGCGCTGTATATCGGCGGGATGGGCGCGCGGTCGAAGAACTTCTATAACGACTTCGCCGTCCGGCTTGGCTATGCGGAAGCGGCAGCGAAGATCCAGGACCTGTATCTCGACGGCCACAAGAAGGATGCCGAGGCGCTGGTGCCGGACGCGCTGATCGATGAAATCGCCCTGGCCGGTACCGCGGATCGCATCAAGGATCGGCTCCAGGTCTGGAAGCAGGCTGCCAAGGACGGAAAGCTGACCACGATGGTGCTGACCGGCGCCAGCATCGAGGCGATGCGCGTGGTCGCGGAAGCGGTGCTGTAAGGCGGCGCGATAATGGGCCCCGATCTGCCGGATATTGCGCGCGCGCAATGGCCGTTCCAGCCGCGTTACGCGCGGGTGAATGGCTGGCGGATGCACTATGTCGATGAGGGCTCCGGCGATCCCGTCGTGTTGCTGCACGGCAATCCGACCTGGGGTTTTCTGTATCGCGATTTCGTGGCGCCGCTGACCGAAGCGGGCTATCGCGTGATCATTCCCGACATGATCGGATTCGGGCTGTCGGAAAAGCCCACACAGGAACACTATCATTCGCTGGACGGTCATATCGCCAACCTGACGGCGCTGCTGCGTGGGCTGGACGTGCAGCGCGCCACGGTGGTCTGCCACGACTGGGGCGGGCCGACCGGCCTCGGCTTCGCGTTCAGCAATCCATCCCGCGTCCGCGCGCTGGTGGTGATGAGCACCTGGGGTTGGCCGCTGCCTCCGGCCGAGTTCCACACACGCATTTTTCCCTGGCGCCTGATGCATGCGCCGGTGGCCGGGCCGTATTTGCTCGGGCGGCATGGAGCGTTGGCGGGGCGGGGCATCTATCTGTCGGTGGTCGATCGCGAGCGTTTCGCGTCGCGTGCGATGGCGGCTTATGAAGCTGTGCTGCCCGATCCGGCGAGTCGCTTGCTCACCTGGGTGTGGCCGCGTTGGATTCCGTTGGACGGCACGGCGCGCGCGCTGGATCGTTTCGCCTGGCTGGAACGCGAACTGCGTGCGTGGACGCTGCCGGTGCTGCTGGTCTGGGGACGCGAGGATGACGTGTTCGACCCGGCAATCTTCGCCGCGCGCTTCAAGCAGTTGCTGCCACACGCCGAGGGACCGCATCTGGTGACCGGCCGGCACTTCCTGCAAGAAGACTCCGGTCCGGAAATCGCTGCCCGCATCATCGACTTCCTGCGGCGGCTGGCATGAGCACGGTCGAGATCGTTCCGCCGCCGGTGCTCGATGGCACGCGCCTCGCGTTCGTTCTGGCAGAGCACCGGCTGGGGCACTATCCGGAGTTTCGTGATTTCTTCGTTCGCGGTTTCGATCTTGATCGCGTCGGCCTGGCGCGGCCGGGTTATCTGCGTGCGCCATCGGGTTCGGTCTATGCGCTGATCTTCATCGGGCGCAGCGGCGAGGTGTTCCCGGCCGGCCTGGAGATCCATGCCATCGTGCCGGCGCTGGAACCGATCGACGAGGCTGTGGTCGATCGGGACCTGTGGGCGATCCTTTGCTGGGTCGTGCAAGGTGTCGGCGGCGACTGGACCCTCGACGCATTACAAGCCACCGGCCGTCTGTTCCGCATCCCGTCCGCCATGGAGGCCACCGCGCCAAGCCCGAGGGATGGACGAAGCCGCGGCGCTGGGTGATGCTACCTGCCAGTAGCGAGAGGAACCATCATGAGTGAATCGTCTCCAGTCCGCTTTGAGCGTGACGGCGATGTTGGCGTGATCGTGGTGGATTATCCGCCGGTGAATGCGCTCGGCCCGGGCGTGGCGGACGGCATCATCGATGCGTTGAATCGCGGCAATGCCGACCCGGAGATTCGCGCGATGGTGCTGATCGGCGCAGGCCGCAGCTTCATCGCCGGCGCCGACATCCGTGGCTTCGGCACTGGTCGCAAGCGCGCGCCAGTGGGCAGCCGCACTTATGATGTGATGGACCGCAGCGAAAAGCCTGTTGTCGCGGCGATCCACGGGTATGCGCTCGGCGGCGGGTTGGAGAACGCACTGGGTTGCCATTATCGCATCGCGGTGCCGTCGGCGAAGGTCGGCTTGCCGGAAGTCCAGATCGGTATTCTGCCGGGTGGCGGCGGGACGCAGCGGCTGCCTCGGCTGGTGGGACCGAAGGTGGCGTTGGAGCTGATAACCAGCGGCCGGCACGTTCCGGCGCCGGAAGCACTGGCGTTGGGAATTCTCGACGAGGTGTTGCCCGAAGGTGCCGACCTGCGCAGCAGCGCCGTTGCCTATGCGCGTCGCATCGCCGATGTGCGGCCGTTGCCGCGGGTGCGCGACCGCGCCGTGCCCGCCTACGATCCGGCGGTGTTCGACGCGGTGCGCAAGTCGATTGCTCGGCGCGCGCGCAACCAGAAGGCGCCGTATCGCTGCA
>DATHNI010000170.1:0-9952 GCA_035486135.1 Acetobacteraceae bacterium
CCGCACCAAGCAGCTCTGGCACTGGATCTATCACCAGGGCGTGACCGATTTTTCCCGCATGAGTTCGATCGCCCGGCCGCTGCAAACGAAGCTCGCTGAGCGCTTCGTGATCGGCCGGCCCGATACCGTGACAGCGCAGACTAGCGAGGACGACACCCGCAAATTCCTGTTCCGGTTCCGTGACGGCCAGGAAGCCGAGACGGTCTACATCCCAGACCCGGATGAGGATCGCGGCGCGGTCTGCCTGTCCTCCCAGGTCGGCTGCACTTTGTCCTGCCGCTTCTGCCATACCGGCACGCAGACTCTGGTGCGCAACCTCGGCGCCGCCGAGATCGCCGGGCAGTTCATGGCGGCGCGCGATGCCTACGGCGAGTGGCCCTCGCCCAAGGGGGAAACGCCGCGATTGCTCTCCACCATTGTGCTGATGGGCATGGGCGAGCCGCTGTACAATTACGAGAATGTCGCCAAGGCGATGACCATCGTGATGGACGGCGAGGGCATCGGCCTGTCGCGCCGGCGCATCACGCTGTCCACCTCGGGCGTGGTGCCGATGATGGATCGCGCGGGGGCGGAGCTGGGCGTGAACCTGGCCGTGTCGCTGCACGCGGTGCGTGACGATCTGCGCGACGAGCTGGTGCCACTGAACCGCAAGTATCCGATCGCCGAGCTGATCGCCGCCTGCCGCCGCTATCCCGGCGCGTCGAACGCAAGGCGCATCACGTTCGAATATGTCATGCTGCGCGGCGTCAACGACAGCGAGGCCGACGCACGGGAGTTGGTGCGGCTGATCGCCGGCATCCCCGCCAAGGTGAACCTGATCCCGTTCAATCCCTGGCCCGGCAGCGCCTACGAGACCAGCACGCGGCCGGCGATCGAGCGCTTTTCCCGGGTTGTCAACGATGCCGGGTTTGCCGCGCCGGTGCGCTCCCCGCGCGGGCGTGATATCCTGGCGGCGTGTGGGCAGTTGCGTACGGAGAGTCGAAGGGGGCGACCAGCGGCCTGACTATGCAGACGGCTGACCGGGGCGGCCTCGGCGACACGGCGACGAGCTAGGGCCGGTATCGACGTCTACATGGGATGAAGAGCAGACGCTTGGCTTGGTGCGGAAGTCAGGCATTTCGCAGCAAGACCAGTCGCCGTGCGACAGCCCTCGTTAGCCACAAGAATTGGCTCGCTACAGATGTTTCATACTATCGGGGAGCAGCGTCCACGTGTGCTTCGACTCTTCGTGGATCGAGGCCGATGGCGGGGGAAAGTCCGGATCAGCGAACGCCCCGACCGCAAGGAGATACCAGTCCGGCCGGAGGTCAGCGTTCCAGTACAAGGATGTTCCACAATTAGGGCAGAAGTAGAATCGAACCTTGCGACCCTCCTGCCCGTCTCTCTCGAAGACCTTGCTGGAACCTTCAATCCTGACCTGCGTCTTCGCGAAAGCAGCACCATGACCTGCCAGTGCCCCGGTCCTGCGCTGGCAGGCCTTGCAGTGACACATGTTGACCAATATCGGATCGCCGGATGTTGTCGCACGTAGTGAACCGCAGTGGCATTGAGCAAGCCTTTCCATCGTTCCCCTCCATTCGACCGCCGGAAGCAGACATTCAATCGTACCCATTTCCTGAAGGGACAGGCCCCGGCCTGGCAGCCTCCTGCATGCTGCAACTCGGAACGTCATGCGAGTGATCGCACCGTTGGGTACGCTGCTCGTAATGACAGGTGGGATCGCGCCCCGCCAATAAGACGGCGAACCCCGAAGTGCCCCTTACGCCACTGCGTGCGAGCGCACGGCACGCCTCCGGCGCACTGGGCGCAGCACGAACACCGCCAGCAGCACCACGATGAAATTGGTTGCCGCCGCCACCAGGAACACCAGCCGCCAGTCGCCGGTGCCGCCTTTCAGTATGTTGGCCAGCGGCACGAGCCAGGCCGCCGTACCCTTCGCCGTGTACAGCAGCATTGCGTTGGTGGTCGCGAACTTGGGGCCGAACAGGTCGGTGCAGGTGGACGGGAACAGGCTGAAAATCTCGCCCCAGGTGAAGAAGATCAGCCCGGCGCAGATCACGAACGTCCACGGGCTGTGGCCGAAAAAGCCGAGCAACAGGTAGGCGCCGCCGCCCAGCATGAAGGCGATCGCCATGGTCGATTCGCGGCCGATATGGTCGGACACCCAGCCGAAGAACGGGCGGGCGCCGCCGTTCATCACGTTGTCCACCACCAGCGCTACCGATAGCGCGCTGCCGCCGAACAGCAATGCCCCGCTGGACAGCCCGAAATCCTTGGCGATGGGTGCGATCTGCGCGGTCGCCATCAGGCCGCTGGCGGAGACCAGGACGAACATCGCGTACAGCAACCAGAACACCGGCGCGCGCAGCACCTCGGCCGGGGTCGCGCTGGTAGCGGATTGCGGCACCTTGGGCGGGGCGGTTTTCGGCATCTCGCCCGGCATGGGTGCGCGCATGATCGGTGCGATCAGCAACAGGATGGCGCCCTGGCCGATGCCGAACCAGAAGAACGCGCTGGCATAGCCGGCGTTGTCGATAAGCATGCGGATCGGGATGACCGTCAGCGCCGCGCCGGCGCCGAAGCCGCCGGCAGTGATGCCGACCGCGAGGCCGCGCCGGTCGGGAAACCATTTCACTGCGTTGCCGACGCACGTGGCATAGATCGCCCCGGCACCGATGCCCGACAGGGCGGCGCCGACATAGAGTGCGCTGAGCGATGCCGCGTAAGCGTCGATCACCCAGGCGAAGCCGACCAGCACCGCGCCGAAGCCGACCATCATCGGGGGGCCCCGGCGCGGACCCAGGGCGTCGACGAGCCAACCTTCGATGGGGGTCAGCCAGGTCTCCGTGGCTATGAAGATGGAGAAGGCCACCTGGATGCCGGCTACGCTCCAGCCGTTCGCCTGGTGCATCGGATTGACGAACAGCGTCCAGGCGTATTGCAGGTTGGCGATCAGGATCATGCAGACGAGGCCGAGCCAAAGCTGCGACCAACGGTCGGCTTTCAGCATCCTGGGATCCGAAACCACGGCGTAGCCTCCCGGAGGAACTTGTTGTTGGGTGCAATGATGTCACAAGTCGGGAGGGCCGGATAGTACATCTTTCCGCTCCCGGGAGTTGGGAGACGGTTGGGGGTGAGGGGTTTCCTCTCCCACGAAGTGGCAGAGGGTAGGGTGAGGGTGCTGCGTGCCGCATGCGTCACCCTCACCTGACCTCCCCCACTTCGTGGGAGAGGAGATGATCGATCAAGCCGGGGCGAACACGCCTTCCTGCATTGGCTCGGGTGCCGGGGCGGGCGCAGCGCGGGGCGCGGCGAACGACGCATCGCGTTGCAGCACCGGCAGCACCTTGTCGGCGAACAGGCGCATGCCGATTTCCGCCTCCTCGTGCGGCATGCCGCCGAAGGAGAACTCGGTGATCAGGTGGTCCAGTCCGCTGAGCTTGTGCAGTTCGGCGATCTTCTGGATGCAGTCGTCCGGCGTGCCGACCACCTGGATACTGACATAGAACTCGGTCGCCTTGGCCTGGCGGGTCGGCTCCTTCATTTTTGCGTAGGTCTGGCCGATCTTCTCGTAAGATTCGTAGCCTTTGACGTTGGTCAAGTGACCGTCGGAGAAATGGTAGTGGTTGTCGATCGACTCCCACTTCCGTCCGAGCCATTGCATGGCGCGCTCGTGCGCCTCAGCGCGCGATTCGGCGCAGGACACGTTGGTCAGGATCATCGGCGGGCGGGGCGCGAAGCCCTCGGCCGCGGCGACCGCCCGGTAGCGATGGATGTCGGCGGCGGCTTTCGGCCACTCGTTCTGCATGATCACCAGCATGGAGAAGCCGAGCTTCGCCATTACGTCCACCGAGTCCGGGCTGACCGCGGTGCCGTAGAACCGGCGCTCCGGGTGGGAGATCGGCCGAGGCCGGATCGCGGTGCGCGGGATCTGGAAATACTCGCCGTGGAATTCGAAGCTGTCCTGCGCCAGCGCCTGCTTGATGATCTGCGCTGCTTCGATGAAGCGCGGACGGGCCTCGCCCATCGGGATGCGGAAGCCCTCGTATTCCACGCTAGCGGCGCCGCGGCCGAAGCCGAACAGGCAACGCCCGCCGCACATGACGTCGAGCAAGGCGATTTGCTCCGCAACGCGGACCGGATCGTGCCAGGGCAGCACGATGACCGCGGTGCCGAGCTGGATGCGTTTGGTGCGGCCGGCGTAGTAGGCCAGCAATTGCAGCGGCGCCGGCGACATGGCGTAGCCGGTGAAGTGGTGCTCCAGCGCGAACAGCGAGTCGAAGCCGAGCGGCTCGACCAGGTCGCCCATCGCCATATGCTCGTGCACCACCGAGGCGTCGGGTCGGCCCGGCTGGCACAGCATATTCAGCGCCATTCCAACTTTCATGGCTGCGTTCCTCCGGATTACCGTACGGTGCAAGACGGTACTGCCGGGTATGCCCAGTTGCAACCTCTCCCACACTGCGCGCGGGCAACCTCTCCCGCTCCGCGGGAGAGGTTGATGGTGCGAAGCACCGAGGGTGAGGGTGATCGGGCCGCCCCGCTGCACGCCTACTCCCACGGCTGATGCGCCAACCCTCTCCCACCGCAGCGCAGAATTACTATATTGACAACATTTCCACGTTCGGAGCCGCAAACACGTAGGGAGCTACGTCCTTCTCACCATGAACCAGAAGACTCGGACACCGCTCGTTGATCGCGTCACCCGGGCCGCCGAGACAGCCCTCGCGGCGCAAGGCCATGTCGGCCCGATCGACGTATTGCTCGCCATACGCTGGCTTGAACCCAGCGCCGAGAAGCGCTGGCAGCAAGGGCAGATCGATTGCCTGGAGGACGCGATCCAGACCAATCCGTCCCGCGTTGCCGAAGCCATGACCCTGTTCCGTGCATGGACCGTGCAGAAGGGTTTGCTCGCCAGCGAGACGCCCTATGTGGCGCGCACACCGCAACGCCAGGCGCTACGCTTTACCCGCGACGGAGAGCCGGCGATCGAGGCCCATTTTCGCACCCGTTTCCTGTCCCCGGCGCTGCCGGACAAGAAGCGCGAGCGCGTCGTCGCGCAGGCGAGCAAGCCGCCGGACCTGGTGGTGATCCAGCCGTTGAAGGACACATGGAAATGCCACCGCTGCGGCGGCACAGGCGATCTTCTGGTGATGGAAAACGACGGGCCTGCCTGTCTGCGCTGCGTCGGGCTGGACGACCTTGCGTTCCTGCCGGCCGGCGATGCCCTGCTGTCGCGCCGCGCCAAGGCCAAGAGCGAGCGCTCCGCCGTGGTCATGCGCTTCAGCAGAAGCCGCAAGCGTTATGAACGGCAAGGTCTGCTGGTGGAACCGCGGGCCCTCGCCGACGCCGAACGTGAGGTCGAAGCGCGGGCACAGGCCTAACAGGAAAGAAGGGTCCTCCCCCTCCCTCAAGGGGAGGGGAGGACCCTTCGCGCCCGATTCCAGCGCTTGCCACCACCCCGCCCGACCGTTCAGGATGCCGCCCAAAGTACGGGAGACTCAGTCGGGTGATTTTGCTGCAGGTGGTCGTCAGCGGCCTGCTGATGGGCGCAGTGTACGCGCTGTTTTCCTCGGGTCTCACGCTCATCTGGGGCATGATGAACGTGGTGAACTTCGCGCATGGCGATTTCGTCATGTTGGCGATGTACGTCGCGTTCTTCGCCTACACCCTGCTGCATGTCGGCCCCATCGTGTTCATCCCACTGGCCGCCGTGATGCTGTTTGCCCTCGGCGTCGCGGTGTATTTCGGCCTGGTGCGCCACATGGCGAAGGGCCCGATGCTGGCCCAGATCCTTGGCACCTTCGGCCTGGCACTGGTGCTGCGCTACGCCGCGTTCTGGGCCTTCACCGCCAATTTCGTGTCGCTGCCGGACAACCTGGTCGGCGGTACATTCGCGGTTGCCGGCCTGCGCATCGAAGCGTCCCGCTTGCTCGGCGGCGTGCTGGCGCTGGTCTTCACCATCGGCATGCACCTGGTGCTGACGCGCACCATGCTCGGCAGCCGCATCCTCGCGGTGGCCGAGGATCGCAACGCCGCGATGCTGATGGGCATCCGGCCGGACCGCATGCAGGCGCTGGCCTGGGGCGTCGGCGCCGCGTCCACCGGCGTCGCGGGAGCCTTGATCGCGCTGTTCTTCTACATCTCCCCGACCGTTGGTGAATCGCTCGCCTTGATCGCCTTCGTCGTGGTCTGCCTGGGCGGCTTCGGCTCGGTGCCGGGAGCCTTGCTCGCCGGGCTGTCGATCGGCGTCATCCAGGCACTGTCCGCCTACCTGATCGGCGCGGTGTACCAGGACGTGGTGGTGTATTCGTTGTTCCTGCTGGTGCTGTGGGTGCGGCCGCAGGGTTTGCTCGGCACCACATGAAGCAGTGGCCGCTCGTTCTTATCGGGTTTGTCTTGCTCGCCGCCTGGCCGCTCCTGACGCAGGACGTGTTTCTCCAGCGCATCGGCGCCCTGGTGTTGCTCGCGGCGATCTCCGCCTCCGCCTGGAACCTGCTGGGGGGCTACGCCGGCCAGGTCTCCGTCGGCCACGCGGTGTATTTCGGCGCCGGCGCCTACAGTTCCCTGGTGGTCTATACCGAACTGGGCTGGCCGCCGATCGCCGGAGCGCCGTTGGGCGTGCTGGTGTCCTGCGCGTTGGGGCTGGTGGTCGGCACGCCGACCTTCCGTCTGCGCGGCCACTATTTTTCTATGGCAACGATCGCCGCGGCGGAACTGGCGCGCATCGTCGTTGGCAACTGGCCACTGGTCGGCGCCGCGGTCGGCCTGATGGGACCGCCGACACCACGCACCGTCGCCGACCTGTCGTTCATCAGTCCGGTGCCGTACCATTACCTGTTCCTCGCCGTGCTGATCGTGCTGCTGGCGCTGACCTGGCAGATGCAGCGCAGCCGCATGGGCTACTACCTTGCCGCCATCCGGGGCGGCGATCGCGCAGCCCGCAGCCTCGGCGTGCCGATCCTGCGCTACAAGTTGTACGCGCTGCTGCTGTCGGCGAGCTTCACGTCGATCGCCGGCTCGCTCTATGCAGTGATGGTAGGGTTCATCGATCCGGACAGCGCGCTGGGCATCCTGATCTCGGTGAAGATGGTGATCACCGCGGCACTGGGCGGCGCCGGAACCCTGTTCGGTCCGCTGGTCGGTGCGATCATCCTGGTGCCGCTGGAAGAAACGACCAACGCCTGGTTCGGCGGCGGCGGCACCGGCATCACCTTCATCGTCTATGGCGCGATCATCCTGCTGATCACGCGTTTCCAACCCGGCGGCATCGCGGAGATCTGGCGCCACGTCACCAGGCGGTTCGAGCGTCGCGCCGCGGTGGCGGTGGAGGGCTCCGACCGTGCCGTCTGAGGCGCCCACGCGTGCAGCGCCAATGCCGCAGGCGCCCATGTTGCAGGCCCCCATGTTGCAGGCCAGGGGTATCGCCAAGGCGTTTGGCGCCTTCCGTGCGGTGGACGGCGCCGACCTCGACGTGAACGAAGGCGAGATCATCGGCCTGATCGGCCCCAACGGCGCCGGCAAGAGCACGTTCTTCAACTGCCTCGCCGGGGACGCGACGCCAACGGAGGGCACCATCCGCTTCGCCAGCCGCGACGTGACCCGCGCCACGCCGGAGGAACACGCGCGCCTCGGCATGGCGCGCAGCTTCCAGGTGCCGGTCACGTTCGAGGACATGAGCGTTGCCGACAACGTCATGGTGGGTGCGTTCCTGCGCCATCCCCATCGCACCGACGCGCGCCGCGTGGCAGCCGAGGTGCTGGCGTTCACCGGCCTGGCGCCGTTGGCGGACACACCGGCCCGGTCGCTGGGAACCCCCGGCCGCAAGCGGCTGGAGATCGCCCGCGCGCTGGCCACCGAGCCGAAGCTGCTGCTGCTGGACGAGGCACTGGCGGGGCTGACGCCGGCGGAGACGCGGCTCGCCATCGAGCTGGTGCGGCGGATCAGCGCGCGCGGCATCACCATCGTGATCGTAGAGCATGTGATGGAGGTTATTCTCTCCCTGACCGAGCGCGCGGTGGTGTTCCATCAGGGCAAGGTCATCGCGCAGGGTGCGCCACGGGAGGTGGTGGAGGATCCGGCGGTGGTTGCGGCGTATCTCGGGCACCACATGAAGCGGGTGCGGCGATGAGCAATACAGTAAGTAGATTCACCACGAAGGCACAAAGGCACGAAGATTCAAAATTGCCTTCGTGCCTTCGTGCCTTTGTGGTGAATCTACTTGCTTTGACACGTCACGATGCCGAACCGGCATGACCGACATCCTTCTCTCCGTCCGCAACCTCTGCGTCCGCTACGGCGATCTTGTCGGCATCGCCGACGTGTCGCTGGAGGTGGCCGCCGGCTCGATGGTGGCATTGCTCGGCTCCAATGGCGCGGGCAAGACCACGACGCTGAACGCGATCGCCGGCCTGGTTCCGCCGGCGTCCGGCCAGGTGATGTGGCAGGGCGCGGACGTCACCGGCCAGCCGGCCTACGCCATCGTCGGTCGCGGCCTCGCCTTGTCGCCCGAGGGCTGGCGCCTGTTCGTGCAGCAGACCGTCGAGCAAAACCTGCGTCTCGGCGCAACCGTGCTGCGCGACCAGCGGCGCGTCCCCGATTTGCTCGAGCGTGTCTTCAGCCTGTTCCCCCGCCTGTCCGAACGTCGCCGCCAGCGCGCCGGCACCTTGTCCGGCGGCGAGCGCCAGATGCTTGCCACCGGCCGAGCTCTGATGAGCGATCCCAAGCTGCTGATGCTGGACGAGCCAAGCCTCGGCCTGGCGCCGGCGGTGGTGGAGTCGATGTACGAAACGCTGGAGCGCTTGCGCAACGAAGGCCTCACGCTGCTGCTGGCGGAGCAAGCAGTGGAGCTGGCGCTGGAAGTCGCGGACTACGCGTATGTGCTCCAGACCGGGCGGACGGTGTTGGAGGGCAAGGCTGCCGCCCTCGCCGACGACCGCGACGTGCAGCGGATCTATCTCGGGCTGGAGACCGGCGCGGGGTGATGCCGATCGCCTGCTGAACGGCTCACGCTGGCGCCATGCGAACGCCACCCTTCACCGCCCTGACGATATGCTCTGGCTTGATCGGCGTGCTGTTGAACTCGGCGCGGTACTCTGCCAACGCGTCGGACACCGCGTTCGCAATCGCCGCGGGCGGGGCAACGGCGCCACCTTCGCCGACACCCTTCAGCCCCAGCGGATTGAGCGGCGATCGAGATTCCTGATGCAGCAACCGCATGCTCGGGCTGTCGCTGGCGCGCGGCAGCGCATAATCCATCAGCGATCCGGTCAGGAGCTGTCCCTGCCGATCGTAGATGAACTCCTCGAACAACGCGCCGCCCAGGCCCTGGACGGAGCCGCCGACGATCTGCCCCTCGACCAGCATCGGATTGACCACCACGCCGCAGTCGTGCGCCACCACGTATTGTTCGATGCCGATCTGACCTGACACGATATCCACCTCGACCACGGCGAGATGCGTGGCGTTGGACCAGGTGACGGTTTGCGGTTCCCAGTAGAAGCTTTCCTCCAGGCCTGCATCGATGCCCTCCGGCCGGCGGTGGTCCCAGCCGGGGCGTGCGGCCTGGACTACGCTGGCCAGCGTCACCTCCATCCCCGGCACGCCGACCACGCCAACTTTTCCGGCCCGCAGCTCCAGGTCGGCCGGCGCGCATTCCATCATGTTGGCGGCGATCGCGAACACCTTGGTGCGGAGGCGTTCGCTCGCATGGAAGATCGCCGCTGACAGCGTGACGGTGCTGCGGCTGGCCAATGTGCCGAAGCCGATGGCGATCGCCGACGTGTCGGCCAGCGCGATGACGACGTCCGCGGGATCGACCGACCATGTGTCGGCCACTACCTGGGCGAAGATCGTCTCCATGCCCTGTCCCTGCGGACACGCGCCCGAGGCGACATAGAGCTTGCCCATCGGCTCGATGCGCACGGTGGCGCTTTCGAACGGCCCGACGCCG